>JACAFD010000132.1 GCA_013388555.1 Nitrospirota bacterium | reverse complement strand
GAGGTGGATTATCCGAGAGACAGGCTCCAAATACTCATCGGCTCAGATGGGTCTACGGACGGAACGTGCGGCGTCATTTCCAGGTATCGCTTCGCCGGGATTAAGCTTGTGGCGAGTGTTTCCCGCAGAGGCAAGGCCGGGGTGTTGAACGATTTAGTTCCCCGGGCAACCGGCGAGTTTGTCGTCTTTACCGACGCGAACACGTTTTACGAGCGCGATGCGATTAAGGAGTTGATTCGAGGCTTCCAGGCCTGCCCATCTGCCTGCGCGGTGGTCGGTCTGCTGGAGTTCAGGACGGCTTCTGGTGCGGTGAATCCGGAGAGTCTGTATTGGCGTTATGAAAGTCTGTTAAAAAGGCTGGAATCACGTTTCGGCACGTTGCTAGGAGCGAACGGGGCTATTTATGCCATTCGTCGTGCTTTTTACCGTCCGCTTCCGCCAGGGACAATTGTTGATGATTTCCTTATTCCGCTGCTTATGCGGCTTGAGGGTGGGGGAGCCGTGGTGTTCAAGCCTTCGGCGAAAGCGTGGGAGCATACACCGGAAACCGTACGGGATGAATTCCGTCGCCGGGTCAGGATTGGCGCCGGCGACGCCCATGCCCTCATACACAGCTGGCGCCTGCTGTTTCCGACACACGGTATGCTTGCGCTTAGCTACTGGTCGCACAAAGTATTCCGTTGGATGGGGCCGGGCCTTTTGCTCACGGCATTCATAGCAAATCTGTTCTTGCTGAATGACCGGTGGGGACGAGCACTGTTGGGCGTCCAGCTGCTCGGCTATGCGTTAGGCCTCTGCGCGCCCTGGCTTCGCAACATTCCTCTGCTGGGTCGTGTAACGACAGCCATCTCATATTTCATGGTCTTAAATGCCGCACTGCTGGTCGGGTTTGTTCGATTTTTCATGGGAATGACAGGTCAGACGTGGCAGACCACTCCTCGCACAACGGAAGCGGCGTTGTCCTCCGGCCATCCTCTGGGTGAGGAAATGCGAATGGGAAAGGTGCAGGAAAACCGCCCAGCCGCGTGAATACACAGTATCTCAGCTGCATGCGGGATCTATCTACGGGTACGGCGAGTAACCCTCAGATTTACCGGGGGGGAGGGAGGAGTCACGTTTTGCTGGGTCACCAGCAACTGCGAGGGCACTTTGACGAGAAAGGCGTCCAGGCGGTTACCGCCCAGATTGGTGGTCCAAATGAAGTACTTGCCGGTAATATCGAGGTTGCCCTTCGGCTGTTTATTGTAGAAATCGCTGCCTCCACCCGAAGCATTGGGATCGGTCATGACAGGCGCGACAACGAGGGCGTCATGAGAGCCGTCGATGCGAAAGCAGGTAATTTCATTTTGAATGGCATAGTTCGTGGACGCATCGCTCCCACAAGCATATTGCTGGTATCGCGGGACGTTGGGTTTAGCATTGGCATGCGAAACGTGATTCACTGACGCCACATTCCAGTTAATGTTGTAATGGACTACGGGCCCTTGGGTGATAAATGGTTCGAACATCCACAGAAGGGTAGCTTGTGGCAAGGGATTGTAGTTATCGGCTCCAACGACATACCCGTAGCCAGTGTCGAGGTGGCCGAGTGTGCCGCTAGGTCCGTTGATGCGGGTTTCTTGCCCGGTCTGGTTATCGAATATTCGATTGGCCAGATCACCGGAGCCGATGCCGATATCCTCAAGACTGATGGCCCAGCGTCCACTCTTATCGAGGTTGCACTCGTCATAAACTCCGATTTTGGGGTAATGACGGAATTGCCCGGTAATTTCAGAGTAGACCAGACATCCCAAATATTCTCCCGTATTGCTGACTTGCAGGGTGGCGCTATGGACTTTGTCATCATTACTGGAATGCATCTGATAGATGTTGCGATTGGATCCGAACTGCGCCGTAATGTCGTAGACGGTTTCGAATGTCTTGGAGTTGACATCGTACCGCAGCATTCTCGGCCCATCAGGCAGATAGAGCTTGGTCGGGAGACTCGCGCTAAAATACCACGTATTGCCGCTGTGGCTGTTGAATTTGCTGCCTGCTGGAAACAGCGGGCCGACTTTAGTGATCGCGTCAGTCGTTTTGTTGTACTTGAAGAGCGTGGGGCCGGAACCGCCGTTGCTGCTGTTAAGTCCCAGAAAGATCAGCATCTCGTTGCTGCCTTCGTGCGCATTCGTATTGCGCCAGTAGGAGTACCCGACATACCAGACGCAATCGGCCCCGCCGCAGTCCGAAGCATCTGTGATCCGGACACCTTTCGTCTTGTAGGGAGCGGGGAAGGTAAACGGCCCGCGCGCCGATGGAATGAACGATTGAAGTTGCGAGTTGGAATACCGCGCTCGGACAGCGCTGCCGCTTTTCTCCACCCAGCCGCCTGGAAACGTTTGCGCAATGGCAGGAGTAATGGTCGCACTCAGCATCAGGACCATCATCACAGAGGCACGAACCATGGCAGAACTCGGTTTCATGAACGTCATGCTCACCCTCCTGTATGTTCTCAGGAGATTCGTGTCCTGTTAGACGCAAGAAGCAGTGACGGGGATACATCCCAGCGCGAACGGGGACACGCTATCACTGATTCCCTGATGGTATGTGAAAACAGGTAAACTGAATGTGCGGTATATGTAAACATTACGTTATAGAATGGTAAAAAGTGTGTGATCCTTCGCCTATTGGTACAACTGCTGAAAGGGAACCTTTACGAGAAACGCTTCCAGGCGATTACCTGAAAGGTTTGTGGTCCAGATGAAATATTGGCCCGTGATATCCAGATTGCCCTTCGGGCTTTTGTCATAGTCATTCTGGCCGCCCGGCGCATCAAGATTCGTCATGATAGGCGCGACGATCAACTGGTTGGTCGAACCGCTAAGGCGAACGCAGGTAATTTCATTCTGGACACCCATGCGATCGGCATTGCTGCCGCACGCATATTGTGAGCTCGGCGGCACACCTTGCCTGGCGTTTCCGTGAGCCATATGGTTCATGGCGGCGTAATTCCAATTGACATTATAATGGACAACAGGACCTTTCGAGATGGTCGGTCCTAAATACCAGAGTGCCGAGGAATTGGGCAGCGGATTGTACGATAAGGCGCCGACGACGTAGCCGAAACCGAGATCGAGGTGGCCCGGTCCTCCGTCCTCGCGGTAGAGCCTGGCCACTTCAGAGTCATTATCCATATTGAACACGCGCGTGTCAGTGCCGCGTTGTCCGTCGAGATCCTCGAGGCTGATAAGCCAACGTCCGCTCTTGTCAAGATGACACTCGTCGTAGATGCCGATTTTGCTGAAGAATACGAGGCGTTGATTCCTCTCATGGTAAACCAGGCATCCCAGCATCTCGCCCGTACCGCGGATTCGCAGTGTGGTGGAATGCACCAGATCATCGTTGCTGGAATGGGATTGATAGAGGTCCTTGTCGTTGCCCCACCTGGAACTGACATCCATCACCGTGTCGAATTGCCGTGTCAGCACGTCATAGCGAAGCAGTTTGGGGCCATCGCTTATATACAACTTGGTAGGCTGTGTGGCGCTAAAGTACCAGCCTATTCCGCTGCTCCAGCTGAATTTGCTGGTCGGGTCGAACAGTGGGCCCACTTTGACGACGGTATCCCTGGACTTGTCATAGCGGAACAACGTGGGGCCGGCTCCACCTTTGCGGCGGTCGAAGCTGAAAAAGAGGTACATGTCGTTGCTGCTGACATGGTTGTTGCTGTTGCGCCAGTAGGAATACCCGACCGGGAACAAACAGTCGCCTCCACCTGGGCAATCGCTCAGGTCGGTGAGCCGTACCGCTTTGGTTCCATAGGGAAACGGGAAAGTGAAAGGTCCTCGAGTGTGCGGTACAAATGATTGAATCTGCTGAGCCGTCAATTTCGTCCGTAAGCCGGAGCCGTCTTTTTCAATCCATCCTCCGGGAGCGTCGGCAGAAGCCGTACCCGTCAGGCCCCAGAGGGCCAGGAGGCAGACAAGAAATGCAGAACGTCGTGACATAGTAATCCTCCAATTCTGGACACGGTACCAGTGCCCCACCTAGGGCCGCGTCCAGTCGAATATGGGGGAAATCCTAGCACGGCGGTTCTATGCTAATGCCAAGGTTCGGCGCGCGCAATGAGGATATCAGGGAAAGTTTTCGTAAATATTAGGTAAATCCGGTCAGTCGGTACACTTCAGAGGGTTGAGTCATGACCTTTCAAGAACTTCGGTCATTTTGGAGAGCGGATCTATATCGCCATACGGGAAAGCGTGGCTGGTGGGATTTGCTCGTCCATCTCGTGGTCTCCGATGGCGATGAGCATTTTAGCGACGGGGTCAAATACACCTTCTACCTTCGCCTTTGCCGCTATTTACATCGATGCCGTCCCAAGATCATCTATTGGCCGTTGTATCTCATCTGCCGGAGTGTCTTCACGCATTATAAATATAAATTCGGGGTGTCGATCCCACATGCCGCGCTGATCGGGCGAGGGTTGTATATCGGGCATATTAGAAACATTGTCGTGAGCGACCGTGTGGTAATTGGAGATAATTGCAACATCAGCCACGGTGTAAGCATTGGACAGGCCAATCGCGGTGTGCGTAAGGGTACCGCCGTGATCGGAAACAACGTCTATATCGGCCCCGGCGTAAAAATCGTCGGGGCGGTGCGTATCGGAAACCACGTTGCGATCGGCGCCAATTGTGTCGTGACGACCGACGTGCCTGACCACGCCGTCGTCGTCGGTATTCCGGGGCGAGTGATTTCCTTCGAAGGCTCCACCGGCTATGTGAATCGCACGGATTACGATGAACAGCCGACTTCATGCAGGGTCCCGGCAAGCGCCGCTCAGGACGAGTGCGTCGTTCAGCACCATGCATTTCCGGTGAAATCGGTCGGCGAAGGAGAGATCCGGCCGAGGTAAGTGCAGGAGGAGCGGGAGAAATGGGGCCTGTCGCTTAATGCTGCTGGACGGAACCGGGATCGAGGCGGTATCCGACGTTGCGTACGGTGAAGATGCGGTAACCTTCGGGGCCTAGCTTGTTCCGCAGACTGCGGATGTGCACATCGATTGTTCTGGACTGCAGGTCCGCACCCTTGTGATGCCCCCAAACCGTTTCGAGGAGCGCGTCGCGGCTGAGCACCCGCCCATTGGTCATAATGAGCGCCCTGAGAAGATTGAATTCCTTCGACGTAAGATGGATCAATTTACCTTCGAGCGTGACGGTATAGCGATCGAGTTGCATCTCCAGACTGCCCACCTTGAGCACGCGGGCCGGATCGGTCGGAGCGGACCGGCGCAAGCGGCCTTTCACGCGCGCGATTAATTCGTTGGCCTGAAATGGCTTCGTGATGTAGTCGTCGGCGCCGATTTCCAGCCCGATCACTTTGTCGGTTTCTTCTTCTTTGCCGCTGAGGATGATGATCGGCAAATGGGCCGTGAGGGGATCCTGGCGAATGCGCCGGCAGACCTCCAACCCGTCCAGTCCCGGCAAAACCAAATCCAGCAGCACGAGATCCGGCTTCTCCCGCCTGACCGCGTCCAATGCCTCCAGTCCGTCCTGGGCGGTCGTCACCTCAAAGCCCTCGCGCTCGAAGAGAGACCGCAAGAGCGTGACGACGCTCTCCATATCTTCGACGATCAGTATTTTGGCCATCGCGACACGATCTCCAGCAGGCTTAGGGGTCAATGAGGTGGCGCCGGATGGAATACCGGACCAAGCCGGCTGTGTCATGGATGTCCAGTTTGTCCATAATCCGTTGGCGGTGACATTCGGCGGTCTTGACGCTGATCCCCAGCATGTCGGCAACCTTTTTCGTCGTCATGCCTTCCGCCACGAGGTGCAGCACTTCCCGCTCCCGGTTAGTCAGGGGGTCCGGAGGCAGATCGGTCTTCGCAAGATAGGCGTGGATGACGGTTTGTGAAATGCCGGGGCTCAGATAAAAGCACCCCTTTGAGACCTCGCGAATGGCCTGCAACAAGTCTTTCACCGCCTGTGTTTTCAGCAGATAGCCTTTGGCGCCGGCGCGCAACGATTCCATGACGAAGGCATCTTCGGTGTGCATTGATAAGAGGAGGCACTTGGTCTGGGGCGAGATGTGCCGGACTTCACGGACGACGTCCAGTCCATTGAGCAGCGGCATCATGATATCCAGGATGGCAAAGTCCGGTTGCGTCTGCTGCACAATCCTGAGGGCCTCTCGACCGTCTCCCGCTTCGCCGACCACCGTCACTCCATCGGCTTCCAATAAAGCTTTTACGCCTTGGCGCAACAACATGTGGTCGTCGGCCAGCATGACGCGGAACAACATCGGAGAAAAGGCTTTGAGAGTCTCACCCTCCGGTCGGCGACCGGTCAACCTTGGTCTCGAAGATACTTGTGCTAACGATTGCTCGTGGGTCACTGCTTTCTCCTTCAGTTATGTGGACACACTCATCCCGCTCTAAGGTATTTTCACTGTAACCATATATAGGCACCTCGGTTACTAGGGAAACCCCCAACTAGGCGCCGCAAGCCCTCATGCCGTATTAGAGCGGGAATGTCGGGGGACAGCCGGTGATCAGGACAGGCTCAGAGGGTCATGCTAGGGATATACCCAGTACATGCCTCTCCGAGGTCACTCTACAGTGAGCCTACGTGTGACGAGGAGGGTCTGAGCGGTGTGCAGCTATGGCTGGTACGCCGTTGTGCCTGCTCTGTCCAGCAGATTCGAAACCATCTGTCCAACAACCGGCTGACTGTTCATGTGTTGATTGAAGTAGATGGTGCCGGCTGCAAACACGAACGCCCGCCCTCGTTCATAGATCGTCGCCTCGTGCCGGCTGCCCGGTCTGATATTGTTCGGCACAACTGACGAGGCCAGCACAATGAGCCCCGATGGAGTGACGCCATTAGCGACGAGGCTGTCCCACTCGTAGAAGACGAGGTTAGGAATGTGACTGCCGTTGGTCAGGCCGGTGTTTGCGTACACCCAGTGATCGGGATTCGTCACGATCCAATCGGTCGGTTGCTCATTGTGACTCCCGTCGGACATCACACCGGTAATCTGGTTCTCCGGGCGGTTCACAATTGGGTCACGGAAAAGGGCCGACGTCAACCGCGGATTGATCAGTCTCATCGGATCTTCGGCGGCCAGTTCCTTATACCCGACCATTACCCGGTCGTTCTGCTCATATCGAACCTGCCATACGAGCGTATTACCCGTTAGAAAGGCAAGGCTTGTCCCGGCTGTCAGAGCTTGCTCCAAACGATCCAGCGTAGCCATGGTCGCATACTCATCGTGGCCGATAGTCATGTACAGTTTGTGATTGCCGATCCGGCCCGCGGACCCACCGATGTCGACGCTTGAATGATATTCCACATCGTATCCCCGGTCTTCGAGCCATCTTACCGCCTCCGCTTCCTCATAGAGGAACTTACCGGAGCCGAAGCCCAACGTAATCGGGCGGTCAAGCGAGACTTTTCGCGCATGGCCTCCCGGTAATCCATGCGAGGACACATACAGACTTTCTCCCCCGAAGTCGTTGTAGGCATGCCAGGTCGCGGTGGGCAAGTGTACCGCGACCTCGGCATCGCGACTGTCGTCGCGCACGATGAAGATCGCGTAGGTTTGCCATCCGTCCGCCTTGGTAAGAAGCGCAAGATAGACGCCTGTCAGCCAGCTTGTGCCGTCAGCATGCCGCGTGGTGAGTGTGAGGGTCGGCGTCCAATCGGTTGCGACCAGCCCGGTGGTCGGTTCAAAGGTCGGATCTGCTTGACGCGAAGCGGGTATAGGTCCGCCTTCCCCGTACAAGCGACCTCCCATGCCACGGTAGCCACCCATGCGGAAAATCTTCCAACTGAATTGGCCAGGCGGATTGGCCGAAACAAAAATCCGCACGTCGGATCCAGCCGCATAACTTTCCCGATCGGCATAGGCAGCCAATTGACCATTCATCGCGTGATTCCCCATGCGCCAGGCAGAAGAACCGGGCAAGACATTTTCTCGCGCAATGGCCTTGGCCGCCTCTGAACTATTCGCACTGGGCGGCGCGTTTTCGACTGAATCTTCGTTACCGCCGCTACACTGTAATTGCGTCGCGAGAAGCGTCACGGCCAATGTCGACAGACCAAGCCGTGCCCAGATGCGACCTCGGAACGGGTGTGGAGACATGAATCAGACTCCTCCTGGGGCATGAAGGTGAAAGGGGCCGCGCCTCTGAGCTGACATTAAATCGTCATGGGGTGCCACCTATACTGGGAAGACCCCCTGCCTAAGGTCAAAGATGCCCTAGCTCCAACCTCAAACATTCCTCCCCCCTTAACCTGTGCTTTGGACAGTTTGTCCGACAGCGTGGACAGCCTGTCTGAACATACCGACGGCAAAGGATTGTATTTCTCTATCTCCTTGACCGATCAGGAATTCCACAGCGGCTCCTCTCAATCGCATAGCGGTACGTTGATTGCAGAAGAGCACGGGTATGGCGATGTTGCTGCGGCGAACATGTGAGTCCATCATCACAAGGAGGTCACGGGATGTATAACGGGGAATACGAATATTATGATGATTCGATGGGATGGCCGGCGTTCTTTATCGGCGTGCTGTTGGGAGGAGGGGGTGCCTTGCTGCTTGCGCCGCAAACGGGAAACCAACTGCGTAGTCTCTTGCGTAACTATGCGGCGAAAACGAAGGGTGAGGTGTTGGAACAGGGGAAATCCGCCTGGGATACTGCCGTGGATAAAGGGAAGGAATATTACGACAAGGGCCATGATGGGGTGCAGGGAAAGGGTCGGAGCGCTCGGGAATTCAAGGAAACTGCCAAGGAGCGGCTGAGAGAGGCATCCTGAGAGACACCCCCCTCCCTCAGCCCTAACGTCGGGGTGCTGCCTCAGGCGGCTTTGCGGAAGCGTGATGATTGCTTGATGCGCCGTCCGTGCTTCTGCATCACTGTGTTGTTGCGTTCAGCAGCCTCTTCTCCCAATCCCTTCGTATCCAGCCCAGCCTCCTTAGCTTGAGCAAGCAGTTCTTGCTCTGTATCCTCATCCTCGCGGCGTCCGCTGATCTTTCCCAAGGGCTTAAATTTTTGAGCGCGACGCTGATCGGCCTTGAGCCGTTCGAAGAGATCCCGAGATACCTTTTCAGATTCCATTTCCTCGTCCTCGGATTCAGTCGTATATCGACCGGATTTCTCGTTTCGCATAGAGCCCTCCTGTGAGATAGGGTGAAGTGATTCGAGGAGGCAGAGGAGGGATACTCCTCTGCCTCAGTCGCCTTCCAGCGTGTGAACCGCTTGCGTAATGGTCATAGAAAGCCGAAAACGGGTGGCTATCCCATGATGGAGGCCGCACGGGGGCACGTTCGGCCCCCTATCCCGTCAAGCAGACCGTCACGCGCAGAAGACAACAGCTTCGATGCTCGAGCGTCGAGGCGATGCAACCGGGCGAAAACAAACAGCCGCTCTGCCGCGTCATCATCAATCACCCCATACGTGTGGCACGTCTCAGGATATTCATTCTTGCTCAGGCAGCCAGCGAGGACGACAGATCGTCTCGCCGTCGCCGCATGGCGACCCCTAGTGCCTGCACATCCAATTGAAGCGCGGCGATACGGAGGATGACGTCTTCTTCTCCGCCGATATGCTCCAGGACTGCGTCTTCGAGTTGTGTAAACAGTTTCCGATAGTCGGGACCTTGAGGATCGAATGTCTTCAATTGTTCGATGAGTTCTTCCACCCTCTGATGTTCTTCATACGCCTGAGCGATAACTTCTTCACTGTGCTCTTCCTCGTCGGCATCCAATTTCATCCGGTCAACTCCCTCTCCTTCAAAAAAATCCCGGTTTTCGTCTTCGCCGATTCTCGACATACCGAGGCCGTTTACTTCGACCGACAATTCGAGCCTATCGGCGGGTACGAGCTTGCTCTGGACCGCAGGATACACAAAATCCTTTTCCAAGCTGGCGTGAATAGTCAGTTCGGTAATCAGCCGGTTGGCGATACGAGGCTTCTCATCCGCTGAAGCGGTGTGGAATTGATCGAACAGTTTTTTAAAGAGGTTGTGGTCGGCTTTCAGCATCTGTACGGCATCGGATTGTTTCGAACTATTCTTCGGTTTGTTCTTGGCCATGGGGCGTTCTCCTCGCATGAGTACTCTGCTGGTTGGGCAAGATGTACAGGCACTTCTTGACGATCGTGCGCTGTGCAAGATGCGGACCGGTTCACAAAAAAGCTTTCCCCTGTCCGTTGCGCAGCAATAATAAATACGCAATCTGTAGACCCGAAGAATTTCATCCGCGACATGGAGTGAATGCGGAACAACCTGTCCGCATTGTGGAACAAAGTGTCCTCAGACCTCGTCATAGGTTGGCCCTCTAGATCCCAAGCGAAGTACCTTGCTTACTGTTGAGCGAGGGTGGCGCAAGCGAGATTCCAGGGTTATAGGCAATATAAGGATGGGTCTAATTGTGATGTAGTGATCGCAATGAGGGATCAACGCGTTCTCGTAGGCGCTCAAGAGAAACGCAATCACAATTCATCCTGAAATGAAAAGAGGAGGTTGTTGCCATGCAACTCGTTCAAGAAGATTTTGTCGTCAGGGAATTGGATCACGATGAGATGGTCCGTGACAAGCTGGTTGAGTGGTATGGCCGACGGCCATCCCTCTGGAATATCGAGGTCTCAATGTTGAATGGCATCGCGATTCTCCGTGGACGTATCACAACCCAAAGGGATAGAGCCCTCGCAGTTGACTTAGCGATGGGGGCCGGGGCCGATGATGTACAAGACGAGTTATTGGTGACGTGGCCGCTCGCGGCGTGAAACTCAAACGTGTGGAAATTCCGTTCTCGGAAGTTTCGTTTCTGCCGGAGACCGTCTCGCTTCACTCGGGCGGTGTATGATGGTGATGCGAAGGGGGAGGGGGCGATGATCAAGAGACGATGGGTTGGCATCGGACTGGGGCTTGGAAGTCTGCTGGTTGCAGGATGTGGCGGTGGTGAGCAGGGGAAAAGCTTTTTGATTAGACATGCGACTGTGACTCTTTCTCAAGCCGTGGAAATCGGGGAAAGGAATGTGCCTGGACGAGCCGTGAAGGCTGAATTAGAGTCTTCAGGCAGCCGGGTGATGTATCAGATGGAAATCATCGATGCTGTCAACCGCACTCACAAGGTATGGATCGATGCAGAAACGGGGAAAGTTGTCGAATGACGGTATTTTCCCGAAACACCTTCATCCTCTCACCTCCAACCTCAAACATTCTTCCTCGCTTAACCTTAACCTCAACTTAAGCCTTCTTCAGTTACTGCGGCCTTGCCTGGGCCAAGACGCGTCTCGACCCGTCAGGGTTGGCTGGGACTGCTTGTCCATCACGCGGCAGCCGGATACGTGCGTACGGAACCTGTTTGTATCGGGCTTCGTAGCTCCTTCGGCACCCCGCGTGTCGCACATCGAACAGTATGGAGGAGATCTGAAGGATCGAACGGCTTGGGCAGCACCGCATAAGCCGGCGCGAGGAGGTTGTGTCCTGCCTGTTCCGTTAAGAGTGCGTTACTGGAGGCGAGAATTATCGGCGTGTGAGGCCACATCGCTTGCGCTACGTCGAGCAATTCCAATCCATCCAGTTTCGGCATATGGTAATCGGTCAGCACTGCATCGTAGCGGCGTTTCTTGAGCGCATCGAGTGCTTCCAAGCCGTCGCATGCTTCATATACGTTGTAGCCAGCTTCGCTCAGAATAACGCAAACGACGGTCCGTAGAGCCGCATCGTCTTCCGCTATGAGCACCCGCTTTCCATATCCATCCATAGGGCAACCTCCTTGTATCTAAGATGCATGAAAGGGTCTAGCAAAAATCAGACCTTCATTTCTCCCTCAACCGCGAGGACCAGGCATGCTGTTGCTTGCGTGTATCGAGAGAGAGGCTGGACAGTCTGTCTGAACCTGGACAATTTGTCTCGCTAGCAGGGAAAGCCGAAATGCCGCAACTTTCTCCGTAATGTCTTGCGGTGTATCCCGAGAATCTCGGAGGCCCGCTCGAGATCCTGATTGTGGGCACCCAGCACATGAAGAATATGATCCTTCTCCAACTCGGCGAGTGTGCCCCAGTGTCGGGTCTGGGGGGTTGCCTGTACAGTGAAAGACTGCACAATGGCAGTCTGTACGGCCTGCGGCAAGTCCTCTGGACAAATAACCATGTGAGGGGTTAAGGCGATGGCGCGTTCCACCGCATGTTCCAGCTCCCGGATGTTCCCCGGCCACGTATACCGCGTCAACAGCGCCATGGCTTCGGGTACAATGCCGGTCACGGGAGGAGATTTTGTTCCGCCATACATCTGAATGAAATACTGCGTCAACAGTGATATGTCTTCCGCACGCTCGCGTAACGGCGGAATGTTGATGGTGATCACATTCAGCCGATAAAACAGGTCTTCCCGGAAGGCCCCCGATTTGACGAGAGACGCCAGATCCTTTTTAGATGCCGCAATGATGCGTACGTCGACTGTCATAGGGGTGGTGCTGCCGACCCGACGGATTTCCCGCTCTTGAATCACGCGCAACAGTTTGCTCTGCAGGGCAGGCGACAGATCGGCGATTTCGTCCAGCAGGCAGGTGCCGAGATGCGCTTTTTCCAACAGCCCTTTTTTCATGGCAATGGCGCCGGTGAAGGAACCCCGCTCGTGGCCGAACAGTTCTGATTCAAGCAGCGTTTCGGCCAGCGAACCGCCGTCCACAGCCACGAACGGACCGGTGCTGCGCGTGCTGTTCGCATGCAGCGCACGGGCGATCAATTCCTTGCCCGTGCCGCTTTCCCCTTGGAGGAGCACCGTGCTGTCGGTATGGGCTACCCGGGCGATGGACTTGTAAACGGACACGATGCCGGGACTGACGCCGACGAGATGGTCGAAGTGATACCGGTTACGCCCCTGTTCGCGCAATGCCTGATTTCGGCGGGCCAGCTGTTTATGTTCCAGAGCCCGGCGGACCGCTAGACGAATGTCGTCCACGATGAAGGGTTTGCTCAAATAGTCGAATGCACCGGAACGCAGGCTGTCGACAGTGGTTTTCAGCGAGCCATACGCGGTGATGAGAATGACGGGGATATCGCGATAGCAGTTCCGCAACTCGGCGAGTAACCCCATGCCGTCCAAACCGGGCATATGGATGTCGGACATGACCAGATCGGGCGTGCGGTTGCGCATATGATCCAGCGCTGCCTTGCCGTCCGGCGCCGTGCCGACCTCATAGCCCTCCTTCGACAGGATTTCCCTGAGCCAGGTCAAGGTATCCGTATCGTCGTCTACGATTAAGACGTGTGGGCGCTCTTCCATGTTGTTATCCACTCCGAGTCTCCATGGTCTTGCGTTCGATGCCCTTTATCCATGACCCATCTTTCTCTGGGACACCTTGTCCCGTGCCATATGCGGCTACACTTGGCCGCTTGGTTTAAAATTCATATTTTTCAACATGGTTATCAGCCGACAGCATCTGGCAGCGTTTATGCTCTAGGTAACCAAGCATGCAGTCGAGCGGGAACGTGATCCCCGCTCCCGGCAGCCACCCTGACCCTAACCGGAAAGGAGGTACACCCATGAGCTGTACACGCTGTGGAGGTTTCAAAGTATTCGATCGTTTTTACGGAACAGTGCAATGTACCGGGTTCCGCTGTATCAATTGCGGCTCCATTACCGATATTCGGATCATCGTGCCCGCAATGGATGTTCCATCCGCAGGCAACGGCAGAAGAATCAGGTCGAAAACCCTTCCAGTCGAATCAATATTTGTGAACGCGGGGGGCGCGCATATGAAGGAGATCGAGCGCTAACAGGAATTCCCCCCGTTTTTTATTGGGCGCCTGGTGCGAGTCGACCCGACGAAGCGTGCCGCCGTTCAGGAGCCGCGTTATCAAGTTGGGCATAAAGGGTTTTTTGGCGTCTTTCATGTTGATCCCTCCCTATGATGGCCCCCGAGTTGTCAGGAGTGTGACCCAATGTCGCTGGTGCGTACACTGGGTGTAGCCCTAGTCGGGGATAGGACAAGCTCCATTTCTCCTAGGGGGTTTCCTAGTGGCCAAAACTTCTCCATCTTTGTACTTTCACCAAGAATTCAGAGAAAAACGGTTCTCCTCGCAGTCGGTTTCAAGAAGGGGGGGCGGCGATGATGAACAGCGCGCAGGATCTTCTCAAGGAGGCGTCACACATACAGCATGGATCAGACAGGGATGTTCGACGCCTTATCCTCGAGGCCCTCAGTCGCAATCGCGAATGCGACCTGGAGGAGTTGGTTGGTGTCTGCGACTTCTGCAGCTGGAATCAAGTATTTTTGGAAGTGGATCGCTTGAGCCGAACGGGGGAAGTCCGATTGTGTCGGAAGGGCAACAACCAGTACGTGATACGCCCATCCCTTCAGGCGACGCGGTGACACGTATTCCTTTCCTGCACTTCACGCGCAGATAGGATGAGACCGGAGGCCTAGTCATGGCGACGCATACCCTTGAAGAAATACTCTCCCATGCCGCAGCATGTATTCAACGGGATCAGAACGTAGGAAACAAAGATGTCGAGCAAGCGTTTGCCATGATATCTGATGAGGGTACTCCGCCAGTACGCCGGCGTGAGGTACGCGTGGACTATCGGTGCCTCTGTTCGTATGAGGCGCTCGAGGCCATTGAAGAGGAGTCGGTTGTCATCGGGGAAGGAAAGGCCTTTGCACTCAATCGGAGTAAGGAAGGGATGTTGCTCCTCACAGCCCTGTCCCCACACGCGAAGCAGTTAATCGAAGTGCACATCTCCCGCTCCGAATGGGGCCGGACCGTGAATGTCTATGAGGCCCGATGGACCAGGCCCGCACAAGTGGAGTCACTTGGGAATCTGTACCTGGTAGGATGCCAACGAATCTTCGGCCCCCTTCACCATCTGTTGCTCTAGCCGAATTCTCGATGGCACTTCTTCAAACTTCTGATTCCCCGTAGGGTCTTGATCAGTACCCCGGCGTCCCCGTCCCAACATGCGGCAGACGCCGTACAAGTCGCCAACCCGGGGACATGGCGTGCAAGCTCAACGGGAGATCGATCCATGACCATCAAAACTCCGGCTTACGTCACAGGAGAGCGTCGGCCCATGATGAAGCTGACGGCGGCAATGATCAGAAACACGACGAACAATACGTAGGCGATTTGCGTCGCTGCTCCCGCGACTCCCGATAGGCCCAGCACTCCTGCAACGATGGCCACGACTAGGAATGTAATAGCCCAGCTCAGCATGATCGGCTCCTTTCAATGAAGGTGAGGGTTATTGGTATACGATTGCGCCGGCCCCAAGGCGTCGCTCAATCTCCTGAGCTTCACGCTCTCTATTGGTGTTCCTCAAAATGGCGGCGAACATTTGCAGGGTCGTCGTCATTTGCGGATCGCCTTGTTGGACCGACCCGGCCTCCAGGATGGCCAGGGATTTCCGGATGAACTGCTCCGCTTCCGCCAGGCGACCCTGGACGGCATAGAAGCTGGATAAGGTCTTGAGTGTCAGCGCCGTACGTGTATGGGTGGCGCCGAATCGTTTCAGGTCGATTTCCAGAGCGCGCTTCAGCAGCGGCTCGGCTTCCTGGTACTTGTACTGCATTGCATACAGAATTCCCAGATTCTGGATCGTTGTTCCCACAGCGGGGTGATCCGGCCCCAATCCATGTTCACCGATCAAGAGCGACCGGTGAAACAATAGTTCCGCTTTCACTGTGTTGCCGGCCGCCGCGTAGACGACGGCGAGGTCATTGGCGGCCTCGGCCACCCGCAAGTTGTCGGCCCCAAATTTCTCCGCTTGCTCCAGCGCGGCAATGAATAACCGTTCGGCATCCCCGAGCCGACCCTCTTGCATTGCCTGGAGTCCACCGTTGCGCCATGTATGCCACAGGGTGTCTTGCCCATATACGGCACTGTCCGTCGATGCCACCGTTAAGAGGATCGCAACTCCGGCTGCGAGAACTCTGTAGAGGGCTATTCGGGCGGCTGAGCGCATAGTGGCCTTTCAGGCATTGAGGGGCTCATGGACAGCGCGACTCAATGCCAATTGGACGCGCAGTGCTGATTCGATCAGGCAGGCGTTGCAATAGGTGTCAACGAAGCGAACGTGCTGCCGGGCCTCACAGCCCATTCGCGCCAAAATGGCCATGGGTTCCATCCATTGACCCACTTCGAACAGCAGGTCGTCTTCCGGCGGCTGAATTCTCCAGCAGGAGGCACACATGCAGAGAGAATTTTTGCCACGAACATCCATATTCATGAACCCAGTCTATCAGAAGCTCTTCGGTTGACTGACTAGGTGTTCTCACTGGTTTCAAGACCAGGAACCCTGGCAGTCTGCGGATAAGCGGAGAAGAAGGTTGGAGGTTAGAGGTAGGAGGTTGGAGGCCGGTCGGAATTCAAAAAGATTGAGGTTAAGGTTGAGCGGGGAAGGAGGTTTGAGGCGTTCCGGAAAATGCAAGAGGGGGCTGCTAAAGACTGGGGCCGGTCATCTTATCCAATTCAATTCAATTGAATTGGACAGGGTAAATGTATGATGATGGGGATTGTCACCGAGTTCCTGCATTCGTGAGGATGGGTGCTCGGGATTACACGGATACCACTTATGACGATGTCTAGAGCAAGAGTGCTTCTTGTCGACGACCATCCGCTGGTCTTGGATAGTTTACGGCAACTGGTTGAACCCAACTTCACGATTGTGGGTTGTGTCCACGACGTCAATGAACTGTTAAGCTGCGCGAAAGACCTGAATCCTGATGTTGTCTTGCTTGATGCCTCATTGCCGGGAGTGAGCGGATTTGAAGCGGCCCGGCAGCTGAAGGTTCTCCTCCCATCGGTCAAGATTATTATGGTCACGATGCTGACAGAAGCGATTTACGTGAGTGAAGCGTTCAAGGCTGGAGCGAGCGGCTATGTGCTGAAACAGTCGGCGTCCGATGAACTGCACGAGGCGATCGAGAGTGTCATGATGAAGAAAAACTTCGTGTCACGGATGATCGACCTGGAGGTGCGGGAATCGGTGGAGCACACATGGTCGCGTCCGGAAGGGTACTCGAGCGATCTCACCACGCGACAGCGTGAGATTCTCGTTCTGCTAGCCAATGGACAGTCAGCCAGGAATATTGCAAAGGCGCTCAAGATTTCGACGAAGACTGTCGAGTTTCACAAGGCAAATATCAGCCGCAAGCTGGGCGTCCATACGAACACCGGCTTGGTCAAATTCGCCCTGGATCAAGGCCTCACCAACCTCTAGTCCGCGCGCGCATGCCGATCATTGTTCCGGCGATCGAGGTAGACGTATCTGGAATAACGGGCGAGCGTGGGGAAGAGACGATCAGTGGATGGAGGTCAATCCTGTAGAGATCGCATACTTGGTCAACTCCGCGGCACTCCTCACGCGCAGCTTCTTCATGATTCTCGTCTTGTGAAACTCAACTGTCTTAATCGAGACGGTCAGAATCCAGGCAATTTCTTTAGTGGCTTTCCCCTCAGCCACCAACTGCAGGACTTCCCGCTGACGTGAACTTAGCGCCGGCGCGAAATCATCGTCCTCCCCTGTGGAGGCAGAACTCGTCCGGGTGACCGCCTGATCGACCAGGCCCTGAGTCACCAGGGGCGACACGAAGGCGCGCCCTTTCCGCACTTCGTCGATCGCCTGGAGCAGTT
>JACAFD010000175.1 GCA_013388555.1 Nitrospirota bacterium | reverse complement strand
GGGCTGGGGGCCGCGCTTTTCGCGGCTGAAGCGGCCGCTAAAAGCGATCGCCCGTGGAAAATTGTGCTGTTTGATGGCGCCAAGACCATTGGCGCCAAGATTCTCATCTCTGGAGGCGGTCGCTGCAACGTCACCCATGATGTTGTGACCGCCACCGACTATTTCGGCAACCGCCATATCATCAGGAATGTGCTGGCAGCCTTCTCTGTAGAGCAAACAATCAGCTGGTTTGCCTCGTTAGGAGTCGAGCTCAAACGCGAAGACACCGGCAAGCTCTTCCCCGTCGCTGACAAGGCGCAAGCCATCCTCAGCGCCCTTGTCACCCGTTGTCATGAGCTAGGTGTCAGCATCTTACCTGACCATCGCGTGACAGCCGTGGAATCGTCTGCTGAGCCCGGATTTCTCCTTCAGCACAACCACGGAATTCTGCATGCCGAGCGCATCATCCTGGCGACCGGAGGCCGATCGATCCCCAAGTCAGGGAGTGACGGCTTTGGATACAGTCTTGCCCGCCGCCTCGGCCATTCGGTGACAGCTACGGTCCCGGCGCTCGTACCGCTGTTGTTGGAAAACTCCATGTTTCACAAAACGCTTTCGGGCCTCTCACAAACGGTCGAATTGACGACGATCGTACAGGGACGCAAAGTCGATCAGCGAACGGGGAGTTTACTCTGGACACACTTTGGCATCAGTGGACCAGTAGTTATGGACGTAAGCCGCTTCTGGACGCTAGGGCAAGAAACCGGTAAGAGCCCGGACCTCTATGGCAATTTTCTTCCAGGCACGACGCGGGACCACGCGAAGCAGTGGTTCATGGACCACGCAACCAGCACTCCTCAACGGTCCCTCGTCAAGACACTTGCACAACGAGTCTCGGAACGGTTTGCCGAGGCGCTCTGTATTCATATCGAATGCGAACCACAGAAGGCCATCGCACAATTGCCCCGGAAAGATCGAGATCGTCTGCTCGAGGCACTCTCGAAGTTCCGGTTTCCGGTGGAACGAGATCGCGGCTGGAACTATGCAGAAGTGACAGCGGGGGGAGTCCCTCTCGAAGAGATAAATTTCAGAACCATGGAATCCAAGCTGGTGCCAGGACTCTATCTGGTCGGAGAAATCCTCGACTGCGACGGACGGATCGGCGGGTTCAACTTCCAGTGGGCATGGGCGACCGGAAGGCTTGCGGGACGTGCGGTCTCCAGGAGTATCTGTACAGACGGTCAGGCTAGCGGATGAATCTCAGATCTCTCTCAAGGCGGTTTCGCACAGAACCTTCCTTTTCTTGACAGTGTGGAGAAGATCATCTATCCGTTGACAAGAGACGGTCGGCCTGTGGAAGAGCCCAAGCAATCGAACCAAGAGGAAGTGATGAGATGGGACGTATTTTAAGCTGTCCACGGTGCCAGAAGGAGGGTCCATTGCGGTCTCACCCGCAATCGCCACGTGAACGTCTCGCCTCCTTGATCTTCGTGGCGCCATTCCGTTGTCCATCGTGCACTCATCGATTTCTTGCGTCCCGCCTTGGGTTGGATCATCCCACGCATCCAATCGATCGACGCGAACATCTCCGAATTCCCGTGCGGCTTTATCTTTCCTTCTCCGGAGGCAAGATCCGCGGTGAGGGAACGGTACTCGATCTCTCGATGGGTGGCTGTATCGTCAGGAGTGAAACTCATGTCCATACTGATGACATTTTCTATCTGCAGCTGTCGCTCGGTGAAGGCGAACTTCCTCTTGAAGTGGCCGCGATGGTCCGTTCTGTCAGCGCTCGCGGCATCGCCTTCAAGTTCCTTCGCGCCGCCCAAGAGAACAAGCGCTTGCATGCTTTTGTTCAAGCCCAGACAACGGATCAGCCCGATAAACCCTCGCTCAACGCCGGCGTCGCCGCCTGAACAGGTCAGCGAACGTTTTCCTTTCCCCCCCACCATCGTCCAATCAGGAAAGGCAGGCTGAGGTTACGGTTGAGCGAAGATCCGACTTTCTCCATCTCATCCTTAGCCTGAACCTTAACCTGCAATCACGGTTGGCGGACTTTTTCAGCATCCTGTTAGATTGGAGTTTCCCAGGCAGAGTGAAGGGGATGGTTATTGATCAGGTCCTCGTGTGCGACGAGATCATAAGATTCGATAGTTAGGTCCTGTTCGTTGAGCGGATCCGGGCAGGCAGAAGAGCAGAGATAGGCGCGATAGGCTTCGGCCTTCTCCTTCGTGGCAAACCGACACAGGCCATATTCGGGCATCCCGGATGAGGGATACCAAAACGCCAGCTCAATCGCACTCCCCTGGTAAATGCCGAGGGTGCGATGCATGATCTGGAACCCACCGGGCAGATGGGAAGTGGATTCAAGCGACATCAGATCGCCTTGCTCCGTATTATAATGGTCTTGGTCATGATAGCATGATCGATACTTAACGCTAAAGCCCGGCGTTGGTCAAAGAGGAGGACAGCCATGAGCAGCCGTATGTCGGCATTCACCACAGTCGCCACTACAATTCTGTTTGTAGGGCTTTCAGGGTGCGGCTACAACGATCTCCAGGGATTAGACGAAGATATCAAAGCCGCATGGAGCGAAGTGGTCAATCAGTACCAGCGGAGGGCCGACCTGATCCCGAACTTGGTCGCTACCGTTAAAGGCTATGCCGCGCATGAAAAGGATACACTGGAAGGCGTTGTGCAGGCGCGAGCTCAGGCCACTGGCATTCAAGTGACGCCTGAGACACTCAAAGATCCTGCGGCGTTCGAGAAGTTTCAACAGGCGCAGGCCGGCCTCAGCTCAGCCTTGGGGCGCCTGATCGCCATCGCCGAGAACTATCCGAACTTAAAAGCCGACCAGAACTTCCGCGATCTCCAGAGCCAGCTTGAAGGGACGGAGAACCGTATCGCCGTCGCGCGCAAGCGCTACATCGAGAAAGTGGCGGAGTACAACAAGAGCGTCCGCTTCTTCCCTACGAACCTGACGGCGAAATACATCCTCCATATGGAAGAAAAGCCGAACTTTACCGTGGCGGATGAAAAGGCTGTGGCCACGCCGCCAGAAGTGAAATTCTAGGAGGCAGGCCGAGGTTGAAGTTCAGCCAGACAAGCCGGGGGATAGGGTTTTTTCTCGTCTTCGTCTTTGCCTTAACCACGGCCTTAGCCTCCTGGGCTCTCGACGTACCGCCGCTCACAGCCCGCGTCGTGGATCTTGCACATGTGTTGCCGGCAGAAATCGCCGCCTCTCTCACCCGCGACCTCGAAGCCCACGAAACGAAAACCAGCAATCAAGTGGCCGTCCTGATTCTGCCATCACTCGAAGGCGAACCCCTCGAAGAGTTCTCTCATCGAGTGGCGACGACGTGGAAACTCGGTCAGAAGGGAACCGACAACGGGGTCTTGCTGCTCATCGCCCTGCGCGAGCGAAAAGTCCGTATCGAAGTGGGCTATGGTCTGGAAGGCACCCTGACGGATCTCCGCGCTGCCCATATCATTCGTCAGGAAATCGTGCCACGGTTTCGAAGTGGAGATCTGCCGGGCGGCATCGCCGCCGGAGTCCAGGGTATTCTCGGTACCATCGAGGGCGTCCACATCGGGGCAGAGACCCCGCCGGTCGGCGTCCACCGGGGCGACGAGCCAAGTGGGTTTGAGTATGTGATCATCGGCGTTATTGTAGGGTTCATGGCCGGCCTCCTGCTGAGCCATGGACTCCAGAGTACTCGCGCGTTGTTAGGGAGCGTGCTCGCATTCCTGGTGGCACAATTCGGGAGTGCGCTGCTTGGCGTCATTGCGGCAGGCGTGACAGCACTCTTGTTATGGCTGATCATTCAAGCAAATCGCAGCCAAGGCCGGGGTGGAGGATGGGGAGAGGGGTTTATGGCAGGACCAGGCAGTGGATTCGGCGGTTCATTTGGTGACAGTGGAGGCGGGGGTGGACTCAGCGGCGGAGGCGGTGACTTTGGCGGAGGTGGTGCTTCAGGAGGTTGGTAGATGAAGTCCTTCACCGAGGCAGAACGAGAACGGATTAGACAAGCGGTTCACCAAGCAGAGCGGATCACGAACGGCGAGATTGTGCCGATGATCGTTCCAGCCTCGGCGCTGTACCGCGAAGCCGGCTATCGAACGGGATTCATATTCGCTCTGCTCACGCTGGCCCTTCTCCTGACGATAGAGATCTACTGGCTGTCCTGGGGGTGGCATGCCGGCAACGCCGGCTGGCTGTTGTTGGCAGTGGTGGTGTCGTATGGGATCGGGCAATGGCTTGGCAGGGTCCCAATGGTCGTCCGCCTCGTCACGTCACGCGATCGCATGTAGCATAAAGTGACCCTGCGTGCCGAGCAGGCATTCTACAAGCACGGGTTGCACAACACGACAGGCCGTACCGGCATCCTGATCCTCGTCTCCATGCTGGAGCGGCGCGTGCACGTATTGGCCGACAAAGGCATCAACGATCATGTCCCAGCCGGCACATGGGATGGACTGGTGAACGGGATCCTCGACGGCATCCGAACCGGGCAAGCAACCGATGCCATTTGTGCGGCGATTGCTGAGTGCGGAACCCTCCTTGCCCAGGTCAGTCCTGCCGATTCACGGGACAATCCCAACGAGTTGCCGGACACATTGATTCAGGAGCCATAACTCGCTGAATCGCGCAGGCGAATTGCCGGCTTGATAGACTGACCGGCATCGTTCCGCTAGAATCCCAATACATGTCCGATCCTACGGTAGTGCCCCCAGCGCCGACGAATACACAGGATGAGACTCGCTCGGTGGTCAAAGCAGCCGGTGTGATCGGCGTGGCCACCTTCTCCAGCCGTATCCTCGGATTCGTCCGTGACATGGTGTTGGCGAACCTCTTTGGAGCGACCCCTGCCGCCGATGCCTTCTTCGTGGCCTATCGTATTCCCAACCTGCTGCGTGAATTATTTGCGGAAGGGTCGATGTCTTCCGCCTTCATTCCGGTCTTCACGGAATATCAAACGCTCAAGTCGAAACGAGACGCCTGGGAACTGGCGAGTGCCGTCTTCACCACGCTGCTGACGATCGTGATAGGTATCACCATCGTGGGTATTCTCGCCGCATCTGGAATCGTCTGGCTTCTTGCGCCGGGGTTTCATGACGATCCCGCGAAGCTGGGCATGACGACGTTGCTCACCCAGATCATGTTCCCGTATCTGATCTTTATCAGCCTGGCCGCGCTAGCTATGGGTATTCTGAATTCCTTGCGAGCCTTCGCGGCGCCAGCCTTCTCGCCCGTGTTCTTCAATATCTTGATTATCGGCTGCGCACTCTTTTTGTCGCCAATGATGCCGGAACCGATCCTCGGTGTGGCGATAGGGGTCGTGGCGGGAGGCCTGGCACAGTTCCTCATGCAATTGCCAGGCTTGAGTCTGCGCGGCATGTTGTTCGGGTTCCGGTTCGCGCCTGGCCATCCAGGTGTGCGGCGGATCGGTAAGCTGATGGTGCCTTCGCTCCTCGGTCTTTCCGTGACGCAAATCAACATTACGGTGAGCACGATCCTCGCCTCCTTCTTTGCCGGTGGTCCGACCTATCTCTTCTACGGCATGAGGCTGATTCAGTTTCCGCTTGGGATTTTCGGCGTGGCGTTGGCGACGGCTATTTTACCGACGCTCTCGGCTCAGGCTGCGCGCGGGGATTTGGATGAATTGCGGAAGACGTTGGGGTTCGGCCTCCGTATGATCCTTTTTATCATCCTACCGGCAATGCTGGGCTTGATGCTCTTGCGTCAGCCGATCATCCATCTGTTCTTCGAGCACGGAACCTTTACGGCGCACGACACAGCCGAGACCGCATTGGCACTGCTCGGTTATTCCGTCGGTCTCTGGGCCTTCGGAGGTGTCCGCATCATTGTCTCGGCCTTCTACTCGCTGCAAGACACGCGCACGCCCGCCATCTCTGCCGCCATAGCCGTCGCCGCCAACCTTGTTTTCTCGCTACTCCTGATGTCGTCTCTTGGCGCTGCAGGCCTAGCCCTGGCCACGGCCTTGGCGGCGATGGTGAATGGAGGTATCTTGGTTGCCGTGCTGCACCGTCGATTGGGTGGTGTGGCGTGGGGATCTGTGGGGCGATCGTTACTCCGGGTGCTGGTCGCATCTGTGCCGTTGGCCATAGTCTGTGTCTGGGTGACCACAGCACAGGTCTGGACCCACCCCGGTGATTGGATCGAGAAGTCGATCATGCTGTGTATGGCGATTGGATTGAGTGCCATCGGGTATCTGGGAGTCCACGCCTTACTGAAGTCAGAGGAACTCAATTTGATATGGGACATGGTGCGGAAGAAACTGAGCCGGGTCACTATTCGTTGAGATCACGCATGCGACAAGCGATCATCTTCAAATCACGATGGGGCTGGATGGGCGTTTCTGAAACGACAAAGGGGATCGATGGTGTGGTGTTGCCGAAGGCGTCGCGGCGAGCCGTGCTGTCAGAGATGCAATTCTCCGAGGCGGATCTGCTGAAGGGCCGCAGGTCTTCACGATTACGAGAGGCGCGGGCACAATTAACGAGCTATCTGGCCGGGGCTCGGAGATCCTTTGATCTACCGTTGGATCTCTCACAAGGGACGGGTTTTCAGCGGAAGGTCTGGCAGACCCTTCGACGTATCTCTTACGGTCGCCTTCGTTCTTATCAATGGGTGGCTCTCCGTGTCGGGGGTAGTCAGTACGCCCGCGCTGTCGGCAATGCCGTCGGGGCCAATCCGGTGCCGATCGTGATTCCTTGCCATCGGATTGTGGCGCAGGATGCCTCGCTGGGTGGATTCTCAGACGGCTTGCCGATGAAACGAAATCTGCTCATGCTCGAAGGAACCCTGGCCGAGCTCCGACCGGAACATTCCTAGCTTACATCGTTCATGAACGCTCCTGTTGCAATCGCTGATCTGCTGCTACAACATTCTCCGTCGTTCCGGAAACCTGAGGCACAGGGCGAAATGAGTGTGTCTCTGTCGTCATATGCAAGATTTCAGATACGCGTCATGAAGAACGCCTTCTGTTCGACTTCACGACGAACGGTCAGAGAGAATCCGGGCAATTCATGAAAGCCGTGATTCAGCGGGTAACCAGGGCGTCGGTTCACGTCGAAGGCAAAACCGTGGGACAGATTGAATCCGGTCTCCTGGTCTTGCTCGGTGTGGCAAAAGGCGATGGAGAAACTGATGGCCGATATCTGGCCGGGAAGATTTGTACGCTCCGGATCTTTCCCGATGAGAAGGGGAAGATGAACCGCTCGCTGGTAGACATCGAAGGATCGGTGTTGCTGGTTTCCCAGTTTACGTTACTGGGCAAGGCGGCAAAAGGGCGACGCCCGAGCTTTGATGAGGCAGCGCCACCGGATGAGGCCAGACGATTATATGAGCTGGTTGTGTCGGCTATACGGAGTCACGGGACTCGCGTCGAAACCGGGGTCTTTGGCGCACACATGCAGGTCGAGTTGTTCAACGACGGACCGGTCACCTTTGTACTCGATAGCCGCGGCGCGAGCCAGTGAATGCCTCATAAGCGCATCAATATAGGATAGGAAACCGTTCTTGAGTAGTTGATTCAATGAACGAAAGAAACCTGGCAGATTACGGATGAAGATAACGGCCTGTTGACCCACTACTTTTGTACACTTGCGGGCTCGCTTGTCCAGATTTATGCTCAAGTCCGTGTTGTGAGGACCGATAGAGATTAGAGGACCGACAACGGCGCTTCGACCACATCTGCTATACTGAGTTCGCACGTATTCGGAATGGTCGGGAGAGAGATATGGGAACGCAAGTCCCACCAAGGCATCCGCTCAGGCAGCTGTTCGGCACCCTGACCGAGAAAAGCTTCACAGAACATCTCGGATGGCCTGACCCCAACGTGACGGGCTACCTGTCCAACCTGCTCGTCGAATTTACTCACACCGACCGACTCTATAAAATTAAAAATCAGCAAAACCATGCGGTCGACACGGTGGTAGACCTTTTGTTCGAATCGGAAGTGTTGCTCGAAGCACAGTCGATGGATCGCGAACGGGACGTGCATCAACATATCGGTGACTTTACATTGTTCATGACAGGGCTCTTTCCGGAATATCTACGGCGCCTCAAGACGGCAGGATTGATCTACCACAAGGATTTCCTCGTGGACTATATGAAAACGGGAAAGCGTTCCTACGGGATTGTCGCGCAAATGGCTGACGCTCCGTCACAAGGGGAACCCCCGCTGTTCCAAAAACTCTCCGACAACTTCGAGCTCTGTGTGACCGGGCTGGGGTTCGTGCGGTCAGACCTGGACCGTATGAAAGATCCTGCGTATCGGCAGGTTAGAAATCTTCTCCTCAATTAACCAGCGCCCGCTTTCAGCACACCTCATTCCTCGAGCAAGACTGCAGATCTGAAGCAGACTGCGGTGACGATCACGGCTACGCCTCATTCAGGCCTTCGTTTCTTAGCCTTGACCTGACCTGTAATCTTCCAGACACTAGCAGACGTTTCAGCTTCCGGGCAGGAGCTGTGTGACAGCTCTACTTAAATGTCGAGATGAGCGCAAAGACAAAATCCATCGGAGTCGCAATAGCACATTTCAATGGGCCTTCGGGGGTAATGCAATCCTGCCGACCAATGTGTATGCCGATTAACTTGGCGGCACCCCCCCGGGCAAACATGAACACTGGCGCGCCACTGTCGCCGCCAACGGCGAGGTAGTCGGACACGATCTGGCCCTTCTGCCCATCCTTCAGAAGAGTCTTACCTTCTCGGATCTTTGGAATATTCAGTTCGGAGGTCTCCGCGCCTCTTGGAATGATTGAAACCCGATACCCAACGAGGTATACGGCCTTCTGCAAAGCTATGTCATGCAGGCGCAGTATAGAAGGAAAGGGTACCATTGCTGGTTCCGACGGGGGTTCATACTTAACCTGAACCCCCTCCATGAGCTTCGAGTCCCACATGAACCTTACGACGAGAACGTCGTGCTCAAGATCCTCTTTCCAATTACCGGATCGTTGAAGGGCATCAAGATCCAACTCCAGCGTGTAACCCCGATCCTCATAACGGTCGGTTGCATTTCCCCGAACCAACGCGAACGGCTTCACACGTGCTTTAGTATCGCTCACAAGAACATGTCGGGCCGTAACCAGATAGGTTGTAGTGGATGAGCCCAAAAACACTCCGGACGCCGTTCTGCTAAAAATTGCACCAGGAGCGACAATGACCGGGTATCGAAGGAGACTATCCGTATCAGAGGAGGCGTGAATCAGCGGTTGAAAGCCAGCTTGCAGCAGGATAATACACAGAACAGCGTGAATAGGCAGAAAATAGGTCATTGGCCCTGGAATGGACCTGCGTTGTGCATGGCAGAACCTTGCGCATAAATGTGAACGGAAAGGCTAACCGAGAAGGGCATGGAGAGCCTCGCGGAGAGACCCATTCTAAGAGGGGTATGCAGAAGGGCGCAAGGGCTAAAAAAGAAAAGGCCTCGATGCAACGTTCAGAATCGACTGGGTACCTGCTGCCCAGTCCGAGAAACTCCACCCACAAGCTGACGAGTCATCATCCAGGTGCCCCTTCTTTCTTGGCCGCTTCAACTAATCCCTTATAATCCCTTACGTCTTCTTCTCACAATCCCCTTTCCTGTGATAAAATAATGCTGTTATGAGGGATGGCGTGAGTGCCTGAATCTAAAGAATATGCGGCCCTTCGATTGATAATTCTCGCGGCGGAGTTTGCGGTGCTTGCTGGGCTCGAGCGGGGCAGACACTAGGGGAAGCGCACACATATGTTATACGAATTGTTCATGTTGTGGATGGTCGTTAGTATCACGGCGGTTGTGGTGAGCATGGTACTTGGTGGTTTATTGTGTGTGTGGTGTGCTTTCAAAGCTAAGTAAGATCTATCAACCGTCAAGAGGAAGTCACGACCAGCCATGGCTCCCAAAAAACAGTTCAAGACCTGAGGAAATTAATTTAGAACGAGGCTCTCCGAGTGGAGCCGTGGAAACCTTGCAATCGAATACCCTTGTATCGTGGAGAGACTTGAAGAACACCCCGCAATAAGACTAGGCTGAGAGCGCTCCCTTATAACATACCCCATATGGCTGCCAGCAAGTGGAAGAAGACCGGCAGATTGTTCAGGGACAGAATCCCATGAAAGATGTGCTCTTTCACTTGGCCTTTCCCACGCACGATGTGACGGCGGCGAAACGTTTCTACGTCGATGGACTTGGTTGTACCTTGGGTCGTGAGTCGAGCCACGCCGTCACATTCGGTCTCGCGGGGCACCAACTCGTCGCCCATCTCACAGCGGAGCGTTTGCCACAGCAACAAGGCATATATCCCCACCATTTCGGTTTGACGTTTTTATCGAAACAATCGTGGCAACAGTTCTTGGAGCGGGCCCAAGCGAAAGGACTGTCCTTCTATCAACAGTCCCGCGTCCGGTTTCCTGGCACCAGGATCGAGCACCACACATTCTTTCTGGAAGATCCATCCGGGAACCTCCTCGAATTCAAGCACTATCTCCATGAATCGGCGATCTTCGGCGAATGGGATTATCGTGAGGTGGGCGACTCGTCGTAACCTTCCGCCTGCTCCTGGCCTTGGGGCTCTGTCGAAGATTGGTCTGGCTCAGGCTCCAGCTCTGTTTCTGAGTCTGGCTCTGACTTTGGCGCCGGCTCTAGCTGGGGAGCCTGGTGAGAGCCCCGAGTAATCTGCTTGAGGATACGTTGGTGGCGACGAGTCAGGAAGCTCGTTTTTCGCAGTGGATCGTATCGGCGCGGCGACGGCAATATGGCCGCCAGCCATGCGGCTTCGTCGGCCGTCAGCGCACGAGAAGACTTCTTGAAATGGTGACGGGCTGCAGCTTCAGCGCCATAGACACCCTGCCCCCATTCAGCGACATTGAGATATAGCTCGAGAATACGCTCCTTTGTGAGATGTTGTTCGAGGGACCGCGCAATCAGCGATTCCCGTACCTTGCGAAGCAGGGACCGCTCGGAAGACAGGTAGAGGTTCTTGGCCAGCTGTTGAGTAATGGTGCTTCCACCACGCTTGAATTCGCCCGCTTCGAGGTTATATAAAGCCGCGTCCTTAATCCCTTCCCAGTCGAATCCTTCGTGGGTGAAGAACGATGCATCTTCTGCCGTCACAACCGCCTGGCGGAGATGTGGAGAAATACGTGAGAGCGGCACCCATACCCAGTGACGTTCAACGGTGCGCCCTTGTGCCTTAGCCTGCGCCTGCCGCGCTTCCATCAAGGCTGTCACTTTCGGATTGGTCGTTCGCAGAGCCGCAACATCAGGCATCACGAGCAACCATAGGAAGAGGACCGCCCCGATCGGGAGGGAGATACCGATGATCAGGAGGACCTTCATGCGAGATCTGAACTGTGCGGTTGACTTCCGCATCAGAGGCTGCGTATCACAGAGGCGATGGGTGCTTGCATCACGAACATGATGTTCGAATAGATAGCTGGCTTCGGCATGAGAATCCTCACGGCAGAGTTTATCAGAAGTTGTGCAGGGCCAGAACAGTTTCTGAAAGGTGACCTTCCGGAAGTCGCCTTTATCGGGCGATCGAACGTCGGAAAGTCCTCTCTCATCAATTCCCTTTTGCAGCGAAAAGGTCTAGCGAAGGTGAGCCGTACGCCGGGAAAGACTCGCCTCGTCAATTTCTTTCGGGCCACCAGCGACGATCCAGGATTGGCGCAATTCCTGGTAGTGGACTTACCGGGATATGGATACGCAAAGGTGTCGAAAGCGCTGCGGTCTCAGTGGGCACCATTGATCGAACAGTATCTCAGCGGGAGTGAACAGTTACGCGCGGTGGTGGTCTTGGTAGAAAGTCGGGTGCTGAG
>JACAFD010000071.1 GCA_013388555.1 Nitrospirota bacterium | reverse complement strand
TTTGATCGTATCGAGAGGAAGGGAGGCGGCATCGATCCGGTTCTCGACGAAAAAGAGGATCATCGAGGAAAATACCAGCGCAACGACACGACTCATCGTATTCCTTTTGTTCCTGCGGTCCGCGTTCATGATTACTTCCTCATGAATAGATTGAAGACCCATTGTCCCAGTATGCCCATAATCGGAGGAACGAAGAGAGCCGGCAAACAACGGGCAAGGGTTAAGGGCCAACCCAACAGCGGAGCTTCGTAGGTCAGCATGCGGATCGGGCTGACGAGGGACTTTGCGGTAATCAGCGCGATCAAGACGCCGGGAGCCGCTCCGGCTGTCCAGAGCTTCGCCGCAATGGGAAAGAGCAGATATGGTCCTCCTGGAATCACCAGGCCGGCTAGCCACCCTACAAGAATTCCTCTCGTAGAGGATTCAGTTCCCAGCCGCACGGTGATTTCATCGGGAGAGATGAGCACTTCAAGAAGCCCCGCAATGAGGAAGCCCAACAGCAGTTCAATCCAGACGCTCCCGAACAGCCGGCCACTTGCATACAACCCCTCCAACGGCAGAGCGCGGTCCCTTACCACAGCAAACAAACCGAGGCAGACAACGAGGACGAGCAATATGACCAGGCTGATATCCATACGCCGGCTCATGCTTGGGAGAACCCTCGACCTGTCCGATATTCGAACAGTATCGGCACACCGGCCGACTGACTTGCCTGACTTCGGGCAGATTCAATCAAGCCATGATCAGGTGAGAGAGAACAAGCGGGATCGGTAGCGCAGGCGTTCCCCGTCACATGAAAGGCCTGACATCGACATCCTCCGAAGTCTTTGGTATGACGATCACAGTTCCGGCATACGTCGGGTAGCCATCTGTTTCCACGGAACTCATTAAAGCCGTCTGAATGATGCCAAATATCTGCGAGGTCGCGCTTCGTGACATTGTCAAAACGCAATCCGGGCAACGTGTGTGCCAGATGACAGGGTAGCGCAAGCCCTTCCGGGTTCACCACAATGAACCGTCGTCCCCACCCATCCATACAAGGTTTCGGGTGCACCGAATAATAGTTGGGCGTGACGAAGATCACTTCCATTGTTCCCCGAAGCCGCTCCCTTGCTTTAGACGCAATGGTTCGCGCGGTTTCGACCTGCTCGCGAGTCGGCAGGAGCGCCACACGGTTCTTGAGAGCCCATCCAAGGTACTGCGCGTTCGCCAGCTCGAGTCGGTCGGCGGAAACGCGCTCGGCCAGAGCGATAAGTTCCTCGATTTCATCGATGTTGTCGCGATGGAGCACGACGTTCATGGTCAGCGGGAGTTCGAGCGATGCGACCCACTGCATCACTTCGAGCTTCCGGTGGAAGGAGGGTGCTCCGGCAATCCGGTCTGATTCTGTCGGCCCCGAACTTTGAACAGACACTTGCACGCTATTGAGTCCGAGTGCCGCAAACCGAGACAGCCGCCCGAAGGTCAGAGGCATGCCGCTGGTGATCAGGTTCGTATACAACTCAAGCCGGCTCGCTCTCTCAATGAGCCGTTCCAGGTCATCCCTTAGCAACGGCTCTCCCCCTGTCAGGTTGAGATGGACTACACCAAGTGCTTCCGCCTCCTGGAAGACACGAAGCCATGTGTCGGTATCGATCTCATTTCCATAACCGGCATAGCCGAGAGGGTTTGAACAATAGGGACATCGCAGCGGACACCGGTAGGTGAGCTCGGCGATTAACGTATAGGGACGATACTCGTTATTCATTTGAAGCCTTGAACCAGACCGCGGCCCGCAAGGGCCTTGAGAAAGTCGCACACATCCCGCGTGATTTCAACAAGAGAGATATCGCTATGAGTTTGAGCCAGATACTGCGCAATTTCGTCGACCGTCCGTTCTCCTGTGCAGAGATGCACAATCTCTGTCGCGGTTCTGCTCAGTTCAAGACCCGTTTCAGGGTACAAAAGTAGATAGTGACCGGTTCGCCGATCGAAACGAAGCCGAACTTTGAGACTAAGCTGAGGTCTGGCTATGTCGCCGGTCATGCCGTTGGTCATAGACAGGCTTCTTTCTTTCCGGTCCTGGTTCGACATAGGCCAGGTACAGGCAGTCGAGCAGATGCCACAGAATTTCCGCCTTCTTGATCAGGGCCCGCACACAGCGTTCCTGCAACTCGTGCGTGAGGGCGTGCTGAATGACGAATTCCACGGCCTGCTTCGAGTCAAGGGTGGCGTGGGCTATACGCATCTGAAAATACCTCAGTGCGTCTGAGCTCACCCAGGGATAATGGTGCTTCCAAGCTTCGATGCGACGGGCCATAAGCGTCGGAGCAAACAATTCGGTAAGTGATGAACCCACTGCTTCGAGAAGCGATGAATCGCGGACGAACTGCACGTACCCGTCGCAGGCGAGCCTGACCCCAGGAAGCACTGACCGCAAACTCCTGACTTCCTCGGCGTCGAGCCCCACGCCTCGCGCCAGCTCGAGCCATGACGTGAGTCCGCCTTCCCCTTCCTGTTGCCCGTCATGGTCCTGTATACGGTGGAGCCAGTTTCGTCGAAAGCTCGGGTCTTCTGACTTCGACACGATCAAGGCATCCTTGATCGGAATCCGCGTTTGGTAGTAGTACCGGTTCAGCACCCATTGTTGCAACTGGACCTTTGTCAATCTTCCCTCGTGCATGAGCTTGTGGAAAGGATGATGGTCATGGTAGCGGGCGGAGCCTTCACGCGTGAGCCGTTCCACGAAGGCTTCCTTTGAAAGTGGAACTCGCTGTTGATCGTCTTTCATAACCTGATCTCCATCCCGTCCCACGCGACGTTCCATCCGGCTGCCTCAATGATCTTGCGCTCGGTGGAATCTTCCCTCAACATCGGATTGGTGTTGTTGATGTGAGTGAACACTCGCCGAGGAGTCGTGATCGTCGAGAGCATCGCAAGACTCCCTGTCTGACCTCCGACAGGCCAGTGGGCAAGATCCTCGGCTGACTTCTTGAGGAAACCCGGAGAGGAGAGTTCATCGCTCGACCAGAAGGTGCCGTAGAACATGACGCAATCCGAATCTGCCAACCCTTCGATGACCGATGTCGTGATCCTGCCAACAGCGGAGAGATAGGCCAGCACTCGCCCGTTGGTACACTGGCGAAACCTGAGTCCCACATTCAGTTCCGGATCACCAGGCGAGACAAGTCCTTCCAAATGAATGGGAGGCTTTCCCGGGACGGCCAAGGCTTCCACCGTCAAACCTGACGGGCGTCCGTCTGCGCACAGCATGGCCTCTTCAACACCTAGTTTCAGCGTTCGCCAGGTCACATGCCCGGCAAAGCGTTGCAGGGTTCGATACAAGACATTGCTGTCGGTGAATCCACGACGCACAGACTCCGTGGAATAGATCACAAGTCGATGATTCTCTCGGAGCGAAAGGAGCCCCAAACAGTGATCCAGGTCTCCGTTGGTCAGAAAAATCGCCTGGATGGGTGTGGTACGTGATTTCCCAGGATGGAGTGGGCCGAAGCTCTCGATCTGCGAGTGAATGTCCGGAGACGCGTTGATGAGAAACCAGTCTTCACCGTCCGCGCTTAGACCGACCGATTCCTGCGTTCGAGGGCTCGCGTTGATCAGCCCTTCCCGCACGCCTCGGCATTGAGAACAGGCGCAGTTCCATTGCGGGAATCCTCCTCCCGCTGCCGACCCTAGGACACGTACGATCATCACATCCACCCATCGATTTTATTGAGGGGCGGTCACAACCGGCCCTTCTGCAGATGGCTCTTCGATATCAGGCCTGTCTGCAAAGTCATCTTGATACGAGTTGATCTCGGCATCCATTTTCACTTCCACGAATGACGGTGCTTCCCAGTCCATGCTACTTCCTCCTTAGCAGAGAGTGATCGAGACTTCCAGGCAGAGTCTGTCGCTCTTCAATAACCGATCGGAAAGGTTGCCGGATATGCGCTTGACGCTCCACTCTAGTTGCACCGATCAACGCGATTTTCATTTTGACACTCGATTCACACTTTCAGAGCGTCTGGTGCGTTCCGTCACAGAAGGGCGGAGTCTTGGTCTGCTTGCACTGGCACAAAGCCACTTCTTTCTTTTCATTCAACGTAAACTCGACCGGCTCAAACCCGGTTCCTTGATGAGATCCGTCACAGAACGGTTGGTCCCTTGAGCGTCCGCATAAGCACCAGTAGTAGGTCCCCGGGTCCAACGAAAGTACTGCGGGCTGGTTGGCTGCGATGCGTGGTTTCGCCATGAATAGTCCTCCTTGTACAAGTTACAAGCGTAACGGCTTGATGGGCGACAGGACTGCCGCCGGATTATTGTTCCATACTGACTCGTCTGCGTCCACATAGAGTTCCACCTCGTTACCGTCAGGATCGCGCAGGTAGAGGCTCTGACTAACGGTGTGATCGCTCATGCCGTCGATCGCCACACCGGCATGCTCCAGCTCCCCTTTTGCTACGCGCAACTCCTCCAAGCTGTCTCCGACCTTAATCCCGATGTGATAGAGCCCGATTCTCCTCCCAGGCGGTGGTCCCGGCGCGTCACCGACCTGGATCAGCAGCAACTCGTGATGCGTGCGGCCCGATGTGAGCGCCGCCGCGGCTCCGTTGAAGATCCGGCCCACGTCCTGGAACCCGATCAGGTCACGGTAAAATTCCAGGGAGCGCTGGAGATCCTTCACATAAAAAACGACATGGCCGAGGTAGTGTGCTTTCATTCCTACACCTTAACGCGATGAGAGGCAATCCAGACGAACCATCGAGGCTCTCGAACGACGTTACCCGGTCGGCTCACTATCGAGCTGATGCGCCTTGCGCCCGCCACGGGCAAGCGCATGCTCAGGAATCTGACCCCCGATCATGAGCCTTGCCATGCCTGCCGCTCGTGCAACAAGTGCCTGCGCCCCTTCACGCAGTTCCCGGCTGTTCTGGACCTCGCTGACATTCCGTTCCATGTCCTCAGCGCTCCAGCCCCTCGAATGGGCAATGAACGGGAATTGAGGGAACTGGCACCCGACTTCAGCGAAAAAGGTCATGAGTTGCCCAGCCACACCCTGGACGTTGTCTTGCCCGCCCATGATGATGAATGCCGCCACCTTGTTCTTGAGTAAATGCTTGTTCGCGATGGTCTCCTGGTTCTGGATACAGTTCAGCCGCTCGACCATCTTGTAATACAAACTGCTCGCGTTCCCCCAGCGAATCGGCGTGGCAATCAAAATCACATCGGCCCAATGCACGATCGCTTCGTACACGCGATCGAGCTGATCGGTCGGGTCCATCTGTGTGATCGAGCAAGGCCAGGTACAGGCCTGGGCGGATTTCGAATAGAAACCTTCGCAGCATCGAAAGCTCAGCTCCCGAAGTTTGATGTATTGGGTTTCAAGCTGAAGCTCGCTTCCTGCGTGCTCCAACGCCGCCTCTAGCAGCGCATCCGACCCGCTGTAGCGTGGATGGTCGAGCGTCATCGCCGTCGTCGAGATTCCCACAATCCGGATCGGGCCCGCCTGACGCAACACCGGGCGTGCGAGCGGATGAGGCTTATGCGACTGTTTCTTCCGTTTCGTCGCGGACGACAGGTCGATATAGAGCCTGCCGTTCTCGATCTTGGTAGTATAGCTCGGAACCTGATCTTGTTCGTATCCCGGCTCTCCTTTACCTGTTTTGCGATGAAACTTCCAGTAATGCCAGGGACAGACGACATAGTCGCCTTCGAGGGTACCTTCACCCAATGGGCCACCGACATGATTACAGACGCCCGAGATTGCGGAGAAGACTCCGCCTTTATAGGTCAATGCGATCGTTGTGTTCCCGCAAGAGACTTCCTGCAAGGGCTTTTTCTTCAGGTCTCTAACGCTTCCAACCTCCGTCCATTGTTCGTCTGACATCGGACACTCCCTCGACAATCAGCATATTGTAGAGTCTGATTCCCCCCACACTCACGACTCCCCGGGAATCATGCCTTAATTTGTCGCACCTGTGTCGTAGTAGAATCGCTCGTGGAAGATTTTCCCGTTCTTCCACCTGGCCACGACGACCTGCTCCATGTGAACCGGCTGCCCGTCTGTGGCAATGAAGTCCAGGCTGCACTCGTAAAAGGTTGCGTCGCCTCCCACACCTTGAGCCGTGACGTTGAACCCTTTCCATTCTTTGACGCCGCTCATGAACTGTTTTTCTCGCTCGATGTTCGCCGCTAACCCCTTTGTCGGAGGATTGGCGTTGTCCTGCATCACTGTGTCTTTATCGTAGAATTCACTCATGGCCTCGATGATCTTGCCTTGGCGGATGTAGCCGAAAAGATCGTTCAGGCGCTGTTGCAGATTGGTTGTGCTCATGATCGCTTCTCCTTTTGAGGTTTGCGGGCGAATGTAATCCCGGCTTTCTGCACTTCCTGGTAGGGAAGGAGCCAGACAAGCGATTCGTCGCTGAGATCGCCGACCTGAATGCGATTGCCCCAGGGATCACGGAAGTCACAGCGGAAATTCGGCTGCAGTTTGAGTTTGTACTTCTTGGTCAGCTTCTTCCGCACTTCCTTGATCTGTTGCGCATCCCAGACCATCAAGCCGAAATGTTTCACCCGATCCGGTTGCAGCTTGTCCACTTCAAAGATCGCCATGAACTGGTGCTCGCCCAGCTTGCACCAGGCTGCGCCTTCGCCACCGCGCAGCATCTCCAAGCCGAACACGTCCGAATAAAACTTCACCGCTTTCTTGGCATCGGTTACCTCAATGACGATATGGTTGCAACCATAAACTTGGACGGCCATTAGCCCCCTCCATTTTTCTTCCCGACCGTTTCCCTTGCCTGTTGAATAGCGGACACAAAGATGTCGGAAGGCTGGGCACCGGAAATTGCGATGCTGCCGTTAAGGACAAAATAGGGAACCCCGCTGATGCCGAGTCGGCGACCAACCGCTTCTTCGGCCTTAACCTCCGTGGTCCCTTCCTCACTGCGGAGAAACGATTCGACGACCGCAACATCAAGGCTGGCACGACCCGCTAGTTGAGTAAGAACCGGTATCGAACCGATATCCACTCCTTCCGTGAAGTATCCCCGGAACAGCGATTCCACGGTGGCATCCTGACGACCCTGCCGCTCGGCATACCAGACCAGCCGATGGGCCGCAAAGGTGTTTGGCGTCCGCTTAATCTTCTCAAAGGCAAAGGGAATCTGTTCATCCTCGCCGGCAGCAAGGAGTTGCTCTTCCATACGACCAAAGGCTTCCAAGCTGCCAAACTTGGCTTTCAAATAGGTAGTCCGATCCATTCCATCGAGTGGCATCGTCGGATTGAGTTGGGACGGACGCCAGGTGATCTGCGCCTGCCCTATTTCTTTCAATTGATCCAGTGCCCGCTCAAGCCGACGCTTCCCAACGTAGCACCACGGGCAAACGACATCGGAATAGATCTCGATGTGCAACCCCGCATCTTGCTTATTCATCGAAGTGGCCACCTTCTCATACCCGTTCCTCACTCAACGAGGTACGCTTCACAAGCGACGAACGGCGGCTTCAGGACAAGTGTCCCATCTTGCCGGCCTGATAATCTTGCACAGCCTGAACCAACTCGGCTTTTGTGTTCATGACAAAGGGGCCATAGCGCGCAATCGGTTCATCAATAGGCTCGCCGCTCATGATTAGGAGCCGGCTGTCCTTCCGTGCTTCGACCGCCACCTGCGATCCATTGCGCCTGCAGACGATCAGTTCGGCTTCTCTTGCCTCGGATGATCCGTTCACTGAGATACTCCCCTGCAAGACAAAGATCGAGGTATTGTGTCCGTCTGGAAATAGCAGTGACGCGGGCGCTCCAGCCTTCAGTTGAAGATCGTACAGCTGTATGGGCGTAAAGGTGTGGGCCGGCCCCTTCTGTCCTTGGAATGATCCCGCGATCACCCGCAATTCCCCACCACCATCGAGATCGATTGCTGGAATATCGGCATTGAGAATTGTCTGATACCTGGGCGCCGACATTTTCGAGGCACGCGGCAAGTTGACCCACAATTGGATGGCATGCAAGGTACCGCCCCTCTTGGCAAACTCTTTTTCGTGAAACTCTTCGTGGACGACACCGGATGCGGCGGTCATCCACTGCACGTCACCCGGACCGATCACGCCGGCATTTCCAGCCGAATCTCGATGGGCCACGACACCCTCGTAGACAATCGTCACAGTTTCAAATCCTCGGTGCGGGTGTTCCCCCACGCCTCGCGGATGGTCTGTGGGCGAAAAATACTGCGGCCCCGCATAGTCGAGCATGAGAAACGGGTCGACCGCCCCATCGAGATCATTGCTCGGGAAAAGATTCCGAACGGGAAATCCATCACCGACCATGTGCGTCGACCCAGGCTGATAGATTCCGACGACTTCTTTGGTCACTCTGGTTGCGATCGTTGGATGTTGAGTCATCATCCTCCTCCTTTTGCCAGAAACCAATGTTGTGAACATCGCTCTTATAACCTCTTTTCCTCCAGGTCGTACACGTCAAACCACACATACACCGGTCGATGCTGCGGCATGAACTTGGGAATATATTCCTCCAGATACTGGTGAGCCTGAAGAGTCAGATCGCTGAGCCGCATGTCGCGAAGCTTGTTGTTCCACACGAGAGGTCACCTTTATCACGCTGTCCCGTCACCCTCGATGCCCAGCCTGCAGGCCCTATTATAATAGTCCTAGTTAGAACAAAGTCAATGGGGCATATGTCGGCCTTGTGCTCGTTCGTGAAATCTTGCTGCAACCCTTTCATAGCCTGCTCTACTTGGCGTCTGGCTTCGCGGGTCTTGATGGATTCCCGGCAGGCATGCTGCATCGCGCCTTTGGTTAGTCCGAGTTTCAACCTTGGCAAGGCTCCGCGCACTCTGCAGCATGAATTGCATCCCTGCTCTTGACTTCGTGCTGTGATCGTTTATCCTGGCGGGGATTCGACCTTGTCATGTGATCATGGAGGCGCTGGGTATGGCTCGATTAGTCCTGCTTCGTCATGGCGAATCTCAATGGAACTTGGAGAATCGTTTCACTGGCTGGGTCGACGTCCCCCTGTCTCCCCGAGGCATAGAGGAGGCAAAAAACGCAGGAAGCAAACTCCGGAGTTTTACGTTCGATCGTGCCTTTACCTCTGTGCTGCAGCGCGCGAATGAAACCCTCAGGCTGGTACTCGATGCGATCGGTCAGCCGAACATCCCCATTGAGAAGGACAAGGCTCTCAATGAACGGATGTACGGCGACCTGCAGGGATTGAACAAGGCTGAAACCGCGAAAAAATACGGCGAGGCACAGGTGAAGATCTGGCGGCGGAGCTACGACGTGCGTCCGCCTGGAGGGGAAAGCCTGAAAGACACAGCTGAGCGAACGTTGCCCTACTATGAACGGGTCATCAAGCCCTATCTTTTGAGAGGGGAAACAATCCTCGTCGCAGCGCACGGGAATAGCTTACGGGCCCTGGTCATGGAATTAGAACAACTCTCCCGAGAGCAAGTGCTGGAATTGAATATCCCAACTGGCGCGCCGTTGCTCTATGAGATGGACAAAATGGGGAAGGTCATCGACCACCGTTACCTCTGACAGGCCACGGCAGGCCAGGAAATTATCCGACATCTTCCAGTAACTGACCGTAGCTGTCGACCGGAACGAAATCGATCAGGAGAGTTAATAGATTACGCCGCTCTGCTTCTCTGACCAGGTGGTTTTCCTCCATCAGCGTAGCCGCCTCTGCACTCACCGCAAGCGGGCTCACCCCTTCCTCAACTAAGCGCTTATACCGGCGACGACGTTCCTGCCATTCGTTGAGGTAGGCCGTCCAGCTGACTGAACCGACAGGAATGGTCGTCCCCCATCCTGCTTCTATCGCACCCACGATGAGCTCAGAAAGCGCGGGCTGATACTTCTGAGGGATATGCGCTTCGATGGCTGCGAAGATCCAAAACAGATTCAACGAGAGCACTTCTTGCGTGATAGCTTGGGCCTGCTCCGTCGTCGCCTCGATCCCATACTCCTCCAGTTGCTGAACGGATACGCCGATCGGCATCGCTGCGACCAGAACTACCGCAGCTTGCCTTGGCGTCATGGAGTTGTCTGACATGCTCCACAATCTCCCTCATCTATGCTGGCAAAGAATACCCTACAGTCGCCAGTGCACTCAAACGCCTTGTCCGAGTCCGCCCTCTGTGCTAGAGTTCGCCGCCATGATCCCGCAGATTGCTACCACGTTCTTACGATGGACCTGCGCCGCTAGTCTGTTAGCTATCTTGGTCGCTGGCACCGCTGTATTCGCATCTCGGGCCCACGCCTACGAAAACCATTGGGGATTCGGAAGCGGCCTGGGATTCACATCCGGAACGGTCAATGGCACGGTATTTAACCTTGCATTTAGTGGTGACTACTATCTAGATCGAAACTTCTCTGTCGGACCGTTGATGCAGATCAGTCCGACGGGCGATCTCTTCCAGATCTCCTTCGCGGGGGTCGGCCGCTATTACTTTCGCCTCAATAACGGCATCAACCTGGTGCCCTTCACAGGAATCGGATTGATCCACGCAGACCTAGACCGAGGGACCGGCCCTGGGCGCATCGACCGCAATGACACGAGCTGGTACATCCCTATTGGTGTCTCACTAGAGTACCAGGCTGCCCACAATGTCGCCCTGACTTCGACATTGATCGTCAATCTCCACGACATCGATCTTTCTCCGTCGTTATCGCAAGATGACAATACAAGCGTTGCCATGCTGTTCGGTTTCCGCTTCGGCCCCTAGTGTACGATAGGGGAAACCCCTTGCCTCATTCACACCCTCTGCCTCCTGCTTCGTAGTCGTGGCGGCGGCCTACAGCAACTAGGCAGAGGCACGTTCGCGGAGCCCTGCGAGGAGGGATGCAGCTTACACTGACCCGCAATGAAGTATCCGAGGGATGCGAGAGATGGAAGCTAGGCCGCTTTGGCCGGCCGCCAGCGAAGTCCGATATTCAGCAGTTCTTGCAACAGATCCTTATACGGATAACCGGCTTTCTCTGCCGAATCTGCAAAATCTTCGTCGTGCGCGATTTGTGGATTCGGATTGGCTTCCAGCACGTACACGTTCCTCTCCGCGTCCATTCTCACGTCGATGCGTGCATAGCCACTCAGGCCGAGTGCGCGATAGACACGTTTCGCGAGGTGTTGGATCTCTTCGGCTTTCCCTTCAGGAAGATTCCTGGCTTCACCGGACCGAATCCCATACTTGTCTTGATACGTACGACTCCATTTGACTCGCTCGGTCGCGATCCGCCGTGCGTCATCCGGCAACTTGTCCATCATCAACTCCCACACCGGTAAGACATGCACGTGCCCATTGCCCATCACCCCGACATACAGTTCACGCCCTTCGATGTACTGTTCAATTAGGGCCCCGGTTCCTATACTTGTGTGAATGAATTCGACTCGCTCCCTGAGTTTGTCGTCATCCTGGACAATGGACGCCTGAGAGATCCCAAGGGAAGCTTCCTCGGTCACCGATTTGACAATTAAGGGAAATGACAGCCACTTGGGCCGTTTAACCGTCCGTCCCTGTGGCACGACCATGAAATCCGGGAACGGGATTCGATGGAATGAGAACAGTTTCTTGGAGAGCACCTTGTCGCGCGCCAACATCAACCCACGTGGGTTACAGCCGGTATAGGGCACGTGAAGCAATTCAAGATACGACACGACGTTCTGGTCATAGACCGCTACCCCATCGAATTCTTCGAGCAGATTGAATGCTATGTGCGGTTTCCAATCCTCAATGGCCGATCGAAGCACCCCCAGATCACTCTTGACCCCCAGCGGCTTGACGTCATGGCCGAGCTTGCGAAGGGTAGAGACTATGTCGTATTCCGTCTTCCATTCAGCTCCGGTCACGTCCTGCCCATTGAGGGAGTCTGGCGGCACCAAATCTTCATGCATCAGGACGAGGATGCGGGACCGTTTCATAGCGCCACCTTGTGCCGTCCACTGCGCAAATAGTTCATCGTATGAACGGTCAGCAAAATCGTGAAATCCAATTTCGCCTGCTCTTCCGCCACCGGCAATCGCAGGTGGAGCTGCCGGCAACGCTGAATCATCCCTTCGAGCACCTGGTCGATGGTGTATTGATACTCACCGGTCCAGGCAGCGACTTTGCGGCGCACCTCTTTTCGAAAACGGTTCAAGAAGGCGGCTGCGCTCTGTTTATCGGCGTAGACAGGGGCGTCGGAAAACAATCGTTTCAAGTCCGGATCGTATAATGACGGTCGTTCAGTTCCATAATGTTTGCGTTTGCGTTCATAATGCTCGCGCAGGGTCTTCTTCAGTTCGGGCAACGGATCGACCTCCTCACATGTGACCACCTTGGGCTGGACAGCAGCCAGCCCCTCCATGAGCCCATCGACGTATTGAAGCTTCTTGAGTACCGGCCATCCTCTATAGCGATCAGCCCAGGTCGAATCGGGCGTGAGCCAGACCGCAAAGGTTTCCGCAAAGTCTTCATCCGGATGGCTTTGCGCATACCACACGTCGAGATGCCGTACAAAACTCCGACTATAGGGCCGAGGGCTGTAATACTTGGGGTACGGTTCGGATGAGCGCCCAAAGATCTGCTGCCGACGGCGGAGACGGCGGAGACGATAGGCATTTTCCAGAGCGTGCCCTGCTTCATGCCTCAAGATTCGCATGCACCATTCTGGAGTCCCTCCCTCAACCTCGAGCATCTGATCCATTTCAAGTTTTTCGAGTCGTGGATGGGCCAGGTAAAACGGCACGGCAATCCCCGGCACACCATCCGGAGTGAACCATTCATTGGACAGCCAAAAATGGGGACGGAAGAGAAGCCGTCGGGCTTCAAGTTCGGCGTAGAGTTGCTGGATCTGTCCCGACAGGAATGGTCCATCGACGGTGACACCGAGTTGGTTCATGGGAAGGTCCAGGAGCTTTTCGTTGGACCATGAGATCCATTCGGGCTCGTGATCATGGCGATCACTCCCTATCGCTTCTTGGGTCTGTGATCGTTGCATCGACGCTTATCCTGACATTCAATCTGCATGCAGTGCTCTTAAAATATAGCATGTGCGACGAGATTCCCCTTGGTTCGGGAAGCCCTTCCCCCGTCTGCCGACCACGTCATGGAGAAAAAATGTCCGATCAGGGCCAAGAATGAACCGGCCTCGACAATATGTGTCGCCAGCACGGACTAACGGAGGCGAGGAAGAAGGGCCGGCGCCATTATCCAGATGACATCAATCACTGAACACACATACGAGCGGGCCTGCTCAGGATTGCTTTCCCAATTCGGCAAGACTTCGTGCAGATCAAGAATCGGCTGATCCTGGCCGAGACAGACCTGAGCAAGTAGGGGAATGTCACGTCCGTATAGTTCCCGAACGAAGGCTTGGTGGTTTCGCCCCATCGCAATGACAAGGTCAGCAGCCTCAACCAGTTCCTTGGTTAATTGTCGTGGGACATGTGTGGTTAGATCAGCGCCCTTTTCGCTCAATCGGTCCTGAACCCACGCATGCATGGGCTGAGTCTTGACATCGATCCCGGCCGAGCCGACGACGCAGGACGTGCCGGGACCAAGGCTGGCTTTGAGCGCATACTCTGCTGTCACGCTCCGGAATATGTTCCCCGTGCATACGAATAGTACTGACTGAATTGTTTCCCTCGATCGATTCTCATCGTTCTCCATGGCGCCTCCGACTAACGATCGACAGACATACAGTTGGGCGCGTAGAATGCCAACCCATGTCACATTCGGCAAGCCCTTCGCACGCACGTCCCAAAATGGACGAAATCACAGAACAGCTGCAGACGAAGCTACTCCGCCTCGTCGGGGATACCATTGGCAAGTATGGTCTTATTCAGGATGGCGACAAGGTTATGGTCTGCCTTTCAGGCGGGAAAGACAGTTATGCTCTGCTTGACCTATTGCTGGTCTTGCAACGGCGTGCTCCGATTCAATTCGACCTTGTTGCGGTAAACTTGGATCAAAAGCAGCCAGGCTTTCCTGCCCATGTACTTCCTAACTATCTGTCAGATATCGGGATAGCATTTCATATCGAAGAACGAGACACCTACTCCATCGTCAAGCGACTCATCCCTGAAGGGCAGACCACCTGTTCGCTCTGCTCCAGACTCCGCCGTGGCATACTCTATCGCGTCGCCACAGAATTGGGCGCGACCAAGATCGCACTGGGTCACCACCGCGATGACATCGTTGAAACTCTGCTCCTGAACTTGCTCTATACAGGCAAGCTCAAGACGATGCCCCCGAAACTACGGTCGAAAGATGGCCGGCATGTGGTCATTCGTCCATTATCCGCCGTGCGGGAAAGCGATCTCGCTCGGTATGCAGAACTCCGCACGTTTCCCATTATTCCCTGCGATCTCTGTGGCTCACAAGAGAACCTCAAACGGAAACAGGTAAAGGAGTTTCTGCACGAATGGGAACAACGGTCGCCTGGCTGCACGGACAGTATGTTCGCCGCCCTGTCTAATGTGGCGCCCCCGCTTCTCCTCGACAGACGGCTGTTCGACTTCATAGGGCTGTGTGCATCCGATCAGGCAAAGGGGGAAGAGGATGCCTGGTTGGATCAAGATCATTCCTCACTTTCATGAGCCTTACAATTTTACCGAATGGGAGTAAGATCGGCGGCATCTGACGAACGCCTGAATAAGGGCCCATATTTGCAATGCCCTGGCGAGTCCGCTAGACGGTATCGACTTTAGCGCTAGGTTGTAGGTTGTGGCACACTATCCCGATTTCAAAATGCTCGCTGAGCAATTGGTCCAGACTGCCCGGTGGGCGTCTCGTATGGGCTGGGCTCCTGCCACAAGCACAAATTATAGTGTGCGGTTACCAGCCGATGCAGCCCCCGCCTACTGCGCGATAACGAGCTCCGGCGTGGAGAAAGGCACGATCGAGGTCGAACACATCCTCTCCGTCGATCAACATGGCAGTGCCATCGATGCAGACGGCCTGAAACCCTCGGCCGAAACCCCTCTTCATCTACTTCTTTATCGCACGATGGGAGCCGGAGCTGTGCTTCACACGCACTCACTCCCAGCAGCGTTGCTCTCTTACATGGCTCGCGATGAAGGACAAGTACTCCTCTCTGGATGGGAATTGCTGAAAGGATTGAGCGGGATCGAGACTCACGAAGTAGACATCTCCTTGCCGGTCTTTCCGAACTCACAGGATATGCAGGCATTGTCCACGCTCGTAGAACGATCTCTTTCGAGTGAGAAGTCCTGCTATGGATTTTTGCTGGCAGGACACGGCCTCTATGCATGGGGGAAGGATATACCAGAGGCGAAACGGCATCTCGAGGTCTTCGAATATCTTCTCCAATGCCAACGAGAGGTGATGTTGCATGGCTACTCTGCGAATACCCGATAAGAACATGACGCTGCTGGATCCATCTGCCGTCCGGCAATTTCTCAACCTGCGAGGCATCGTCAATGAACGGTGGTCCGCGGACAGAGACCTGCCTTCCAACGCCACGAACGAGCAGGTCCTCGCCGCCTACGACTACCTACTCAAGCCCTTGATGGAAAAGTACGGGTACCAGACGATGGATGTAATCAGTGTGGATGTGCAGACACCGAATCTGCAAGGGATTCGTGAAAAATTTTTCCGAGAGCACACTCACAGCGAGGATGAAGTGCGTGTCTTTGTTGAAGGACAAGGTCTCTTCTGGTTCCATAACGAAGAGCCCGACGACGAAATCTTTGCGCTGTTGTGCGAGCAAGGTGATCTCATTTCTGTTCCGGCCAACACAAAACACTGGTTCGACTTAGGCGAGGTTCCAAAGATACGGGCAATTCGTATCTTCATCGACCAGACGGGCTGGGTTCCCCATTACACGAATTCCGGAATCGATCAACGATATCGCTGGTAGCCGCTTCATGGTCCGATACATCCTCATGGACATCGAAGGCACTCTCATTTCCGTGGCCTTTGTCCGTGAGGTCCTCTTCCCCTTTGCAAAACACCGACTCTCACCCTTCCTCAAAGAGCGGCAACATGATCCAGATGTGCGCCAATGGACTGCGTCATGTCAGGATGTCATTGAGCGCGAAACAGGAACACGCCCTGCGTATGAGGAGCTGCCAGTCATGCTGACAGGGTGGATCGATCAGGACCGCAAAGTGGCCGGCCTCAAAGCGCTGCAAGGAATGATCTGGGATGAGGGCTATCGACAGGGAACATTTGCACCGGAACTGTATGGCGATGTCCTGCCAGCCTTAACACAGTGGCGGACTCGCGGCATCCGCTTGGGCATCTACTCCTCAGGTTCAGAACAGGCCCAGCGGCTCCTATTTGCCTATACCAACGTCGGGAATCTGACTCCGTTGTTTGAGCACTTTTTCGATACCACGGTCGGCGGGAAAAATACGTCTTCTAGTTACCACAGAATCAGCGAGCAGATAGGTCTACAACCCCCTGACATTCTCTTTCTGTCGGACGCGGAACTCGAACTGGATGCTGCCGCATCAATTGGGTTCAGGACCGCCCACATCGTGCGGCCTGGAACCGATGCGAGTACCCGCCACCCTATTCATCGTGATCTCACCCATCTTCCGCTCGGAGAGTAGAACTTTTCATTGACGGATTGCTTGAGATGTACCCAAGAAGCAGGGGGCAATTTACGCCTTCAATTTCGACGCAAATTGCTTTCGGAACTTGACCACTTTTGGCCCCACCACAGCTGCACAGTAGCCCTGAAAAGGATTCCGCGAAAAATATTCCTGGTGATAGGGCTCGGCTACGTACCAGGTCCCTGCGGGAGTGATTTCCGTCACAATCGGGTTGGCATAGAGTTTCTCCTTCGTGACGCCTGCGATCACCTCCTCGGCAGTCTGCTTCTGCTCAAGTCCATGGAAGAAGACTGCTGACCGGTATTGAGTTCCTACATCGTGCCCCTGCCGATTAAGGGTCGTAGGATCGTGGATGACAAAGAACACTTCCAGCAACTCGCGGTAGCTGACGATGGTGGGATCGAACGTGATACGGACTGCTTCTGCGTGACCAGTCCTGCCGCTACACACGGCTTCATACGTTGGATAATCTACATGACCACCGATGTAGCCGGACTCGACCGCCACGACACCCCTCATCTGGTCATAGACTGCTTCGAGGCACCAAAAGCAACCGCCGGCCACAGTTGCAATACTGAATTCCTTCTGTGCCGGAGAGGCAGCCTGTTTCATCGTGCAGATCACTGATTACATGGTCTCAAAATGAGTCCTGGAAGGTCCTACTTTCTTGCCGCTCCTCCCGCGCCTTATACCATAAAGACGCGTGAGGCTGCGAACAGTTCCGTGAGCGAGCGCAAGATCCTCACGCGTAACTGTGGGTGAGCAACAAAATATTCTAAGCCGAGTGGGAGAAAGGGGAAAGGCTACGCGTTAATTTCTTGGTTGAGACTGGCAATGACTCGCTTGAGTTTTACTTCCTCGTCTGGCTGGATCTTCGTAAACTGGATCCCAAATGTCCCGGCCTTGACCCATCGCACTTGAGCTTCATCGATCCGCAAAGGCCAATCAAGCCCGGGAACATAGACGCGGCACTCAAATGTAGTCCCCACGACAACCGGCGAATCCGATTCGATCATACAGCCGCCGGAGGAGAGGTCTAGCGTCCGACCTTGGCCTTCCCGTTGGTCGCCTGAAAAGGTACTTCTGAACTGCGATGTAAAACGTGGCTGTTGCCGCTTTTCTCTGGGAGACTCTTCTTTGACCATGCGAGGCTGAGGATGCCTCTTCGTTGAATCCCGCTGGTTTTTTATGAGCGCCATGCCTGTTTTACCCCCCTTAAGCAGGAAACCCCGGACTCGGGTAAGGAGGCGCCGGGGTCTCTATAGAAATCTTCAAATTTTCGATTACTTCTTCAGATTCAACAAGACATGTCCGCGACGATTCTGCTGATAGCAGGACTCAGAAGTCTCCATGCAGAAAGGGCGAGCTTTGCCGTACGACACGATCGCCAGCTGCTTGGGACCCACACCCGACTCGATCAGATAGCTGCGCGCGGCCTTGGCTCGCTTATCCCCCAAGACGAGGTTATAGTCGGCTGTGCCCCGTTCATCGGCGTGACCCTCAACCTTCATCACCGCACCAGGATGGTCTTTCAACCACTGCGCGTCGTGGTTCAAGGCCTCCATCCCAGCATCTGAAAGCGTCCACTGATCATATCCAAAGAACACATCTAGTAAACCAGCTTCGATAGCTGCTTTTTCTTCTTTGGTTATCTCCGCACGCTGACGGGCGCTTATCCCACCTGAAGAGGAGAGCGAGGCAATATCGCCGCCCTTCCTAAGACGCTCTTCCGAGGGATTCTTCGAGAAGCCACTTAGCGCTCCCCCTGAACCTCCTTTTTGCACAGTGCCTGCTCCCGTCTCTCCATCGGATTGCAACCATTTCATGCTACAACCCTGACTAACCAGCAGGACAAACCCTATTGCTGCCACGGCAGCTCTTTTCATTGGACTTCCAATCATGATTGTGCCCCCATCTTTGAAATAATATCTAGCCAGCGTAGATCAAATATAGCACCTGTATGCAAAGATGAGGTTCAATCGAGGCCAGTCACTGTTTCACTTGAATTATCATGTTGTTGGAGATAACTCTTGCGACGGGCACGAAATGTAAATGGTGGACAGATCCAACTCTTAGCATCACGAAAGGGTGGGCAGGAGAGGAAAATCTAGAATTGAGCCGGCTTGCGATCAGTCCACCGAGCCGGACGCATGACGGTGCTTAGGGCGGCCACAGCACAGATAAAGGCCAACATGGCCAAGCCCACCATCAGAAAAAAACCAGCCCTGACATCATGGGGGACTATATGATTCATTATGCGACCCTATCCTTGGTGGCTCGGCAACAACAGGGGCGATGCATCTTCCAAACCTACTACCCACGTAGCCTGGAGCCTCCCATAAAAAAGTCTCACACGGGATTGCCTATAGAGCATAACACCGTATTATTAGACACCCCATATGCGACCACCTTATGTTCGTAGGGTATTGGAAATACTAGTAACAGCGGCACTTCCCGACAAGTTGTCTCAAGTTTTGGGCTCATGAATTAAGGCAGACGTCTATATCCCCTAGTCCATTAAGGAACTATGCAATTTTTTGTGAGGGAATTCCCTTTATCGCGAAACCATTTCTAGAACCAGTTTGTAGATAGCAACTTAGATTCTCAGGTGTATTTCCCCATATCTTTACCTTGACAGACTTAAAATGCCTATGGTACAGATTCGTCTTCCGTAATGGAGATAAGGGCTTATGTACGCAATCATAGAGACAGGCGGCAAGCAGTATCGGGTCGAAACTGGGTCATTGGTTCAAGTGGAATCCCTTCCCGGCGAGGTTGGGGGGACGATTGAACTCGGCCAGGTTCGGCTGGTTCACGGCGACAAGGGTGTAACGGTCGGACAACCGTTGGTCAAAGGGGCCACCGTCAAAGCCGAGATTATCAACCAGGGCCGAACCCGCTCCATTACCATCTTCAAGAAACAGCGCCGCAAGAACTATCGGCGGACGAATGGCCATCGCCAGGGCTTTACCAAATTGCGCATTACCGGTATCGAAACGGCCTAACGAGGATCAGTCATGGCAACAAATAAAGGCGGCGGATCGACTAGAAATGGACGCGATAGTAATCCGCAGTATCTTGGGGTCAAGGCCTACGGCGGAGAGACCGTGAAGGCCGGATCGATCTTGATCCGTCAGCGAGGGACGAAGTTCTTCCCCGGTTTCAACGTAGGCCTCGGCAAAGACCACACCCTCTTCGCCCGCATCACAGGGATCGTGAAGTTCGAACGCGGCCGCGGACGGCAAAAGATCAGCGTCTACTCCGCGCCCTCGATTTCATAGTACATTCTTTTCCACTTTTCTCGTCACAGTGTCGTTACCGCGAGGATTCCCGGCATGAGTAGGAGTGCAACGGGATGTTCCTCGTATGTCATGCCTGTACAGTCATCCCACTGAAACGGTGCGACGATGTTTGTCGATGAAGTCCGTATCCGTATCACAGCTGGCCGAGGCGGCGACGGCGCATGCAGTTTTCGGCGCGAAAAGTTTGTGCCCCGCGGTGGGCCGGATGGCGGAGACGGCGGCCATGGTGGCAATGTCGTGTTTGAAGCGTCGCCTCGCATGACTACGCTCCTTGACCTCCGGTACCAAAAACACTACGAAGCAGAAGTCGGTCGCCAGGGTGGCGCCGCAAATTGCTCTGGAAGAACCGGCGAAGATGTTGTCGTAGGCCTTCCAATCGGCACCGTCATCTATGACGATCAGACCAATGAAACGTTAGCCGACCTGGTCGCTCCAGGACAGCGGTTTGTAGGAGCTCATGGAGGCCGGGGCGGACGCGGCAATAGCCACTTTGCCACTTCGACCAACCGGACACCCACAGAATTTGAAACAGGCACGGAGGGCGAAGAACGGTCGCTCAGACTCGAGCTGAAGCTGTTGGCCGATGTCGGACTTGTGGGCTTCCCCAATGCCGGAAAATCGACGCTCATCGCCGCGATTTCGGCGGCACGACCGAAGATCGCCGACTATCCTTTCACCACGCTGACGCCGAATCTAGGGATCGTTCGCTGGGGAGAAACAGGAAGTTTTGCCGTTGCCGACATTCCCGGAATCATCGAAGGCGCCCATGAAGGTAAAGGACTGGGGCTCCAATTTCTCCGGCATATCGAACGCACGTCGTTTTTGCTGTACATGATCGACGTGTCAGAATGGGCCCCCGAGGAGCCGGTCAAGAGTTTTGAGGTCATGCGTCAAGAATTGGCCGCCTACGATGAGCCGATCATCACACGCCCTTTCGCAGTGGTTGCTACAAAGATCGACGTGGCCGGAGACAGGGTACGCCTGCGTGAGTTGCAGAAGTACTGCAAGCGCCATCGCTATACATGCCTCCCGATCTCTGCCGCCACGAGAGAAGGGTTGACGGAACTCGTCACCTATGTGGGACAACAGGTTGCACAATTTCGAGCCACACCATGCGAGATCAGCTCCTAAAGCACGCCGTTCGCATCGTGATCAAAATCGGGAGCAGACTCGTTGCGTCTCGAGAGACCGGCCTACGCCCCGAACGAATCGATCGACTCGCGGATGAAATCGCAGCCATCCGGTCAGGCGGGCGTGAAGTCCTGATCGTTTCCTCCGGTGCAATCGTCTCCGGCATCAAAAAGTTAGGGCTGACTGAATACCCCAAGAGTCTCCCCGTGAAGCAGGCAGCCGCGGCGGTCGGCCAGAGCCGTCTCATGTGGGCGTACGAAAAATCGTTTGAGCGGCTCGACGTCAAAGTAGCACAAATCCTACTCACCCACGACGACCTCGCCGATCGGCGGCGCTTTCTCAATGCACGCCACACCCTGAGTGCGCTGATCGGATTCGGCGTGATCCCCATCATCAACGAAAACGATACGGTTGCTGTGGATGAGATCCGCGTGGGGGACAACGATACCCTGGCCGCCGAGGTGGCCCATCTGGTCGACGCAGAGCTGCTGATCATCCTGTCCGATATCGACGGCTTGTACACGGAGGACCCGTGCAAAAACCCTGCAGCCAGGCTGATTCCGTTGATCCCAGACATTACCGAGGAAATTGAACGGCGGGCCGGCGTCTCCAGCTCTTTCGAAGGAACCGGAGGCATGGCTACGAAAGTCCGGGCTGCCAAGAAAGTCAGTGAGTACGGAGTGGCTACCTTGATCTTGAACGGGCAAAGGGCTGGCCTCCTTCCACAAGTATTAGCCGGCGGATCAGGTGGCAGCCTCTTTCTCGCGAAGGAACGCCGGTTCACCAGTCGCAAACATTGGATCGCCTTCACACTCAGGCCGCGAGGGAGCCTGACGCTCGATCCTGGTGCCGTCGAAGCGTTGTCCCGACGGGGCAAGAGCCTATTGGCTTCAGGCATTCTGGATGTCAGCGGTCCGTTCGATGCGGGAGATGCGGTCAGTTGCCTTGACCAAGACGGCAAAGAATTCGCCAAAGGACTCGTGAACTTCTCCTCCGACATCTTGGCACGAATCAAAGGGCTCAAAACGATCGAGATCCAGCAGCAACTAGGCCCGCAGGAATATGAAGAAGTCATCCACCGGGACAATCTCGTCATCTTGTAGAGCTGGGTGCTCAGTTATGCCCGCTCAAGATTCTACAACTCAATCTTCCGCACCCAGCACCCAGCACGCAGCACCCAGCGTGCGACTTGGCCTATTGGGCGGCAGTTTTAACCCCGTGCACAACGGCCACCTGGCTATTGCACATCAGACACGCGAGGCCCTCGGGCTCGACAAAATCCTCTTTATTCCCACGAGTTACCCGCCCCATAAACCGAACGGCAGCCTGGCACCAGCCCGCGACCGCTACGAGATGGTGCGCCTTGCCATTGCCTCAGACCCCTCTTTTGCCATTTCGGATGTGGAAATCCGCCGACCAGGCAAGTCCTACTCCATCGACACCATTCGCCTACTGCAGCAAGAGTATGGGGCGCACACTCAACTATTCTTCCTCATCGGGCTCGATGCCTTTCTAGATTTTCCCTCCTGGCGTGACCCTCAGGCATTACTGCAGCTCTGCTCTTTTGTCGTCCTCTCCCGGCCAGGTCTGTCGTTTCGCTCCTTTTCCGCAGTTTCGTTACTTCCGCCGATTCCATCCTCTTCGCTGATGGACCTGGATGCGGGACGGATTTCCCGAATCGAAGTACCTCTTGGGGAGCAACGACTTACCTGTCTCCGGCTACCACCCTGCACAGTTTCCGCATCAGACATTCGTGTTCGAATCCGCCAAGGACTCCCCCTGGCAAATCTGTTGCCGCCCTTAGTGGAATCCTATATACTTCGACATCATCTCTACCAAGAGGAGCGCGATCGCACAAACAGCTAGGTCTACGGCCCTCGCCATTGCCCGGGCAATGCGTGATAAAAAGGCCACTGAGGCTCTTATCCTCCAGGTAGCCCCCCTGACCTCTGTTGCCGACTACCTGGTCATAGGCTCTGCGGATTCGGACCGTCAAGCAAGCGCCATCGCGGACCATATCACCAGTAGCCTCTCTCGCTCCGGCTCCAAACCGCTGAGCGTTGAGGGTGCAAGGTCCGCTCAGTGGGTACTGATAGACTTTGGCGATGTCATCGCCCATATTTTCAGACAGGATGTCCGGGAGCATTACGCGCTCGAACGGTTGTGGGCCGACGCGAAGCGCATCGCCATCCCGGGCGAACCGCCGGCCACAAGATCGGCTGTCGCCCCACGGTCCATGAAACGAAAAAAGCATCCGTGAATTCGAAGGCCTAGTCCGATGCTCCGACTGCTCATCACCATCTTCCTTATCAGCGCCGGGATCTTCCTCTATAGTTATTTCCGTGAATTGAACCCTGGCACGGTCGCAGTCAGGACCAGCCCCTCCATCCAGTTTGAGCTGAGTCCTGTCACACTCGTCGTCTTTTCCATGGCTGTCGGCGCCGTGCTTGTGGCCCTAGCCGTCGGCATGAGGCAGACCGCCCATGTCATCGGCAACTGGCGCAGCACCAGGCTGTTGCGGCGCAAGGAAAAAATCGATGCACTCCATCGTGACGGTACCCATGCCTTCATGTCAAAGCGCATTGTCGAAGCCATCGGCCTGTTCGAGCGGGCGCTGGCCATGGATCCAAATCGTGTCGACTCGCTGCTCTGGCTGGGAAACATTTACCGCGTAGAAAGCAACTTCACCGAAGCGATTCGACTCCACCAACGAGCGAATCGTGTCGACGACCGCAACATCGAAATTCTGCTTGAGTTGGCAAACGACTTGGAGGGTGCCAAGCGCTATGAGGACGCCTTGCAGACCCTGCACAAGATGCTCAAGATCGAACCGGATAACCTCACCGCGCTCATCCGCAAGCGCGATCTGTTGATCCGGCTTGAAAAATGGAGCGAGGCGCTCGAAATCCAACATCGTCTCCTCAAGGCCAACCTGCCCGAGCCGGAACGCCAGGATGCGGCTCATCTCCTCACCGGCTGCACGTACGAGGTAGGACGCCAGCTGCTGGAACGGGGCCACCCCGATAAGGCACGGCGCTACTTCCGAGGCGCCATTAAGAAAGACAGGACGTTCCTACCGGCCTACATCGGCATAGGTGAAATCTTGATCAGGGAAGGCAAAAACAAGCAGGCAGTAGAAATTCTCAAGAAGGTCTATGCCAAGACCCGCAGTCTGATCATCCTGCACCGATTGGAAGAACTCTTTCTCGAACAGGGCGAACCCAGCGAAATTATACGTGTCTATCAGGAGGCCCTCAGGCAAGACCCGCATAACCCCTCCCTGCAGTTCTATTTAGGCAAGCTCTACTACCGACTCGAGATGGTCGACGAAGCCTTTGACATCCTCTCAACCGTTGAAGGAATACAGGACCAATTGGTCGACTACCATAAGATCATGGCCAATCTCTTTCTGCGCAAGCAGCAGATGGAGGAAGCCGTCGTCGAACTCAAAAAGGCTCTACATTTCAAAAAGCGTGTGGTCGTCCCCTATGTATGTACCGCCTGTCAGCAAGAATCAACTGAATGGTCGGGGCGCTGCCGCCGCTGCGGGACCTGGAATACATTAGTCGCACTGCCGTGGCCCAATGCCGGGCAAGCGGTCCCCGGTCAACAAAAAAGCCCCCTGCCAGTCTCTGCGGTTCCCTACCAGGGCATTGCTTCTCCCTTCGAAACCGTGTAGGTTTTCGGCCAGTCCGGCGTGCTGCACGCATGCGCAGCCATCCGCATCGCAGTCAACGCAACCTCTACAGATGATGGAGTGTCCCATGGTCGACTACCAGGTTTTTGCTGCCAAGGCCTTGCGCGACGAAACGCTGACCCGAAGCGAATGCCAGGCTGTGCTCAACAGTCCGGACGAGCAGTTGCTTGGGCTTCTCCAAGCCGCATTCACCATCCGATCCCACTATTTCGGCAAGACCGTTCGCCTCCAGATGTTGCAGAACGCCAAGAGCGGAGCCTGCCAGGAAGACTGTCACTATTGTTCACAATCTGCGATTTCCACCGCTCCCATCGAGCGCTATAACCTCGTGTCTCAACAACAGATGATGGAAGGTGCCCGACAGGCATCGGCCTCGAAGGCCCAACGCTACTGCATCGTCATTAGCGGCCGAAGCCCGTTGGATCGGGAAATCGACGAAATTGCCGGAGCGGTCCGCTCGATCAAGCAGGAGATTCCGATTCAGATTTGCTGTTCACTGGGACTCATGAATGAACAACAGGCCAAGCGACTGAAAGCGGCAGGAGTCGATCGGGTGAACCATAACCTGAATACGAGCGAAGCCTTTCACTCCTCAATCTGCACCACACATACATTCCGGGACCGACTCAGCACCATCCAGAGCGCTCGAGCAGCAGGATTGGAAATCTGCTCGGGTGGGATTGTCGGCATGGGTGAAAAGGACGGGGACCTCATCGACCTCGCCATGGCACTCCGCGAAGTCAGACCGGACTCGATTCCGCTGAACATGCTCCATCCGGCGACAGGCACGCCGCTAGAAAACTGCGAGCAATTGACTCCGCAACGCTGTCTGAAAGCACTCTGCCTCTTCCGTTTCCTCCATCCACGCACCGAACTTCGTATTGCCGGAGGCCGCGAACATAACTTGCGCAGCCTCCAGCCGTTGGCCCTCTATCCAGCCGACTCCATCTTCGTGAACGGCTACCTCACAACACCAGGTCAACCGGCCCCCGAAGTCTGGGGCATGATCGAGGACCTCGGCTTCAAGATCGAAGTGGACTACCAGCAACCTGTAGCGGGGTAACCACAGACCTCTCGCTAAAGCAGTGGCCACTTTTACTTCCACGGCGGGTATCACTTCTTTCATTCTTGATCGACCCTTCTTAAGGGAGACTACCTTTGTTTATTCCAAGCGCGCTACTTTCTCACCCGCCCACCCACTGGCGGACATTTTTCACCCACCCTACCCTCCGATTGCTTCGCAATCGATTTCCCGAGACGTGCCATGAGCCCGGGCGAGGGCCTTCCAATCCTCCTCATCTCTCGTTAAGAGAGTGGCCAAGGCCGCGCGTTGCGCAAGGACAGGAATGACCTAGGTTGTCTATTCTTCTCTCAACCCCTCCACCACCGGCTGCCTGGCTGCCCATCGTGCGGGCCAGTAGCCTGCCACCAGAGCAGCCGTGAGTGCGAGACCGACAGCTTGGAGAATCAATCCGCCTGGGACCGTCATCTGAATCGTCCAGCCAAAAGATTGTTTATTGATCACATGGATGAGCAACAAAGCGAGCAACAGGCCTCCCACAACGCCTAGAACTGCCCCGATCAACCCGAGATAGGCCGCTTCCCACAAGACCAATCGCTCCACCTGCCTCGTGCTGGCACCAATCGCCCGCAACGAGGCAAATTCGCGTCGTCGCTCCAACACGGCCGTCACCAAGGTATTCACGATGCCGAGCACAGCCACCAATACGGCGATAGCTTCAAGAACATAGGTCAATGCGAAGGAGCGGTCGAAGATTTCGAGAATCTCTCGCCGCAACTCGTGGTTTCGAATCACCAGTGGTGGAACCGTCATTCCATCCAGCCCGGTAACATGTGTGACAATCGACTGCCGAACTTGTTCTGCATCAGCCCCTGTAGCCAGGTAGATCGCAAACACTGTGACCCAGTGATCGCGCCATTCGCGCTGATACCAGGCCCGATCGACCACCATCTTCCCACCGTCGGTCGCGTAATCGTAGAAGATCCCTTCGACAGACATAGCAACATGTCCTGTCGGCGTCGTAATCGAGACCTTGTTCCCCTCCCGAAGTTGTAATCGAGTCGCCAACACTTCCGACAGGAGGGTGCCGCCGGTCTCGGCGGCTCGCTGCAGGGCTTCGGTCGAATCTCCGCGAACCATCCGATACCGGCTGTGCCGCGCATGAAGCCGGAGATCCCGTGACACTAACGCCACCGGCTGTCCGTCGACGCCCACAGACATTTCCCTGAGGGCATCGACCGCGGCAATGCCGTCAATCGACGACAGAGTCGAACGCCAGGTTCCAGGCAAGGCACGGGACGATTGCCCGACCTGTTTCCCCTGCAACCAGGATTGCGGAGCCACGATGAGATCAGCCATCACCGTCTCATCCACCCACACCTCGACCGTGTCACGAAAGCTACGGACCATGACAGCCACACCGATCATCACAGACAGTCCCACCATCAACGCCGACACCGTCACCGCATTCCGGCCTGGATGGCGCGCTGCCTGGTCTGCCGCAATATGCCGAAGGCTCCCCCCGAGCATCAAGGTCTTGCCGTCCTGGCGAGAGCGCCGCGTACTCAACGCCTGGATACAGAGGGGCGCAAAACAGGAGAGTGCCCCCAAAATACATATTGTCGCAAGATAGCCGAACAGCGGCAGGTCTCCGACTGGACCCATCAGCGAGCAGAGGCCTGCCAACACCAACAAGATAAGGCTGATCCGTCCAAGCAGGCCCACTCTCAATTGACGAGTCGATTCATAGTCTCCCGGTGCCAAAGCACGGGCCGTCACAGTCCTACCAGCTTCCACGCTGGGGCCTAAGGCCCCCACCATCGAGACAACTGTCCCGAGCAGAATTCCTTTTGCCACTGCAGCGAGCGTCACCATGTCCATCGATAGAATCAACCCGCCGGACGTGACCGGCGCATAGAGGTCTGAGATCGTCCTGCTCACAAGCGACACCAAACTCCTGGAAAGCCAGACCCCGCCAAGACCTCCCAATAGCCCACCAAGCAGACCGAGCAAGCCTGCTTCTACCAGAAACTGACCGGCGACCCGCCGCTCCGTCATGCCGAGTGCGCGATAAATACCAATCTCGCGCCTCCGCTGCGCCACAGCAAAGGCGATTGTGTTGTAGATCAAGAACGCTCCGACGAGCAGTCCGACCCAGCTCATGACTGACAGATTAAGCTGGAAGGCCCACACCATGTTTTCGAGCTGCTTTGTCCGTTGCGCTGGCCTTTGTGCGACGAGATGAGGAGGGAGAACCGCGCGCACGGAAGTCACGACATCCTCGAGCATTCGAGCAGGCGCCGTCACCAACTCGATCCGGTCCAACCGCCCGAATGATTGAAACAACAGCTGCGCCGCGGCAATATCCATAACAGCAAGCCGATCCCAGAGTGTCGAACCCTCCGCCTCGGTGTGGATGAGCCCTGCGACTCGCAGCCTGGCAAGACGCCCTCCAGCGGTTACCTCGACGACAGCGCCGACTCCCACGTTCAGATCTGCTGCAACCTGACGACCAAGGTATAGTGCGTCTGGAGCCAAGAGCGCTTCCAGCGCGACATCGTTGTCAGTCTGCGAGATTCGAAATCCACGCGTTCCAACCTCCGCAAGTAGATCCAGCCCCAATATCTGAAGCGCTTGACCACGGAGATCCCCCTGGACAACCACAACCGAGTCTTCAATGACCGGAGCGGCGCTCACAACCCCTTCGACCGCTCGGACAGCCGTAATGACCGACTCATCCACTCCGAGATCGTTGCCCACAATTTCCAATGTGGCGGAACCGGCTACTGTCGTGATGGCTTGTTCGAAAGATCGCAGCACTTGAACGTTCGCCGTCCCGATGCCCACTGAGGCCAGAACGCCTAGCGCCACTCCAGCAATGCTGAGGAGAGCGCGAAATGGCCTCTGGAGAGCATGAGCACGGATCAGAGCAAGGTGGAGCGGGAATAGTTTGGTCATCTAAGGCCTGAGGGCTGTATTCACTGAACGAATCCTTTGGACCAGGAACGTAGCCCTGCACAAATTAGCAGTTTCGTTTACAGCGATACACACCTTTGCTAGACTCGCGTGAGTTGACGATGAGAGGTAATTGATGGGTGCGAGAATTGTTCTGAGCCGAAAAGTCCAACCGCTACAGGAAGAGATCGATACCGATCTTCTCACACCTCGGCAGAGTGACATTCTTCGCCTGGTGTCGATCGGGCACACGAACCGCGAGATTGCGGAGGCACTGGAGATCAGCGTGCGCACGGTCGAAGTGCACCGATTCAACTTGATGCGACGGTTGAATGTAAGAAATGTTGCGCAACTGCTCAGACGAGCCCTGCAGTTGGGCCTCCTTGCCAAGACGTTCGGAGCCAAGTAGACCTACAACTCCTTCAGCTTTCCCCGGCACTCCTCCAAGCTCGCATAGCCTTTCTTGCTGAGCTGTGCCACTAGCTCCGTTTCCAGTCGATCGAATACATTGACCCCTTCCTCAACCAAGACCGTCCCGATCTGCACGGCCGTCGCGCCACAGAGCAGATGTTCAAATGCATCCACACCGCTGACCACGCCGCCGGTCCCGATAATCGGCATGCGCCCTTCAAAGATTTTCCAAAAGGCCCGCACATTGGCCAGCGCCACGGGCTTAATACTCGCACCACCCAATCCGCCGAAGCCACCCTTCGGTTTGATGACGACCACTTCATGCTCCGGATCGACGACGAGCCCGTTGCCGACCGAGTTAATCAGGTTGAGAAAATCAACCCCGCAACGACCGATCACTGATCCCATCGCTGAGTGATGGGCCGGATCGAAATACGGAGGCAGCTTGACCCCCATCGGAACCGTGATTACCTTTCGGACCCGCTTCAGCAGACGTTCGGAAGCTTCTGTGTCATATCCAATCTGCGGTTTGCCTGGGATGTTGGGACAAGAGAGATTGACTTCGATCAAGTCGGGCTTCGCCGCGTTGATCACAGTGGCAATTATCTGGAAGTCGTCTTCACAGAGACCCGCCACACTGGCAATGACCGGTTTGCCAAATGTCTTCAATTCGGGAATGAGCGCGGCATACGCCCTGTACCCGAGATTCGGCAAGCCCATGGAATTGATAGAACCTCCGGGAAATCCATAATATCGGGGTGTCGGATTGCCGTCGCGGGGCTCAATCGTCATCGATTTGGTGACGATGGCCCCGGCACGAGATCGACCGAGGGCCAACAGCTCTTCATGCGTGACACAGAGAGCCCCCGAGGCATTCATAACGCAGCTGGGGAATCGTACGCCGGCTATGGTGATCGAAAGGTCCATCACACCACTACCGTGGCCGGTTCATGCTTCGTCTTCGACACGAGCTGCCCGTCCTTCATGGACCAGACATAATCGGCAGCCTCCGCGGCCGCAGTGCTGTGAGTGACCAATAGGATGGTTTGGCAAAAGCGCTCGACGAGTGATCGAAGGAGAATAATGATCTCAGCCCCATGCTGGGAATCCAAATTTCCTGTTGGCTCGTCGGCGAGAAGGATCTGTGGCTGATGCACGATCGCTCGCGCAATCGCCACGCGCTGCTGCTCTCCGCCCGAAAGCTCGCTGGGTCGATGGTGTCGTCGCCCCGTCATTGAAACCAGCTCGAGCACATCCTCGACGCGAGCTCGGACCGAGACTCCTCGTTCCCCGCGCAGTAACAGGGGAAATGCGACATTTTCCACTGCCGTCAATCCGGGAATCAGATGGAAGGCTTGAAAAACAATCCCGACTGTTTCCCGCCTGATCCTCGTCCAGTCATCGCTCGTGAACTGGCTGGTCGACCGCCCTCCAAGGAGGATAGTCCCCGAGGTCGGCGTATCCAGTCCGGCAACCAGATTGAGTAATGTACTTTTCCCGCAGCCACTGGGCCCGATAAACGCACAGAAGTCTCCCTTCTCGACTTCGACTGTGACCCGATCAAGCCCGGTGATGGTCTCGCCACCCCGCTCATAAATTTTCGACACCTGGTCGAATCTCACCATTGCAATCTGCTGCTCCATACCCCAACCCAAAAAATAGATGGGCGGGTCGGGTTGATCTGGTTCACCTGGATTATTTTGTTTGTCTGGTGAGTCAAGTTCAACCAAACAGACCTAACAAACAAGGCAAACCATCCGTTCTCGCCCGTCCCGCCTTTCCCTTTCATCGTGCCTGTCTCGCGCGTCACGTATATCACAACCATTTACAGACGGACAACCTTGACAGGCACGGCACTTTCTCTTAGAAGAATCATACACACATTGATTAGAGAGCTTCTCTACGATGTTGCGTGACACTACACGGGATCGACTCACCGGATGGTGCCGTCAGGCCATCCGGTTCGTGTTGCCGGTGGAATGCATCGCCTGTGGCCGGTCACTCAGCACGGACCCTGTGCCTTTCTTCTGTACTGCATGCTGGCACACCATCCGCCCGTTCCAGCAGCCGGCTTGTGCCCGCTGCGATCAGCCGTTTGTATCGCAAGAGGCCACACACTATACGCCAAACCATCAATGCCAACAGTGTCAGGAAAGGCCACCGGATTTCCAACGAGCCTGGACCCTGTTCCCCTACCTTCCACCACTGCGAGAAGCTATCTGCTCGTTTAAATACCGGGGTAAACATACGCTGGCACAACCACTGGCGCGCCTCATGATCGGCGCTCTGCCAAGCGGAATCGATGTCGATGTGATCATTCCTGTACCCTTACACCCGGCCCGCTTACGCACTCGTGAATTCAACCAATCTTTGCTGCTGGCCGATCAGCTCGGTCGTTATCTGGCTCTCCCGGTTTGGGCCACCAACCTCGTCAGAATCGCTGCCACCGATCCCCAAACCACGTTAACGAGGCAGGCGCGGTTGCGAAATCTGCGGAAGGCATTCGCCATCCGAAAACCACAAGACATCGCCGAGAAACGCATCCTCCTCGTGGACGACGTGTTTACCACCGGTACGACACTGAATGAATGTGCAAAGACCCTACGGAAAGCCGGGGCCGGACCCGTCTTTGCCTTGACTCTGGCCAGAACTGTCGATACGGACCTGGTACCGGATCGCCACTTCGCCGAGCAAGCACCACCGTCCCTGACAACCATAGGAATATGATCGATGCCGTTGTACGAATACCGCTGCCTCGACTGTAACAAACGCAACACAATCCTCGTATTGATGCCAGCCAACCAGGCACCGGCAGGCTGCTCCCATTGCAAGAGTGCCCGGGTGGAACGAATCCTGTCTCGATTTGCCACGCCGAAATCCGAAGAGGCTCGCCTTGAGGACTTGGCGAATCCCAGTAATCTTGCAGGACTCGATGAAAATGATCCTAAGAGCATGGCTCGATTCATGAAAACTATGGGAGAGGAGATGGGGGAAGACCTTGGCGACGATGTTTTAGAGGCGATGGAGTCCGACGAAACCGGTAGCATGGAATCGGATGGCACTGACAGACTATGACAGGAATTGTCATATATTTTCACTTGACAGATCGTGGTAATTTCCCTACGCTGGCGACTGTATCTGAAGCCTCGTGAGGCATATGGACCCCTATCAAGTCAGGTTCTTCAATGGCCAGAGAGCCCAAGAGCGAGCTGATGACGGCGGAGGAGACGTGCCTCTATCTCAAGATCACCCAACGCACGCTCTATCGTTATCTCAGGAGTCGCCAGATTCCCGCTTTCAAGCTTGGAAAAGAATGGCGCTTCGTACGCTCGGATCTCGAGCAGTGGATTCGCGATCGCACCAGAGCCACGCTGGCGTCGTAAAGGACAGGCTACACTGATGTTCGCCGGGGAATACCTCTGCAAAGTGGATGAGAAGGGGCGGTTTATTGTCCCCTCACCGATCCGAGAGCAGGTCGAGTCGGAGGGACAGGCTGTCGTCTTCCTGAAAGGGCCCGAAGAATCGACGCTCATCTACTCTATGAAAGAATGGGAAAAAGTCCTCGAACGGACAAAAACCACCCTCGACGAAGACCAGAGTCGGCTATTCATGCACTTCGTCGTCTCAGAAGCCGGCACATCGGAACTCGACAAAGCCGGCCGTATCCTGATTCCGAGTCGGCTCAGAAAGATTATTCCGTTAGACGAGGACCAGGAAATCATTCTCGTTGGCTTGTACCATCGCATGGAGATCTGGAATCCGAGCACATGGCGCCGTTATATCTCCCAATCTGAAGAGCGGTACGAGCAGAACATGTCAAAGATCCTCAATCTTCTGTAAGCTCAAACGCATGCCTATGTTTCGGCGTCCGCCCCGATTTCCTTCTACTCCGCGAGCTGTTCGCATCGCCTCCTACCGAAACCCTGAAAAGAGAGTTGCGGTCACACGTATTCCCACCAGAACGACTCCGAATTCCCGTATGCCTGCACCCCTACCTTTACACCCACCGATCGGGAACCATGCGGTAGTCTTGACACTCCCTGTGCCTCCCAGTGTGAACCACCAATACGCCACAGTGAACGGCCGGCGATTGATCTCTTCGGCTGGTCGCGCCTACAAGATTCAGGTAGGGCAACTCGTGTGGTTGAAGCTGGCGCAGTCTGCTCACCGGGCTCACCTACTTGCACGACTCCAATCGGAGTGGCTCGCTCTGTCCATCCGGTTCTTTTTTACCTCGGCCCTACGACGGGATGTCGATGGCGGACTCAAGATCGCACAGGATGCCCTCTGTGAGGGACTCGGCATCAACGACAACCGCATCGTGGAAACCCACCTGTACAAATACCTCGATAAAGACAACCCTCGCATCGAAGTGCATCTGACGCCTACATCAAGGTTCTAGCCACATTCGTTATGACGGTTCGTTGCAAAATTGCGGAGCCGTGTCGCGAAACCGGCGCGCGGAGCCCACAGGGGAAGGCCTACACCTATTCATACCGGAGAGCTTCGATAGGATTCAGTCGAGAGGCCTTGCTGGCAGGGTACAGTCCGAAGAACAGACCGACCGCAAGCGAGAAGAAGAATGCGATTCCAATGACGTTGCCGGAAATGATGGTCGGCCATCCGGCAATCAGTGTCGTCAATTTGGTCCCGGCAATCCCGAGTACGATGCCCAACACACCTCCCACCAGGCTTAAGGTCATGGCCTCGATCAAGAACTGCATCATGATGTGCCGGCGTTTTGCTCCCACCGCCATGCGGACCCCGATCTCTCTCGTCCGTTCCGTCACAGAGACAAGCAAGATATTCATGATCCCGATCCCTCCGACTAACAAGGACACAGAGGCAACCGCAAATAACATCATCGTTAAGGTCTCGCTGGCGCCCTCTTGCACCTTCCCAATATCAACCTGCGTCCGGATCGTGAAGTCATCGTTCTGCTCTGCCTGAAGCCGGTGCCGTGCCCGTAACACCTCTCGAATCTGCTCGGCGGCCATCGGCAAATCCTCAACCTGATCCGTCGAGCCGAACATCGCCCCGACGGATCCGATAAACGACGTCCCGAACACCTTCCGTTCCGCCGTGCTGAAAGGGATGAACACCACATCGTCCTGATCGGCCCCTTGCGCAGACTGGCCTTTCGGCGCAAGGACTCCAATGACATGGAACGGGACGTTCTTGATGCGAATCACCGCCCCCACCGGCTCTTCGCCCGGTTCAAACAGATTCCCGACGATCGTTTGGCCGATGAGCGCAACTCGGGCGGCGCTTTCC
>JACAFD010000153.1 GCA_013388555.1 Nitrospirota bacterium | reverse complement strand
GGGCATTGGTGACCATCAATGGAGAATTAGTGGGGATTAATACCGCCATTGCCAGCCCCACAGGCGGAAGTGTCGGTGTGGGCTTCGCCATTCCGAGCAATATGGCTCGAGCGGCCATGCAGAGCCTGCTCAAGACCGGTCGTGTCGTCCGGGGTTTCCTCGGTGCCTCGACGCAGGACGTCACACCGCTGTTAGGTAAAGTCTTTCGCCTCCCTGATGTGAAAGGCGCGATCGTCACCGATGTGCAGGCAAAGGGATCCGCCGAGCGAGCAGGACTCAAGCGCGGCGACGTGGTCGTGCGATTCGACGGGCGTGACGTGATGGACAGCGGACACCTGAGGAACCTCGTGGCTGCGTCGACGATCGGGAGTAAACACCGTCTCGATCTCATGCGCGACAGTAAACAATACCAGGCTGATCTGGTTGTACAGGAGGCGCCGCGTGAGCGGGCCAAAAAGAGTCAGTCTACATCGGCCTCTGCTGCCACGGCCCATCCCCTTGCCGGAGTCGTCTTCGACGATGTGACCGCGCCCCTGGCTCGGCAGATGGATCTGCCCGTTACAAGCGGGGTGGTAGTGACCGACATTGAAGAAGGCAGTCTGGCTGAATCGTCCGGCCTCCAGCCTGGCGATGTTGTGCTCGAACTCAATCGGCAGCCAATTCTCAACTTCGCCACGTTTCAGCGCCTGGCCGATCCGATGAAGCCATCCGATCTTGCCCTCCTGCTGGTCAACCGGCAGGGGAATGCCCTCTACATTCCGATTCAAAACGAATAGAAGTAGAGCAGGCAGCGCGCGCAGGTGTCTCGCGTGCTCGCGCAACGCGCACATTCGGAAAGTGCTCGTTGGACGCGCGCAGTCTGAGGCGGGACCTGGTCACTCCGCTTTGAGAAAGAATAGATTCCATTCAGCGAGTGTGTTCCCTGGTGGTTGCGTGGGCTATTGATTTGCGCCTCGCGCGATGCTACCTTTTTCGAATTCGTGCTACTAAGAAGGTTGCCATGAAGAAGCTTATTCGGTTCGGCGTGTCATTGGACCACCATCTGCTTGATGATTTCGATCTGCACATCAAAAAGCGCAAGTATACCAACCGCTCGGAGGCACTCCGAGATTTGATCCGTGACAACCTGGTCGGCCAGGAGTGGGACGACGACAAGGAAACGGTCGGCACGATCACGTTTGTGTACGACCATCATGTGCGCGACTTGACAAGAAAACTGACTCATATCCAGCACGATTTTCAAGGCCACATCATGGCGGGCATGCACGTCCATCTTGACCATGACCATTGTCTTGAGGTCTTGGTGGTGAAAGGCAAGGGGTCGGACATCAGGAAGGTGGCGGATGCGCTGGTGTCGGTGAAGGGTGTGAAACACGGCAAACTTACCATGACGACGACCGGCAAGGGTTTGGTGTAGGTCATGCGTGTCTGTGTGATCGACGGCCGGGGTGGAGGTCTTGGATCCCGGCTGGTCGCAGGACTCCAGTCGGAACTCGGCTCATCCCATAACATCGTGGCGTTGGGGACAAACACAGTGGCGGCGGCGGCAATGAAACAGGCCGGGGCCGAGCAGGTGGGTGTCGGTCCTCGGGCGATTGCCGGCACGCTTCCCTCAGTGGACGTGATTGTCGCCTCGTTGAATCTGGTGTTGCCAGGCGCGATGCTTGGTGAGGTGACACCGGATATCGTTCAAGCCATTCTCGGCGCGCGGGCCACGAAGGTCCTGCTGCCGCTCAATCGGGCTCGTCTTGAAATTGTGGGTGCAGGGGCATCCACCCTTGAGGCATTGATTACGGAGTCCCTGTTGCGAGTCCGTTCCTTGGTCAATTCGGTCCAGCCCACCTAGTCAAGTGTTCTTAAGTCATGGTTGTCGCCAGGCCACGAGGGTCTGCGCCAGTCGATGAGTTGACTGTCGTACGATCGTCGTGGGCATCTCATCCGCCCATGCCTATGTGTGTGAGGGGTGAAACAATGCGATGCCTGGTGTTATGGCTGGCCGGTGTGACCGCGCTGTTGCTCATCGTCGAGTCTTCGCAGGCCCATGATCCGGACCAGGATATCCTCGAAATCTCTGAAGTTAGAGTCAGCGGTGAAAAACCGGTCGCGGCCTCTTCTCAACAGTTCATCACGGACAAGGAAATTCTTCTCCAGCCGCAGGGCCGTCCGGCGCAGATACTGCGTCTGATTCCGGGTTTCATCACTGCTGAACATTCGGGCGGCGCCGGGAAGGCAGATCAATATTTCTTGAGAGGCTTTGATGCCGATCATGGCACGGACGTGGCGTTCTTTATCGACAACATGCCGATCAATTTACGCACGCACGGGCACGGCCAGGGGTACACCGATCTCAACTTCATCATTCCGGAGACGATTCAGGGCATCGACGTAGTGAAGGGGACCTATCACGCTGAATTCGGCGACTTCAATACGGCCGGCGCCGTCCGCTTCAAAACTCGCGAGGTGCTGCAAGAGAACGTGGCGCAGGGAGCCGGCGGGCAGTTCGATACACAGCGTTATCTGTTGATGTTGTCGCCAACCAAGGATGAAGTCCGGACGTTGTTTGCCGCGGACGGCTATTACACGAATGGACCGTTTGAGAATGACAATCGCTATTTTCGCTTCAATCTTTTAGGCAAGGCGACCATGAACCCGACGGTTCGCTCGGAGTTCAGCGTCACAGGGAGCTATAACAAAGCGAACTGGAACGGCTCAGGAGAAATTCCCTTCCGTAAGGTCACGGACGGCACAATTGATCGCTTCGGCGCGATTGATCCCTCTGAAGGAGGCAAGACGGAGCGTGCGACCGGCCGACTGCAATACCACTATGACACGCCCTCTAATGGGCGGTTCTTTGCCGATGCCTACTTGCAGTACTACAAGATGGACCTTTGGACCAATTTCACGTTTTTTCTGGATGACCCGGTGAACGGCGACGGCATCATCCAACATGATCAGCGGTACATGTATGGAGGGAATCTGGGTTATCAGCAGACAGGAGAACTCTTGGGCATTCGCACTGCCGCGACGGCGGGGTTCCAGGTCCGCAATGACAGTATTTCCAATATCCGGCTTGGAACGCAGACGAAGCGTACGGCGACCGGGACCATCGTGGAGAGTGCGGTGGACGAAGCGTCCTATTCGCCGTATGTGAAGCTGGAGCTGCAGCCGACGCCGTGGATGCGGGTGGTAGGCGGTCTCCGTGCCGACTACTTCACGTTTGATGTCACAAATCTCTGCGATACCTGCCCTCAGCAGCCGGCCGGCAGCAAGGGCTCGAGCCAAGTCAGTCCGAAGGCCAACTTGATCCTCGGTCCATGGTTCAATACTGAACTCTTTGTCAATTATGGCACCGGGTTCCACAGTAACGATGCGCGGTCCACGGTGGTGGGTGCGAGCACGCCTCTCGCCAGGGCGCAAGGCACAGAGGTGGGTGTGCGGTCGAGACCCTGGGGTCCGGAGCGGCTGGAATTGCTCGCCACGTTCTGGTGGTTGAATATCAACTCCGAACTCGTGTTCGTGGGAGATGCAGGCACCACTGAAGCCCGTGGGCCCACAAGACGTTACGGGGTAGAGGTGGGAGCGCGTGGACAGGTCTACGGCCCATTTTATGTGAACGGCAGCTTCACCTGGACCCATGCCGAATTCAAGGACGGACTCGCCATTCCGTTGGCGCCGGACTTAACCGCATTTGCGGCATTGATCATGCGATGGCCGGAAGGTCTTTCCTCGCAGTTACAAATGACCTATCTCGGAGTTAGAAATCTGACAGAGGATCGTACGGTCAAAGCCCCATCGTGGACCGTCTTTGATTTGACCGAACGCTATCAACTGCCGATCAAGCTCTCCCATGGGCGTCTTGAAGCCTTTATGTTCGTTCAGAACCTTTTCGATTCCCAGTGGGAGGGGGCTACGTATGCATTCGCATCTCGTCTGCCCGGTGAGCCGGCTGGCGGAGTGCAAGACATCCATTTCGTGCCGGGCAACCCACGCTTCTTTATGGGCGGCGTCGCATGGTATTTTTAGAAGACCACTGAAAACGACTTCCAACTGTGTTCTCGTCTCGAAAGCATCCTCACTGTACCCCACCGGGAAAGAGCTGCCCTTGCAGCTCGGGGTTGGGCGGGTGAGAATACCTACGCCGGTGTTTTCTTCGCCTGCGGCTTTGCCTTGGGCAAGGCGCGTCTCGGCGCGCTAAGGGTTGGGTGGGTGAGAAGGAGATCGTGTTGAGCGGTCTATGGTGAGGGCATTTGAAGACTAAACACAGAATTCTTCCACGGATCTATTTCAATCGTCCGACGCTTATGGTGGCACGATCGTTGATCGGTAAGTATCTCGTCCGTTCGAACAATGGGCATACGTTGGCGGGGAAGATCGTCGAAGTGGAGGCCTATGTCGGGCCACAGGATAGGGCGTGCCACGCATCAAAGGGGAGAACGCAGCGGACAGATGTCATGTTTGGCCAGGGAGGTGTTGCCTACGTCTATCTCATCTACGGGATGTACCATTGTCTGAACGTGGTGACTGAGCGGGAGGAATTTCCTGCAGCCGTATTGATCAGAGCGGTTGAAATCGATGGAGAGTTGATTGATGGACCGGGGCGGCTCTGTCGTGCGATGCAGATCGATCGAAGCCTCAATCGCGTGGACCTCACGATCGGCGAATCCATTTGGTTTGAGGATCGAGGGGTATTAGTGGAGAAAGGAGAGGTGGGGGCTTATCCGAGAATCGGTGTCCAGTATGCGGGCGAGTGGGCCAGGAAACCCTGGCGATTCCGGTTGCGTACGGGTATAGCCCCCACTCGAACCAAGCGCATAAAAAACAGGGAGGCGTCCGGTAGGTCCGGTCCCCTCCCTGTTGTATCCCGTTGAAGGCCCGACTACTCGATCTTCCGATCGCCGGAGATCTTTGTCGCTGAGGTCACCGGAGGAGCGATCTTGACCTGCGGCCCCTGCACGGCCGGGAGCTGATTGGCTCCCTGGCCTTTGGTAATACGCTCATTGTCTGTTTTCATCAGATTCTGCTGTACATGATTGTTGTCAGACGCAGCCGACTTCAGCAGGGAGGATTGGCCATGCGCATTCGGTTGCCCAGGATCGTTGGCAGTCGGCTGGCCCGTCACAGGACTCCCGCTGTTCTTCATCGGGTAGCCTTCATGCTTGGGGAGGAGTGAAGGATTTGCCGAGGCCATCGACAGCGCAAAGAGGACGCCGGAGACGGTCGCAACAGTGCCGAGTACAAGCTTCATATGCCAACTCCTTTGAATAAATGATGGTGGCTGGAGACCATGGGTTCTCAACGTCAAGGCCGAATCAACTAGCGGAGATCATAGCCAGGAGGGGGTGTGTCTGTCAAAGGGAGAGTGGGAGGGTGGCCTGTTGGCCTCCTGTGCTCGCGCAATGCGCAGCCTCAGAAGGATGGGAAGGGCAGCCTAGTCGTCCTCCTGCTCGCGGAACGCGCGCCCTGAGAAGGAGGGAGAGGAGGGAGCTGGCTAGATCAACAAGACAAACCAACCGGTTAAACAGGAAGTTAGGTCTAGCGGCGTGCTGGGGGGCGACGACGGCCGCGTCCTCGATAGGATGGGCCATGGCTGAGACCGGGGAGACGGATGGTGACGGTAGTCCCTTCTTCAGGTGCGCTGCCGATGGCAATCGAGCCGCCATGTTCTTCGACGATTTTCTTGACCGTGGCTAGACCTAGACCGATCCCTGTTCGCTTCGTGGTGAAAAACGGCTCAAAGACCTTGTCGACGATTTCCGCTGGAATTGGAGCCCCGTCATTCTTGATAAGAATTTGATCCTCCACGCCGCGCCCCGCGCGATGTTGAGTGACCTGAATATGGAGATGCCCTCCGGGGCTCATCGCTTCACTCGCGTTTCTGAAAATGCTGAGAAAGGCTTGCTGAAGCTTGGCTTCGTCGCCGCGGACCGGAGCGATGACTGTTGCATAGTCCTTGGTCACCTGTATCCTGGTGACTTCGAAGTCTGTCGCGACAACCGTCAGCGCGCTTTCGATCACTTCAGGGATGCGGAGAAGCCGTCGAGTCAGCTTGAGTGGTTTCGCAAAGTCCAAAATCTCGTTCAAGATGGCTTCGATACGGATCAAATTGCGCATGGCGTTCTCGACGCGCGTCTGCGGGTCGAAATCGAGGATGCCTTCCCCCGTGACTTCTTCTAGTTGGGCGCGGATCGAGGCGAGCGGCTCACGCACTTCAGTGGCCAGAAACATGCTGAACTCCCCGATCGCGGCCTGCCGTTCCTGTTTTCTGATGATGGGTTCTGACGGACCTGGAGCTATTGCTGCCCCGGAGGCGCCGGCTGGTCCAGTGACAGGGGCTTGGCTGGCCGGCGCCGGCGCTTGGAGAATGTCCGCAATCTTCATAATCGTCGGCTCAAGCGAGCGGGCATCCGTCTGTTGGTACCGACCGGCTTCTTTCGAGGCCAAGGTGATTGTCCCGCCGACTTGTCCTCGGACGAAGAACGGAACGACGAGCGAAGAGAGAAACCGGTCTTTGAACAGATATTTATGATCGAGAAACCTCCCTTGCGTGGAGGCCAAATCATGATCCACGCGTGGCTTACGATGGCGGACTGCCCATCCGGAAGCTGAGCTGTCGAGCGCAAGGCGGTGGCCTGGTTTCAGATCCTTTTTCCCATCTTTCTGTTCACTCTTCAGATCTCCGGCCATTCCCATGACTTCCACGTTGCCAGCGAGGGGATCGTAGTGGCAGACCCAGATGCGATCGTAGGCGACGTATTGGCTGGCATCCGTCAAGGCGGCGATAATTGCGCTTTGGAGTTCTGGTGTGAGCTGCGACATTGGAGCCGGGAACATTTCTGCGGGAGTGGGTGGTGAAGAAACCGGCTCATGCGCGACAAATGGCCGGCTTAGCACGATATTCATATCGAACAAGCTTTCGCGATCGAGGGCTTTCGTGACCTCATCGCTGGCCTGCTCCATTAAGCTTTTTTCTTTTTTTACGAACGTAGCGCTTTCTTTCCGCCCAATGACGAGAAAGCCGTACGTCCGGTTACGATGCAGAAGGGGAATCGCGAGCAACGACTTTGTGCCTGGCGTAATCAAGCGGAGGCGAATGGTGCGCCCACCCTCCTGCTCACTCACGGGAGTCGCGACAGCGATGGCAGGGACTGAAAGTGCACGGAGGATGGCTTGAATGTCGCGAGGTGTGAAACCTCGCGCGGCATGGCCGACGAGAGGGCCATGGTCGCAATGGAACAAGGCTGCGAGGGCCGCGTCGACCGGCAGCTCGTTGAGCACAGACGTTAAGGTCCGCTGGAGCGTCGTCTCGGGAATCGGCTTGCTGTGCGGAGCTGTGGACGTCATTGGTGAGTCAATATGGCCAGGCGCACGCATTGTAACAACGCAGGGCGAGCAATTCAATCAACATCCGGTTGGTTTGGTTTATTGCAAGTACTCAGGGGTTCGGGCTGAAGTGTTCGGAACTTCGACCTTTGGCCTTCAGCCTGAACCCCTTCAGCCTATCTACCTGAGTAGTTACCAACGGTTTTCCTATTCGTCGGGATTGATAATCTTGGGTGGGCGTTGAGGGAGCGCGTGACGTTCTGTCTGGCGATTGTCAGAGGTCCATGCATTGAGGATCATGGTGACCAGACTGATCACCACCGCACCGCCTACGGCGGGCCAGAATCCCGCTACCGAGAATCCTGTGACCAGGTATGCGGTCAATTCCAGCAGGAGCGCGTTGACGACAATGAGAAAGAGCCCCAGCGAGAGAACGATTAAGGGAAGGGTCAATACAAAGAGCAGGGGCCGGACCAAGAGGTTCAGAATTGTGAGCACTAGGACCGCGGCAAGTCCCGCGCCGAACGAATCGATTCCAAGACCTGGCACAATCATGACGGCCAGAAATACTGCGATGCCCGTGATCAGGACTCGAAGGAATGCTGTACGCACCCCGCCACTGAAGAAATGGTTCTTGATCTCCCCTGTGACCTGATACGTGGGCATTGGGTAACCTACTCAACCGGGACCGGCTCTCTGGCAATCGGTACGCGCTTGGCCGTGGAAAAATGGATTTCGGTGGCGAGCAACAGAGGATCGCTTTTTTTTGCGTCCTTTTTGTCGTTCCTTGTGGCAATGATAATGACACGATCGCCTACCTCAGGCATGGTAGTGCCTTTCGGATTGTGTTGGTCTTTGTAACGGGTTTTATTGTTGACCTGCACGTCCACCTGGCCCTTGGATGTCTTGACTCCGACATGTTTCGCGTCAAGGGCTGTAATTGTGCCGAGCACATGTTGGTCGGCGCCCTGGGCGAAGCCTGGGGTCGAAATGAAGAGGCAGGTGAGTGTCACAATCAGAGGTAACCACATGGTGAATCTTCTCTCCCTCAGTCGCCAACGTATCCGTGATGATGGCCGCTGACGGTCTGCACTGTCGCTGCATCGCTCTCAATGTCCGGCAGGCTGATCAATCCAAGCCCTTTCGTTGGTATGGATCCAGCTGTCCACTATACAAAGTCTTTTTCCTGATTGCCACTTGCTCAACTCGACGAGGAGGCACCACGTGGTCCTGTGAGACGCCGCATCAGCAGCGCAGTGACAGGAAGATGCATCAGCAGCCCGCTCATTCCTATGAATAATTCGCCGATCCAAAATGCCACACTGAGATTGAAGGCCAGGACACCGTGGTAGAGACCGACGCCCACCAGGATGTGAGGTGTGACCGATGGAGGCAGGGAGAGATTGGGAAGTCGACGCTCGAGCGGAAAGTAAATGGCGAGGGAAATGAGTCCGACGACGATCCACCCGGCATAGTTGGTGAGTGGCACGCCGAAGTGAATGCCTGGCTCCGCATAGTGATAAAGCTTCCCTAGAAACCAACGGTCGCCGCGGAGGGCCACGGGGTCGATGACCATATCGATGAAGGCAAACAAGCAGGCAGTGATCACCAGCACGGGCCAACTGGTTCGTTCAGAGAGATCGAAACGCAGCGGCTTGAGCAGTGGTTGAGAGGATGGGGCGGACTGGTCGATTGGGAGGAAGAGACAGAGCGCGACACAGTAGGCGGCGTACAGCAGAAAACTGAATGAGATCGAAGCCATGAAGGGGACGTTGAAGAAGTAGAGCTCCTGGCCCATAGTCGAACCATTGTAAACGTACCAGCCAAAGGGAATGCCGCTGCGCGTGGACGACAGTTCAGAGATAAAGGCCGTGCCCCAGCTAATCAGCCAGAACCGCCAGGTTCTGGGCCAACCGATCAACTGGATTGCGGAAAACAGAAAGACGGCGAGGAAGACAAAGATGTACGGGCGGAAAAGGATGGTTTTTATTAAGAGAGTGAAAATTTCCACAACAGAATCGTGAGGCGTGAGGGGTTAGGCGTCAGGCGCCACGGAAAAGATTTGCCTGATCCTTCGCGCCCCTCACCCCTTACGCATAGTGATGATCGCGGAACCATCTCACGGCCTTTCCCAGCGCAACTTCCGGTGGTGTCTGCGGTATGCCAAGTTCTCTGATCGCTTTGCTGCAGTCATAGTGCATCTTATACTTGGCCATCTTTACTCCTTCAAGCGGAATACGAGGGGCCTGGCCAGTTATGTTGGCGATCCATAGGTTGAGGTAGGCCAAGGGGAGAATCGTGAGTCGTGGGAGTTTGATCGTGGGGGCCTTCACGCCGGTCAGCCGACTCAAGATCTCAAGCACCTCACGCAACATCAAGTTCTTGTTGCCCAAAATGTAGCGCTCGCCGATCCGGCCCTTCTCCATCGCGAGCAGATGGCCGGTGGCCACGTCATCGACGTCCACGATGTTCATCCCGGTTTCAATATAGGCAGGCATGCGGCCTTTCATGAAATCGACGATCACCTGCCCCGTCGGGGTCGGTTTCACGTCGCCGGTGCCGACCGGAGCGCTCGGATTCACGATGACGACCGGCAATCCGGCCTTTGCGAGCTTCAGGACTTCTTGCTCTGCCAGGTACTTCGAGCGTTTATAGTGGCCGGCCATTTGTTCGAGCGAGACGGGCGTCTCCTCCGTGCCGAGTCCTCCGTCGGGCGGCAGGCCGATGGCGCCGATGGTGCTGCAGTAGACGATCCGTTCGGTGCCAACGTCCCGGGCTGCCTCCAGCAGCGTTTTCGTGCCGGTGACGTTGACGTCGTAAAAGATCGACGGATCTTTGGCCCAGAGCGCATAGTGCGCTGCCACATGGTAGAGCTGTCCGCAGCCGGTCAGTGCGTGACGCAACGAGGCCTGATCGCGCAGATCGCCCTCGACCCGTTCGACGGTCAGCCCCTGTAGGTTCTGGAGATCCGCTCCGGCGCGGGCCATGACGCGGACTGCAATGCCGCGGTTCACCAGTGCGCGCGCCACTGCGCCGCCGACGAATCCGGTGGCACCGGTGACGAGCGCCTTCATAAGACGTGCTGAGTGTTGAGTGCTGAGTACCGAGTTGGGGAGAGTAAGACAAGTTGTTGTAGGGATGAGCAGTCAATCGGAGAATGTGGCCTTGTTCTTACCTCAGCACTCATGGCTCAGCACTAGTTTTTTCGAGAGGTGATGTAGCGGGCCAGTTCGCGGAGTGGGTCGGCGGCCGGACCGAACGGGGAAAGGCGCGTGATCGCGCGAGCCACGCAGTCGTCCGCCAATTTTCTGGCTCCCTCAGCCCCGTAGAACGTCGGATAGGTTTTCTTCCCCCGCTCCGCGTCGGTATTGGGGTTCTTGCCCAACTCCTCTCGTGTTCCTGTCACGTTGAGCACATCATCCGCGATCTGGAACGCCAGTCCGACATCTTCAGCATAGCTCGTGAGGTCATCCAGCTGTCGATCCTGTGCGCCGGCGGCAATCGCGCCCATCCGCACCGCCGCGCGGATCAACATGCCGGTTTTATGCTTGTGGATGTTCTGGAGCGTCGGAAGGTCGATGTCTTTATTTTCAGCCTGGATATCAAACACTTGACCACCCACCATCCCCACGTTTCCTGAGCCGTGCGCCAGTTCTTGAATCAGTCGTACTTGCCGCGCTGGGTCGCAGCCCTTCATCAGGTCCGGACGGCTGCAGAGATCGAACGCCATCGTCAGCAACGCATCGCCGGCCAGGATCGCCATCGCGTCACCATAGACTTTATGGTTTGTTGGCTTCCCGCGTCGGAAGTCGTCGTTATCCATCGCGGGCAAGTCGTCGTGAATCAAGGAGTAGGTATGAATCAGTTCCAGCGAGCAGGCGATCGGCATCAATCCCGGTGCAGGCTGCCCCACTGCCTCTGCTGCGGCAATGGCCAGGATCGGACGGACTCGCTTCCCTCCCGCCATCAAACTGTACCGCATACTTTCATGCAGGATTGTCGGTGGGGTTGTGGAGGGGGGACTGACGGAGTCCAAAAATCGATCGACCTCAACCCGCTTCTGTTCCAGGTAGTCCTTGATGTTCATAGGGATAAGCTTGAGCGCGTCACAACAGGTCCTGAATCGGCGCGGAGCGTAACAAAAGGCCCGGAGGCTGTCAAACAGAAGGGGAGGGAATGACACCCGCGCTGGTCCCTTGCTCCCGGAACGCGCACGATCAGAATGTGTTCGTTCGACGGCCGCAGTGGGACCAACACGGGTGCCATTCCCAAAAAGAGGAAACAAGCAAGCTTGGAAGGATCATATTAAACTGTGCTCGCGCAACGCGCGGCCTCAGAAGGCCCTCGTTGGACGCGCGCAGTGGAAGATCAGTCAGCCCCCATCCCTCTGCTCTGTTCCGCGAGCAGGAGGACGACCAGGCTGCCATGCCCATCCTCCTTAAGACCTCGCGTTGTGTGAGTTAGGGGATTAGCGGTCACCCCGGTCTTGGCAGACTCCTTGTTTTCCCGCCGACTGCTTCGCTATACTCTAGACGATGAGTATTCGAAATGGCGCTGGGAAATGGGAGCCGATGCTGCTGGGGATTGAACCCCGGAACTGCAAGGTCTGCAAGGAAGGTCTCTACCGCAACAAAACGTTTCTCAGCGGCGGGTGGTCGCGTTGTGCCTTGTGTGAGGACTTTGTGCATTACAGCTGCCTGGCCTGTGGTAAAGTCTCGTTTCTGAAAGCGCGCCCCCGTGTGTGTAAGATTTGTCGTATTGCCCAGGATAGCACTCCTCCCGTTCCACCAAGCGCAACGATTCCGGTGGCCGTCGGGTCGTGAATTCTCACTCACAATCAAGTTCGGTGGAAACCCGACCGGGCAGGCGGTATGCTTTTTTCCCCGACTTAGTCCGGTTCGTCCTGGCACCGGTAATTCTCCTCCTCAGCGGGTTTTTTACGGCGAACTTTATCATCAGCGGTTCCTATACATGGCCGGGGACCAGTCGAACATTGGCGTTGACGCTCACGGTGCTCATTCTCTCCCGTGAATTCGTCTACAAGGAGCAACGATCGCGTAACCTGGCGCCCGACCGCGCATGGTCGGCTGTGCTCTACTCTTGCGCGCTCCCCTATGTCATCGGTGTGTTGGTGATGCTAGCCCTTTGGGTGCTCTAAGAAGATCGTTGTTTGGTTTATCTTGTTTATCTGGTTTTTTGGTTGAACGAAACTAACCAGATAAACTGAACAAACTAGATGAACCGGGCTCGCAACCTGTTTCGGTGTGAGGACGGTTGGTGGCAGAGATTATCCGCAGCGGCGCCTTTCTCCAACAATGTTGGTCGGTGCATCCGCTCTGTCTGACGGTCAAGCGCGTCGAGCCGGATCGCATTGTGGTGCTGACGTGTAGTTCATGCCGTATGGTGCATCGGGTGACCGCTGGGGCAATTACCAGGCAGGCATCGGCTGTGGAGTCTTCCTTGTCTGAATCGGGGCCTGCGCAGCCGGATGGGCTCGTGGCGCTGAAAGCCTGTTTGGGTGCCCATACACCTGCTCTGTCTGTTCGGGAGATGGATGTGTTTCAAGATGCGCTGTGGATCCGTTGTGCGGAATGTCGTGCGCAGTATGACCTGACGGTCTCCCAGTTCGAAACGCATCAGAAATAGCGGTGCCATTCGAGGCGGTCGTCCAACCGACTGATGACCATGCCATCACAGTTTACAGACGAAGAAGCGGCCTTGATGGCCGATCAGCACTTCTTTCGCGCCAAGGCGCAAATCACGACCAAGGTGCGCGACATGCTCGCGGCCACACATGCGGCCTTGAAAGAGGAGGTCGGGTCGGTCACGCTTGTGACCCCGCCCGAGTTCGATCCTACCAATTGCCACTTCGTGAAGGGAGAGCATCTCGAATTCTTTCCCTACCAATATCTGGACTTCCCGAAACACTTTCACAACTCGACCGCCTTTACCTTTCGCACGCTCTTTTGGTGGGGGCACCACATGGTATGCGCTTTGATGCTAGAAGGGGAGGGGATCAAGCAGCACAAGATGCGGATTCTCGAACGATTTCATAGACTTGCTGGGCATGGACTGGAGCTGTCGTTGACGCCGAACTTCTGGGAATGGAAACAGGGGGAGGGCTACACGTTGCCGATAACTCATGATCGCAAGGCGCAGATTGCCGCCGTGCTGGCCGAACGGTCCTTTGTGAAGATCGTCCGCTTCCTGCCGTTTACCGATCCAAGGATTCGGTCGGGACAAGTACCGGAATTCAGCCGTGAGACCTTTCGAGCCATCCTACCGATCGTGACCAGCTAGAAGGCGGCAGCATCTGAAGAAGGTTGAGGTCGAGGTTAAGATTAAGTGTCGATCAGGCCCGCCTTTGCTTAGCCTCAACCTTAACCTAAACCTAAACCTTCCAAAGCCCTGGCGGACTTTTTCAGCAGCCTGCCTCTCGAGATTTGTCTCTGACCGGTGACTTGGGTACACTGGGCCTGCTTCAATGGTGTGGCGGCCAATTGCAAGGAGGATGGTATCGTGAAACAGACAAGGGAACGACTGGGCATCGGCATTGTGCTTACGGCAAGTCTCTTGATGGGAGCGGGCTGCGCAGGTACCGGGAAAACGTTCTATCTGGATCTTCAGCAGAAACAAGCGGTGGCGCAATATCAGGAGTCGGAGTCGGTGAGTATCGTCATCGAACCCTTCGAAGATCGGCGACTGGAAAATAATTGGCTTGGTGTGCGAACCCATCTGTGGGGCGGGGTCACCTACTTCAACGTGGTGGGAGGGAAGCCGGGAGACGTGATTGCCCTGTCCCTCGCGGATCGTCTGAAAACACGGGGCTGGAAGGGGCGGGCCTGGACAGTGCGAGTGGCTTCCAGCGGGGCTGTGGCGAATCTGAACGATGCCGATATCGTCATCAGCGGGCAGCTGCTCGATTTTTCAGCCAACGCCAAGAGCCGATTCTTCTCGACGGTGGTGAGCACGAGCAGCAAGATGGTGATCACCGCAAGAAACCTTGGTGATGAGAGCACGACGATCAGAACGGTCGAGGGAGCACAGCGCGATACCGTGGTCTGGTTTAGCGAAGCCGATGTGCAACAGTTACTGGCGGCCACCTTGAAGGACAGCATCGATCGGTACCTTGACGATACCACGATCAATCAGAAGGCTCTTCGGCCGACACGTTGATGGTCCGGGGAAAGGGATGACCCGCCGTGCGTGAACGTCGTTGGGAAACGACGACCTCGCTGACCTTCAGTCAGGTGCTTGTCGTGGGCGAACGTCTGGCTGCGTTGGGATTGAAGCCGGCGGTACCTGCGAGAGACGTGATCTGTTACGTCGAGGAGTGGACGGTCAAGTCTCCAGAGGATTTCGACCAGTTGGACGCCTGGTCCACTGAAGATGTAACCCTGATCCACGTCCGAGAGGGTTGGCGCGGCGACTTTTTCCTCCTGGTCGGGGCTTACCACACTGTCTACCAGCGCTATCAGGATGTGGGCACCTATTGCTCAATCAGCCATCCCTGGCGGATTCGCGATCCGTTACGGCTGCACGATCCCCGCAGCATGCTCTGGCTGGGATTCCGTCATGCCCATTCATTTATCCGTATACGGCTCCAAACGAAAGATGTCATCACCCCCGGCGAGACGCGCGGCGATGCCGAGCAGGTACAGTGGTTGGAGGAACGGCGCACGGCGTTTCTCGAAGCGATCACCCTATTGGAGCTTCCCGTCGAGACATTGGTTGAGAACCAGCAGCTGGTGTTGCGACCTGTCGATCCTTCCGTGCCCTTCTTCTGCTCCTGGCCCGACGCCTTTGGACCCTGCCAGTTTGAGTACAACACAGTAGACGCCTATGAGTTCCTGGTGCCGGCCAGTAAATTGGCCGCGACGTCTGCGCCGGAACCAGCAAGCGTCCGGGCCTATCTGACTGGCTTTTCAGAGGACGCGCTCGTCGACTTTCATAAGGTTGAACCCCCTGCCCGCTCTGTGTATCGCTGCTCGGTGCACTGTCCGCTCGACGATTTGCCCGAGATTCAATCTGTGATCGAACCTGACGGCCGCCTCTACGCCACGCTTTGCGAATTTCAAACTCAGGAGCTGCTTCCTGGCGGCAGAGATGCCTCGGCTATCATCGGCGTGGTGGGCTCGCGTGCGGGCTTTGGCATCGAGATTCGCTTAAACAAAGCGCCGCTGAGCGAAGAGCTGATGGTCGGTTGGCTGGAGCAGCTCATCGGTCATCCAGTGGTGTATGCGCCCCTCCCTCCTTTCGTCTAGCGGACAGCTGAAAACGATCCTCAACTTCGTTCTCGGATCGAAATAATCCTCAACGTACCCGAGAGGGTACGCCTCCGGTTATTTCTCCCCTGCGGCCTTGTTGGATGATCGTTTTGAGCTATCCGCTTTCTCGCCTTTTCTCATGCAGCGTTCTCACCTCGAAAGCATCCTCAACATAGCCCACTCGGAGAACAAGCTGTCTTGGCAGCTTGGGGTGGGTGGGTGAGAAGAGCTACGCCTCCAGTGCTTCCATCGGCTGCGGCCTTGCCTGGGTCAAGGCGCGTCTCGGCGCGCCGGGGTTGGGCGGGTGAGAAGTTTGGACTTTTTGAGCATCCTGCGAGGGTATTCCCTTGTTGTGTCATGCGTGCGTATCATTGAAGATCTAGCGTGCCACATACTCCTCTGCTTACTCCTCTCCTGCACCCGCTGCTTGGAACAAGACTGGCAGGAAGCTGGGGTTGGGCAGGGGGAAAAGGCGATCGTTTCACGCCGCCCGCTTTCTCCTCTTTGTTTGACAATCCTCAGAATATCCTGAAGTTTAGACTTCATGTCTCCTTCCTCTACGCTCAGAACCATTTTGGGCAAGCCCTTCATGCCACCGGTGTTCTTTTTTTCAGGTGTGGGCTATGACACCTTCACGCTGACCCGCATCGATCGGCTCCAAGACAATCTCTTGCTGCTGATCTATCTACTGCTTTTGGGTGTGCTTATCGTGCTGACAGGGCGATTGGGCATTCAGCCGTCTCCGGACCGGGAACAGTTAACTGCACTCTCGCCCTTTGCGAGGTGGATCCTGCGGATGAGGCCCTACTTTCCGATGGCCGTGCAGTTTCTCTTGGGCAGCCTCTTCAGCGCCTATGCCGTGTTCTATTCCCGCAGCGCCACACTTGCCAGCACGGGGATCTTCTTTGCCCTGTTGGTCGTGCTGCTGGTCGGTAATGAATTTCTGCGCGATCGGCTCTCCAGCCTGCGCCTGTTGGTGAGTCTGTACGCGCTGGTATGTTTCGCCTTTTTCACATTCTTTCTGCCGGTTATGACCGGCTTTATGAATGCCGCTATCTTTTTGGTTGGGGCGGGACTCAGCGTTGCCGTTACCCTTCGAGTCGTCCAACTCATTTATCGCAACAATCCGGATCGCTCAAAGCGCGAAGCAATCGGAGTGACGGCTCCGGCCTTCGCCCTCATCGGGCTCCTCGTCGGTTTCTATTTTCTCAACTGGATCCCACCTGTGCCGCTCGCGTTGAAATTCGGTGGGATCTATCATGAGGTGAAGAGGGCCGGAGACCAGTTCGAACTCACGTTTGAAAAGAAGTGGTATCAAGTCTGGAAACGGTCGGACGATACTTTCCTGGCCAACGAGCCTATCTACTGCTTCACAGCGGTCTTTGCCCCGGTCGCTCTGAACACCACCGTCTATCATCACTGGTACTTTCGTCCCAATAGCAGTAAGCCGTTCACCCACGCCGACAAGATCCCACTCAAGATTTCCGGCGGGCGCGAAGGCGGTTATAGGGCCTATACGTTCAAGCAACGACTCGATTCCGGAGATTGGCGCGTGGACGTCGAAGCCGAAGATGGGCGCATCATTGGTCGTGTCTCGGTCAAGGTTGAGGATCAGGGAGCGGCACAGCCAGCGTTGAGGACTTTCTCGTACTGAGCCTTGGCCATGAAACGCATCAGTCCGCACCTTGCATATCGAGACAAGGGCATTCCGGACTTGGTTCCACCTGATGAGGTATTGATTGTCGAGATCTGGTTGCGAGGGTTTGTTCAAGAGCGTAAAGTTCACGTGCCATGAGCATACGGATTCTCGCCCCTTGCCCCGCCAGTCCCAACTGCGTCTCGACGCAGGCCCAGGACGAGGGCCATTCGATTGCGCCGTTCCGCTATCGTAAGTCACGGGGAGAGGCGAAGGAAGCGTTGAAGGAGACCATCCGGTCCTTGCCCCGCAGCAAACTCGTCCAGGAAGACGAGTCCTACCTGCATTATGAGTTCACCAGCCTGCTGCTCCGGTTCGTGGACGATGTGGAGTTTCTCTTCGACGATGAAGCGAAGGTGATCCACTTTCGCTCTGCTTCACGAACCGGCTACGGCGATTTGGGTGTCAATCGCTCGCGCATGGAGCAGATACGCGCCCTTGTTGGAAACAGGCTGTAGGGTCTTTCAGCATTTTTGTTTGTAGAGAGTTGGGTGGTTGGTATGATTCTTCGGAATAGGAGGGGCGCATGGGGTTCAAGCGAAAGGCATCACGCGTCGAGGCCGGCCGGGCCGGCCGTCTGCAGCGGGGGGCGCTCTCAGCGCCCTGTAAGGTCCTGGACGTCAGCGAGACGGGTGTCCGGATTGAAAGCCGCCTGTTCGTGCAATGCGGCGATGCGCTTCAACTTGTGATCGAGCTTGAACAGGGAAGAACATTGACCTGTGGCTTGCAAGTTGTCCATGTGCGGTCCCCTAAGTTCGGTACAAAGATCACCTCGATCAGTCCGGAGGACAGGGAGCGACTGTCCCATATCCTCGACGACAATGTGCAGACCAGTTTTTCTCGCCGCTAGCCGTTCCCAACGAGCTGGGTACCGAGAAAATTAGCCAGCGTCTTGGAAGGTCAAGGTTCAGGCTAAGGTTGAGGCTAAGATGAGAACGTGAGACCTTCGCTCAACCTCAACCTTGACCTCAGCCTGCTAATGAGTTGGGCTGGGTGGTTTGGGGCCGAGTCTGGTTGTGTGCTGGAAGACGCACTTCGGACAGGTATAGTGGACGAACTGGTTGCCGCCGACCAGACGCTTCTTCATCGGGAGCCGACACCAGGTGCAGAGGCGATCTGGGAGGTCGGCTGGGAGTGGAATCGGATTCGGTTCTGAGGAAGTGACGTTGGCCATGTGCGGCATTCTCTCCGACCGCTGAGAACCTTGTCAATCGATCGAGTCACTTCTAACCGCTTCAGTGCAAAAAAAAGTTTCTCCATTCTCTCTCATGTGAAAAGTTTCGTGATATAGTCCGAACTCATAGTCGACCGTCACAACTTTTTCACCCTCCAACAGAAAGGTGTCACCCTTTATGAGTAGCTCGACTGATTCCGAGTCCGCAATCTTTCCATCCGAGTCCCCAGTAGCCGCTTCCTTTGCCCCCCAGGAGATGGTGGGTGAGGGAATGGCGTGGGGACTCTGTACCGCAGTTGACCTTCAAGATTGTCATCCCGACCTGATCCGCAACGCCGACCATATCCGTCGCTATGTCGTCGAACTGTGCGAGCTCATCGACATGAAGCGTTTTGGTGAGTGCCAGGTCGTCGATTTCGGCTCAGGCCGCGTTGCCGGCTATTCCATGGTGCAGCTGATCTCGACCTCGTTGATCAGCGGCCATTTTGCAAACGATACGAACAACGCCTACCTCGACATTTTCAGCTGCAAGGGTTATGACCCTGCCGTCGTCGAGGCGTTCTCCAAAGAATTTTTCGGCGCGCGTCGCAGCACCGCGACGGTCACGCTCCGCTACTAAGAAAGAACCGGGGGG
>JACAFD010000103.1 GCA_013388555.1 Nitrospirota bacterium | reverse complement strand
GGGGCAAGTAGCCAGCCGACGATAAGCGCCGACGGTCGGTATGTCGCTTTCACCTCCGATGCGACCAATCTGGCGGCTATTCCAGGAGGAAGCGGCTCTCAGATCTTTGTTCGCGATACGCAAGGGAATCAGACGACTCTTGTATCAAAGGACAACGGCAATCCTGCGAACGCGGGCAATGGGGCAAGTAATTCTCCTACAATCGTCGGAGACGGCGGGTTTGTTGCGTTTGCCTCAGTTGCATCAACCCTTGCCCCTGGAACGAGTGCCGGTTCGCAAGTATACGTGAGAGCCCTACCGTAGAGATTCCACTCAATGAGATGTTTGCATGGTTGGCTTGAGCCACCGGAGTGGAGCACCGTCAGCTAGGCATGGTAACATTCGGTGGCATGCCGCTTTCCCGATTCCACCCTCTCATTGCTGAATGGTTCACGTCGTCAGTCGGAACTCCGACAGATGTCCAGGTTCAGGCTTGGCCGGCCATCCAGTCTGGCACCGATGTTCTGATTGCTGCGCCGACCGGTTCCGGTAAGACGTTCGCCGCTTTTCTTTCCTGCATCGATCATCTCTTCAAGCAAGCGCTCGCGCGTGAGCTTGATGACCACACGCAAGTGCTCTACGTCTCGCCACTGAAAGCGCTCAGCAACGACATACAGAAAAACCTGCAGCAGCCCCTGGCGGAAATCAGTCACGCAGCCTTGTCTGCCGGGCTCTTGATGCCGGAACTCCGTGTACTGGTCCGCACTGGTGATACGCCGATGACGGAGCGCCAGCAGATGCTCAAACGGCCACCTCATATTCTGGTCACGACACCAGAGTCGCTGTTTATCTTATTGACGGCAGAGAAAAGCCGTCGATTACTACAGACGGTTCAAACTGTCATCGTCGATGAAATTCACGCAGTTGCGCCGAATAAGCGAGGTGCCCATCTGGCCCTGTCGCTTGAGCGATTGGAAGCGTTGACTCTCAGAAACCCTCAACGTATCGGGCTTTCTGCGACGCAACGGCCGATTGAAACCGTCGCGCGATTTCTCGTCGGTGCCAGAACCGCGTCGTTCGTGAAGCGTGAAGCGTCTCCCGCAAATGAGACTACGAACGACGAGATACGAACGACGAACGACGTGAGAATCATCGACGTGGGGCACAGACGTGAGATGGATCTAGCCGTGGAGGTCCCGAAGGATGAACTGAGCGCCGTCGCTACCAATACTATTTGGGCCGATGTCTATGATCGTATTGCCGATCTGGTCCGGCAGCATCGTTCGACCCTGGTCTTTGTGAATACGAGACGTCTTGCCGAGCGAGTGTCACACTCATTGGAAGAACGGTTGTTGGATTTAGGCTCCGACGTTGTAGCGGCGCACCATGGCAGCCTCTCTCGTCAGATTCGCCTGTCGGCTGAAGAACGGCTCAAGAGCGGCAAAACGCGTGTTGTGGTTGCGACAGCCTCGCTGGAACTTGGCATCGATATCGGCACGGTCGATCTCGTCTGCCAGATCGGTTCCCCGCGCGCAATTGCCACCTGTCTCCAGCGGGTCGGCCGGGCCGGTCACTGGATCAGGGCCATTCCAAAGGGCCGTCTCTTTGCGATGACGAGGGATGACTTGCTCGAATGTGCGGCGCTGGTGCGAGCGATTCGAACCGGAGTCTTGGATCGCATTGCCGTGCCACTGGCGCCACTCGATATTTTGGCGCAGCAGCTGGTGGCGGCAGCTGCAACACAGACATGGCAGGAAGACGACCTGTTCAATCTCTGCCGGCGGGCCGATCCCTATCGATCATTGGCGCGCTCGGAGTTCGATCAGGTGCTACGGATGTTGGCAGACGGGATCGCGACCAATCGCGGGCGTGGTCTGGCCCATCTGTTCCATGATCGGATCAATCGCCGTATCAAAGGACGGCGAGGGGCTCGACTGGCGGCGATCACATCCGGCGGGGCCATTCCTGACACGGCGAATTATGCCGTGGTCGCGGAGCCAGATGGTACGGTCGTGGGATCGGTCGACGAAGACTTTGCGGTGGAGAGTCTAGCCGGCGACATCATGTTGTTGGGGAATACCTCATGGCGGATCAAAGGTGTGGAGATGGGCAAGGTTCGAGTGGAGGACGCCCACGGAGCAGCACCCAACATTCCCTTCTGGCGTGGCGAAGCACCGTCGCGAACGGCTGAACTGTCGGGGGAAGTCTCATCGTTGCGGCAGGAGATCGCGAACAGACTCGCTTCCTCCGATTCGGCTATCAGCCATCAGCCATCAGCGATCAGCTGGCTGAAGAACAGCTGCGGGTTGGATCAACGTGGTGCGGAACAAGCTGCTGCCTACATCGCCGCCGGAACCACGGTCTTAGGAACCGTGCCGACGCAAGAGACGATCGTTGCGGAGCGGTTTTTCGATGAAAGCGGCGGGATGCAGCTGGTCTTGCACACGCCCTTCGGGGGCCGGATCAATCGGGCCTGGGGCCTCGCCTTACGGAAGCGGTTTTGCGTGACCTTCGATTTCGAATTGCAGGCAGCAGCGACCGATAACGGGATCGTGATCTCACTTGGCGAGAAGCACAGTTTCCCGCTCGATTCGGTGTTCGGGTTCTTGCACAGCCATACACTTCGAGATGTCTTGCTTCCTGCCGTGCTTCAAGCGCCGATGTTTATGACACGCTGGCGCTGGAATATCAGCCGTGCGTTGCTGTTGCTGCGTTTCTCCCACGGCAAGAAGGTTCCCCCGCAGATTCAACGGATGAAGGCGGAGGATCTTCTTGGCGCAGTCTTCCCTGATGCGATGGCCTGTCAGGACAATATAGTCGGCGAACGGACTCGCCAGATCCCGGATCATCCGCTCGTGAACGAGACCTTGCGGGATTGTTTTACTGAGGCGATGGATCTCGATGGATTGACCGGGCTTCTCAAGCGGATCGAAACGGGGGCCATCAGCTGTGTGGCGGTCGATACACCGCTGCCATCTCCGTTCTCGCACGAGATCTTGAACGCCAACCCCTATGCGTTTCTTGACGACGCTCCGTTGGAAGAGCGGCGGGCCCGTGCGGTGGAGATGCGGCGCACGCTTCCGACTCAGCTGGCAGGCGAGGTTGGAGCATTGGACCAAGCAGCGATTGAGGAGGTCCAGCGTGAGTCCTGGCCCGTCGTGCGCGATCCGGATGAATTGCACGACGCTTTGTTGACCTTGTGGTGGCTGCCGGTCGAGGAGGTCAAGGACTGGGCGATTCATTTGCCGCGTTTGACTGAGGAGGGACGTGCGTCAGAACTCATCGTGAGGGATGAGGGGGGAGGCGGTGAGGGGTTAGGGGTGAGGGGTAAGGAGAAAACAATAAGAGGATGGGTGGCGACAGAGAATCGAGATCGAATTGAAAGAGCATTTGCGAGTGCAGACGAAGCCACACTAGATGCTATCCTGCTCGGTTGGATGGAAAGCATCGGTCCAACGACGGCTCTGGAGCTGGCTGCTCGACTTCATCTACATTCCGACTCGACTCATCGCTCGCTACTTCGACTCGAAGCATCCGGGCAAGTCCTACGCGGCCAATTTACGCCTCACCCCTCACCCCTTCCCCGTCACGAGTTTTGCCATCGCCGGCTGTTGGCGCGTATTCATCGTCTGACCATCGGCAGGCTGCGAAAAGAAGTTGAACCGGTGACTGCAGCAGAGTTCATGAGGTTCTTATGTCAGTGGCACCATGTCTCGTCCGGCTCGCGTCAGCATGGAGAAGCGGGCTTGCTCGAGGTGATTAGGCTGCTGGCCGGATTTGAGGCAGCGGCGTCGAGCTGGGACCAGCACCTCTTGCGGGCGCGCATGGCCAAGTATGAACCGGAGTTGTTGGATCGTCTCTGTCTCAGCGGAGCCGTGAGCTGGGGCCGGTTGTCGCCGCACCCACGGCTTGGTCAGCGTGAAGAAGACGACCGGGTTACACGTATCGTGCCGACCAGCATCGCGCCGATTAGTGTTTTTCCTCGGGAAGAGAGCGAATGGCTGCTTGAGGTGATGCGGGATAAGACCGCGCGGATCGGGCCGGAACCTTTCGCTGGATTGAGCGCGATAGCACAGGACCTCCGCCGCGTGCTCGCCGAGCGAGGCGCCAGCTTCTTCGCTGACCTAGTACGGATGACCAACCATCTTGCCACTGAAGTGGAAGAGGGGCTGTGGGAATTGGTGACGGCAGGATTGGTGACGGCGGACGGATTCGACAATCTTCGGGCCTTGATGGACCCGCGTCGCCGCCGGGCCGAAGGTCGCGAACGGTCTCGCCGCCCACGTCACGCGGCCGGGCGGTGGTCGCTGCTCCGGCACGCTAATAGCTGTCAGCTGTCGGCTATCAGCTTGAATGAGCGCATTGCCCGCCAACTGCTGCGTCGCTATGGCGTCGTGTTCCGTGATCTTCTCGTCCGTGAGGCGCTGGTGGCTTCGTGGCGCGACCTGCTGGTGCAGTATCGAAGAATGGAGCTGCAAGGCGAAGTCCGTGGGGGCAGGTTTGTGGGTGGATTTACCGGTGAGCAGTTTGCATTGCCGGAAGCAGTCGAATCGTTACGGGCAGGGAGAAAGCGAAGAGATGAGCGTCCTGCCTCCCACGAAATCAAACTGTCTGCCAGCGATCCGTTAAATCTCGCCGGCATCATCCTGCCGGGCCCGCGTGTGCCGGCGGTGCCGTCGAACTTCGTGGTTATTCGTGACGGAGCTGTGGTGCGAACCGTTTTGGGACGAGAGGCTGCGGACAGACCAGACAAACAGATGTCGTTTGTCGTTCGTGAGTTGTGAGAAAGGCGCGGCTTCGTCACGAACCGCTATGAATAGGCCGGGCTAGCGGGCCAGCATTCTCAACTGTTGAAGTCGAGCTTGTTGATCAGACGTCATGAGAGTCAGGAACGCTCCCTGCGCTTTCGTGCGGAAGGCTG
>JACAFD010000152.1 GCA_013388555.1 Nitrospirota bacterium | reverse complement strand
TGCTCACGGACCAAATGAAAGACCTGCCGTAGCCCCGTTCGACTAAACAGGCGCAGTACCATCTCGATCCCAAGATCGGCCTGGTGACAGGCGACACCCTGTGAACGGAGGAATCCCGTGAGAAAAGCGGTGGATGGGTAGGGTGTATTCAGCTGTGTGAGCGGAGGTGTGAGCAGCAGAACGCATAGGTCAGCCATGGGCTGGACATATCATACTGATCGCGCAGATTGCTATGCGACGTTCATTCTGTGGGCGGTCTTCCAATCGGGAGGAGGGGACGGCTATTTCTTGATATCCAGGATGTGACCCATCATGCCGTCAGCAGTTTTTAAGGCTTGGAGGTTGGCTTCAAACCCCCGCTGGGCGATGATCCGATTGACGGTTTCCTCAACAAGGTCGACGTTCGACAATTCCAACTGTGTAGGGCCATAGCCTCGGTCGCTCAAGATCGTAGGCCCGGCTGTCTCACTCTGTTGAATCATCGCGCGTAGATTCCACTGCAACGAACTCCGTTCGGGATGTTGTGAACCCGTCGGTACTGACGTTGGCTATGTTGTGAGCGGTGACGTTGATCTGTGTTGAAAATGCGATGAGTCCTGAGAGGGCGGAGGAAATGGCACCGATCATCAGGCACCTCCAGGAGGTTATTAGGGGGTGTCGATCCGGTTACTTGCAGGGGTAGCTCTTTTGACCCCTATCGACATGCATATCGGTCAATTGACCGGGGAACTTGATTCCCGACTTTCTTTGCCGTTCTGGAGGCGAGACGATGAGAACCAACCACAATGAACAGGACTGAAGATAGAGTCCCGATCTGAGAAAACGGATTAAAGAAATACAACAAATCCGTCGATAGAGTAGAGCCGAATGTACTACGTATTCATTGGACCTGACCCGTGGCCCAACGGACCATTCCTCTCACACAGCTCAAAGTCGGGATGTACCTGATCGGCGTAGACCGATCGTGGTTACAGACGCCGTTTCTTCGTCATAAGTTCAAGATCAAGGATCAATCGGAAATCGACGCTCTTCGGTGCGCCGGGATCGCTGAGGTGACGATCGACACCAAGCAGGGGCTGGATGTTGTTGACCATGAACCGGCTCACTCGGCGACGATCGAGCCGATTCTGGTCGAAAGCTCTCCAGCTGTGGCACCCCAGGCGTCTGTGACTGCACCATCTTCGCAGCCGCCTGCGGCTATGCTGGCTGAGAATCTTGCAAGAGCAACGCAGCGTCGTGCCGAATGGGTACACCGTCTGAATGGCCTGTTCGAGCAGACGCGCAAGAGCGGGTTCTTGCAGCACGATGTCGTGTGCCAGGTGATCGACGAGATTATCGGTGACGTTCTCGAGCGGCAGGCCGCCTGTTACGCGGCGTTGGTATTGCGACGGCCTGATCCGACACTTCACGAACATGGTCTGACGGTGTGTACCCTGTCCGTGATGCTTGGGCAGGCTCTGGACTACTCCCGTGAGCAATTGGGGCAGCTGGGGATCGGGGGTATGCTGCACGATATCGGGCTCACGCGCATACCCCAGAACATTGTGAAGCGGCCGAACACGCTGTCGCCGGCTCAAAAGGCTTTGTACGATAGCCATCCGACTCAAGGAGGCGCGATACTCGAACAGAGTGGATCATTCGGCGAGGCCGTTCTTGCCATTGTGAAGGGGCATCATAATTTGACCGTACAAACCGGAGAGAGGGAAGGACTGTCGGCAGCACATCATGCATTCGCACGGTTGGTTGGAATTATAGATCAGTATGATGAACTTGTTACCGGACACACAGGCTTCACTCCGATGTCCTCACATCAGGCGTTGACACAGCTCTACCAGCGGTATCGAGCTGATGAAGGGCTTGTGCAGGTTGTGTCCTACCTGATTCGGGTTATCGGCGTCTATCCTCTCTACAGCCTGGTCGGGTTGAGTTCCGGAGAACTCGCCGTCGTCGGCGCAATCACGCCGGGGAAAGCCCACTTACCTCTTCTGTATATCTGCAGAGACCAGTTTGGCCACAGATGTCTTCCACCGACCCCCTTGGATTTAATCCATGAACCAGAGGGTGGAAAGACGATTCGTGATGTGCGGGATGCGGTTCGGGAAGGGCTCGATGTCGAAACTGTTCTGCGGCAGGTGGCAGCGTGAGCCGCTCACCGGGTCACACCCCTGATCCTGTCCCCCAAGGGAACCTGTGCTGGTTGCCCACTCGTGAGGACACGGCGCTTATTTTCGAGGCATCCGGCGAAGCAATGTTTGTGACGGGTCGGGATGGACGGATCTTGTCTCTCAACCCCGTGGCACAGCAGCTTGTGGGGCGTCATCAGGATGTCGTCGGTGCAGTATTTCACGATGTGGTGGGGTGTCTTTCCTCAGGAGAAGCTGGTTATCGAGGTTGTCCGTTGGAACACACCCTACGGACTGGTGAAGTCACCATGGTATCGCCCCATCAGTGGATCCGAGCTGACGGGACCGGAATTGAGATTGCTGCGACGTTCTGGCCTAGGGGGCGAGGCCCGGAGCCTGTTGGGGCCATTGTTGTCTGTCGCGATCTGACGGTGGAGCGGGAAGCGGAGCGAAACGTCCAACGGGTGGCCAGGCTGGCAGAGGATGCGCCGAATCCTATTGTGGAGTTTGGCGAAGACGGCATCATGCTCTACGCCAATACTGCGATGGTCGAACTCCTCAATTACGGCACCTCCATTCAGGGGCGAGTGGAAGCCGTCCTTCCGCCGAACTTGCCGGATGTGTTGAATCACTGTCTTGCTTCGCAGCAACCCACCGTTCGATTAGAACATCGCGTCGAAGGCCGTGTACTTGCTTGGTCCTTTTTCCCATTAGGGAGTTCGAAGCAGGTTCGAGTTTATGGAACGGATATCACTGCAGATGTGGCATTGCGTCGTGCGAAAGAAGCAGCAGAAGAGTCGGCTCGTGCGAAAGCGATCTTCCTGGCCACGATGAGTCACGAATTGCGCACACCGATGAATGGCGTCCTAGGTTGCACCCAACTCCTTCAAGATACGTCTCTCACCGACCAGCAGCGACAGTTACTGGAAACCATGCACCGGTCGGCAGAGTCGCTCTTAGTTCTTGTCAACGATATTCTCGACTTCTCGAAGATCGAAGCAGGGAAGATGACATTGGAAGTCGCCGATGTAGAGATCCATCCTCTCATTACGGACGTGATCACGTTGACGTCGGAGGCGGCAAAGAAGAAAGGATTGACGGTTCAGGTTCAACTGGCGCCGGATATTCCGGCTGTGTTGCGCGGCGATCCCATTCGTCTCCGGCAGGTACTGTTTAATCTGGTCGGAAATGCGGTCAAGTTTACTGAGCAGGGCGGGGTACGTGTCTCAGTGAAGAGAGTGCCATGCAATCAGAAGAATTCCGACTCCATCGTTCTTTACTGGACGGTACAGGATACGGGCATCGGTATTACGGCGGACCAGCAGGCGCGATTATTCGGAGCCTATGCGCAGGCAGAAACATCGACGGCCAGGCGGTATGGAGGAACAGGACTGGGTTTGATGATCTGTTGCCAACTGGTTGAGCTCATGGGTGGAGCCATGATGGTGGAGAGTAAGCTGGGCGAGGGCAGTTCCTTTTCGTATACCACAAGCCTGTTACCCGCGATTCAACGCGAGACGTCTGCGCATGTCGGCAAGGCATCCATTGCATCGGTTGCGGACCGCGCCACCGCGCTCCGGATTCTTGTCGTAGACGACAATGAGATCAATCAGGTTGTGGCATGCAAATTTTTGCAGAAACTTGGGTGTCAGGTCGAGGTGGCGAGGAACGGGCGGGAGGCTGTGGATTCCACTGTCCACGCCATCTACGATGCCATCCTGATGGATTGCGAGATGCCGGAGATGGATGGCTATGAAGCGACGCAGGAAATCAGGCGTCGCGAGCAGGGCATGACCCGGCACCTGCCCATTATCGCCCTCACCGGGCATGCATCACCAGAAGATGCAGCGAAGTGCCGACAGGCAGGAATGGACGATGTCGTCACGAAACCCATGACCCTTCCAGTTCTCCGTGAAAAACTTGAATGTCTGCTTGCGCTGCCCGCCTTCCAGAGTCATTAGATTAACCAGTGCTTTCTGGCAAAGTTCTTCAGGATGACCCGGATGAGTACCCACTGCGCGCAGTTTTGTCACCGCCCAACCCACTGGCAGATATTTTTCACCCGCCCTACCCTCCGATTGCTGCGCAATCGATTTCCCGGGACGTGCCATTAGCCCAGGCGAGGGCCTTACAATTTTTCCACGTTAGCCCGGAGGGGAACAGCCAGACTGTCCTTCACTGCTTGCCTTTCCCCATTCCCTATCTCTCTCAGGGGGTGGCCTGGTCGATCCTCGAATGCGCGCGTCGAACGAGCACATTCCTATCGTGCGCGTTCCGCGAGCAGGAGGACGACCAGGCTACCCTCCCGTATTGCTGAGGCCGCGCGTTGCGCGAGCACAGGGGACTCATCGGGCCATCCATCCCCCCCTAGTAGATTTTGCTTGCGCGCGCCGGTACCATACAGACGTACTGGAGTGAAGGTTCGGCAAGATCGATAGGAGGAAATCCAGAGTGAACGATGCACAGACTCTGCTTTACAGCGATTTCAACTGTCCGTTCTGCTATGCGATGCACGAGCGGCTGCACGAATTGAACTTGATCAGCCGCTGCGAGTGGCGGGGTGTACAGCATGCGCCGCAACTCCCTCGTCCCATGAAACCTTGGCAGGGCATGTTGGGCGCTGAACTGCGCCACGAGGTGACGGTCGTACAGCGACTGGCGCCTGGTCTGTCCATTTCGCTCCCTCCCGGTAAGCCGAATACGAAGCCGGCGATCGAACAGGCGTCGGCACTCCTGCGTCGTGATCGAGGGCAGGGCATGGTGTTTGTGCGGGAAACCTATCGGGCCTTCTGGTGTGAAGGCAAGGACATTTCCGATCCGGTGGTACTCAGACAATTGGCCGAGCAGTCAGGAGCGCCCGCGGAGAGTATCGGTGCGATCGATGACAAAAACCGCCAGACGGGTCAAGAGTGGGAATCGGCCTGGCACAAAACAGGCCAAGCCGGGGTTCCTCTAATGGTCTCACCAGAGGGTGAGCTCCTCGTCGGCTGCGCGCCGGAGGAGCAGATACGACGCTTCTTTCAAGGTGAATGAAGCGTCATCTGTTTTGGATTAGGCTACGTCGAGATTCATCACGTAGCTCTGCAACTCCCGCCGCTGTTCTTCTTCCGTGTTTTTGAATCGCTCGATCTCCTTGCGAAGATTTTCCAGCTCTGTCTCCTGCTGGTCCAACTTCTTGACATAGCGATGATAGAGATCGGAGTTCTGCTGGAGCCGCTGCATGTTTTCGCGGATGCGGCCGTGCTCAGCCGTGATTTCAGCGGTGCGTTGGTCCAGGCGGATCCGCTGGGCACGCGTGTCGTCCAGCTTGCCGCGCAACTGCACCACGCGTTGCAGTACTTCTTTCACTCTTGGGCTGACTTCCCTGGCCTGCTGATAGTGAATGATCTGGTCGATCCCGCTCTCCATCAAGAGAATCGATTCCTGAAGGGGCAGCGTTTCCTTTACGCGAAGCGTCGCGCTTTTCCCTGGATCGACTGCGACGCTGAACCGATACATATCCCTGGTCCGCTCTGTCGGCTCCTTCGGTTCGGCCAGTTTCCAGTCAGCGCGGTAGGGCTGTTCGATCAGGACGGTCTTGGTCTTGGCGTCGCGGTTCTTCACGAGATAGGTCCGGTCTTCGATCAAACGGCGCGAGATGAGCATCGTGCCCTTCTTGAGCGAGACCGTCGAAAGTTCTTGCGTGCCGCCTTGGAGTGTGGGTTCTACTTCGGTCTTGAGATCAAGCGCATAACTGATGAGCCGGTCTTGCCCGGGAGGAAGATCTTCGATGCGCGCATCGCCTGCATAGGCGCCGCTGTCGAACAACGTGATCGGCCCTTGCATGAGATGCAGTGACGACGTGTTCTTGAGCCGATACCCGTTCAGCGGATGTTTCGCGTTGACGCTCTGATTGTAGAGCGATACTTTCTGCCCCTGGAGTGTTTGCCCAATGATGGGCAACAGCGCGCTCTGGTGCTTGGCGAGGGTAACGGGCTGGTCGATACGATATTCGAACAACTCGCCCTTGTCTTCGGCCATTGCTGTAGAGACGACGCCCTCTTCCAGGCTGCCAATCCCCATGTCGGCGGCGGTGGTTTCTGCTGCGGCAGGAGCATTGGCCCGACCACCAGTAAGACTTTGGGCCAACTTGCCGAGCAATCGTTCCTTTTTCATCTCGCTCCTGGCTGGAGGAGCGGGCGCCATCGGTTTGAGCTCGTCCATCGCGTCCCCGTGCGTCTGGGGTCTGAGACTGACATAGAGCTCGGATTGGACGACTGGCCGTGGATTGTAGAGCGGTTGATACAGATCCATTGCGAAGGAAATGGGCCGTCCGGAGACAAGAGAGAGTGTGACGTTACGCCAATCCTGTGGGGTCTGATTCTCCACAATAGCCCAGCCTTGCAGATAGGGCGCCCTGTCTTCATCCAAGACGAGCCGATAGGTGGTTTTCCAGACGGGGGTTTCCGTCAGGTAGGAAACTCTGGCTTGGCGGCTGCCTGTGCCGTCGAAGGTAATCGAGATCGTCTTTTTCTGGGCATCGTGATGTGTCGCGAGGGCTGCCAGCGCCTGTTGCAGTTCAGCGTTCAAGGATGTATTCGTGAGCTTGATGCGTTGCACGTTTGCCAATGAGAGCGCGCGAATCCCGTCTTCTGTCAGGAGCGTGACATATTCCTGTTCCACGACACGGTGCTGCGACCCCTCGCCGATGGACTCTGTTTTCTTTTCCACGCCCAGTAACGTCCCGGCGATAGGATTGGGCGCGGTGA
>JACAFD010000028.1 GCA_013388555.1 Nitrospirota bacterium | reverse complement strand
GCCCGCTCGACCCGGTGGTATTTCTTTCCTTTCTCCTCTTTCTCGGACTTGCGCTCGCCGGAGATGGTCATCACATCATTCTGGACTGTCAGCTTGACGTCTTCCTTCTTCACTTCCGGCAGATCCGCCTTGATGAGGTATTCCTTGTCATCCTCGGTAATGTCGACGAGCGGCGACCATTCGGCAACGGTCATGGCTTCCTTCCCACCCTCGCTCCGAAGAGCAGGGCGGCCCAAATACGTCGAGAGGCGTTTCTCCATTTCCTCCAACTCTTTGGACGGGTTCCAGCGTGTCGTTAGCGGTTCCCAACGGGGTAATGCAGACATGTAACTACCTCCTTGTGATTAAGATGGAAGTGAAGGTTCAATAGGCCGACCTTCCCGCCGTTGCGAGTATGTCACTGCATACACGCCCCGGCCCCTGGTCATGAGTACGATTTCTCCGCTTCGGCTCAACCGGTCGACGGCGAGAAACACTTGGTTCCACGTCAGATCGGGGCATTCCCGCGTGATCTCTTCGAGGTCGCAGACATCGGCTTTGCGCACGAGGTCGATTACTTGATCTTCTACGGTCGGGTGCTGTGTCATGGACCACCTCATTGAAGGCCGGAATGAGTTGCTGAGAGGGCACTCTTGCATTGCCGGTGCCACAGTAAGATATCGTGTGATGAAAAAAAGAGATGTTCGATGGGACAACTACTTACAAGCTTAGAGCAAGAAAGTGAGGGCTGCACAAACTGGCATGTTGAGGAGTTTAGGGCCAGTGACAACCAAGTGGGGTGTTGCCAAATACCTCAGTGAAGAGGAGAAGGGAGCCTCCAAGTCCGGTCCGGTGAGCCGAAGCGGTGCTGTAAGCATGGACGACAAGAACCAGAGAAAAGACGAGGGCTGTGCTCCGAGCGACCCAAGTCCGGAGCGGGGTTGCAGGCACACGCGAGGGCCCTTCGCCCTCACAGTTTCAGCGTCGCAACTCCTTTACGCTTCGGAGGGCTGAGCGGGAAGCTCTGACTCGGGGATAACTCAGTACTCAGAACTGTATTGCTAGACTCCCACCAGCGCCCGGTGTGCGCTGATCGCCTTCATCGTCCGCACGACATCCTCGTAGGAGACGGCCGGCGCCTTCGCCCCCTTCGTATCTGTGGCGAGGAGCACAAAATCGTTCATGGCGACGATACCCTGAAGCACCCCGGCTTCATCCACGACAGGAAGCCGTCTGACTTTCTCCCGTTTCATGATGTCCAGGGCTGTATGAACATCATCGGACAGATGGCAGGTGTAGGCCGTTCCGCGCGCTGTTTCCCAGACAGTGATGTCAGATGCCGGCTTATTCTTGGTGGCCGCAGCCATGCAGATGTCGCGATCCGTGAGCATGCCTATCACGTGACCTTCAACATTCAACACGGGGAGGGCCCCGCAGTCGCTGTCCCACATCATTTTGGCGGCGGCAGCCAGATTGGTATCGGGGCCGCAACATTGTACATCGCTGGTCATAAGATCTTGGACTTTCATGGGAAGCCTCCTTTGGGAGAAGCCTTTGGTTGTGTTAAGGGGTTTTTAGCCGTAAGTGTTTGTTCTCAATAGCCGTATCCTGGACAAACCTGCCAAAACTGTCGGTCAAGACCCCATTCAAAAGCGCTTGGGCATCCTCCGGATCGAACCAAAAGATCTCATCGCCTCCGTTCCCATTCAAGGTTATACGGACCGTGCTCCCATCTGCGACATTCTGTGCTTGTAATGCGACCTTCGTTTTCGTCATGACCTCGGTGAAGCCGACCCGACTCTTGGCGTGGACTGAAAAATCGAGAATTTTCCCCGTGAGGACGACATCGACTCCGTTGTCACCGGTCCCTCGCTTGGTCACCTGCCAGCCCTTCGCAGTCAGATAATCGGTTAGGGCCTGGGTGACCACCTCGGCGGGCGTGCCTCCCGGGACATCGAAATAGCTGACACCTCCCCACAGATGCGTCCGAAATCCAATGCCGGTCTTGTGGCTCCGGCCGTCCTCAAACGAGCCTATGGCCACCTGAGCAGGGGCCTTCTGTTTCGCGGCCCCCTCAGATCCGGTTGCGATGGGGTGAATCTGGAGCGGGATGACCTCGCCTGTGCCGGCGCATCCAACCAAGCCAATAAGACTGAGCCAGCATATGAGCAGCGTTCGATGTCTCTTCACAGGGCCCTCCTTACGTCCAAGGACTCACGATATCCATTCCTCCGGCTGGCATTTTCACGTGTTCATTGACTATCTGGTGAAGTGAGCTCGTCGATTCGACTGCCAACAGGCTTCACTGTGTTCCTCACAAAAGGGGCGTTCTTTCCCATAACTCGTGATTTGGATTTGTGATGAGGAGACACCGAGGTCCTGCAGGTAGCGTGCAGTGGCCTGTGCACGGCGCTCACCCAAGACCAAGTTATAGGCACTCGTTCCCCTCTCGTCACAATGGCCCTCGATGAGGATCTTCTCGCCGGACCGAGACTTCAGAAGACCGGCGTTGGCTTCGAGTCCGGATCGAGCATCATCGCGAATCACAAACCGGTCAAAATCAAAAAAGATGTCGGATAGACCTGCTCTCGGCCCGGCCTGAAGCACTGGCTTCTCCGTGACCCGTGGTTCCTTCACCGCCGGCTGAGGTGTAGGTGGAGAGGCCTTTGCCTCTGCCACAGGCGTCTGGGCTTGCGCGGTTGCCCCAGGCACATACCTCTGGTCCCCTGACGACGTAACGACCTTGCGGCTCGCGCAGCCGGATACCATTGCCACAACAAGCAAACAGAGGAGGATAGGGAAATAGGACAGATGCCACCGGGTCGACATGGGCGCTCCTTGGTTATTGAACGTGAATGGATTGTACAATCAAACCATCCGGCGATTTCAGGTATGTAATCTCGACCGCTTCTCCCACCGTGAGGTCGGCCAACCTGGCAGTTCTCTTGCCCCGCATAATGTTGGTGTCGGTCGGGACATCAGCTCCCACAATCAGCTCTTTCTTATTGGGAAGTATGACTTTCACGACGACGGTCTTAGGTTCGACGGCAGTATTTGTCGCCGTCACTGTGCCTCGAACTGTCCGCTGGATGGTCTCACCTGCAACGGTTGCAAACGAGGTGGCCAGGATTACGAGTCCAAAGGCAAAAAGCAAACAAAGCATCGATCTCATAGCATGAGCCCTTCCTTCTATAGGCTGAATCCCGGACCAATGAGTTTTAGTGACTGGCCCTGTAATTCCATTGGCAAGAACGGGGCCGTGCCGCCTGAGCACTGATCCGTCGCCCATTTGTAGAAAATTCCTGGACTTGAAATTGACGAATGAAGGCACCACTGCGGATATTTGTGGAAATCCGCTACAGATGCAGCAGCCCTGCTGTGGCGAAAGGTCGCAAGGATTCTTGGAAATTAGATGTCGTCGTTCTCAAAGTGGCCTCAGAGGAGGCTGACGCCTCTGAACCTCTGCCACAGCAAGTAGAGCGGCGTTCCGGCTAAGACGGTCGCGATACCCAGACCTCCTTCCACCGGACGCTCATAGAGTGCGGTCCCGACGATCACGATCGACACAAGAAGATAGAATGCCGGGACAAACGGGTAGAGAGGGGTGCGATAGGGACGGGGAAGGGTTGGCTCTTGGCGGCGCAGGATCAGTAACGCTCCCACTGCAAGGGCACTGAAGATCGTGAGCACGGTGCCGCTGTAGATCACCAGCCGTTCGAAACTTCCCGAGAGAATCAGGACAGAGGCCCAGAGGCTTTGCAGGAGGATGGCGTTGATCGGCGCTTGGTGCATGCCGGGGGTGTTCGCGAAGAGGGAGGGAATCAAGCCGTCTTGCGCCATAGCATAGTACACGCGGGGTCCGGCCCACACCATCGCGCTCACGGCTCCGGCAATCGAGAGGCAGAGAAGGACCGTCACCAAGAGAGTGCCTGCGGAGCCCAGCAGGGCCGCAGCCACCTTGTTGGCCACGGGGAGAATCGGTGGTTGCCCTAGCTCAGTGACTGGCAGCGCATAGAGATAGACTCCGTTCACGACAAGATATAGCAACCCCACGAAGAGGGTGCCGCCGATCATGGCCCGCGGAATGGAGCGCCCGGGATCGACGATTTCTCCCGCCACATAGGCTGCCGCATTCCAGCCCGAGTACGCATAGATCACGAAAATCAGCGAGACCATCGTCACTCCGAAGCCGGGGGTAATGTCGGGGGCAGAGAGGCTGTAGTAGCTCCAGTTTCCCTTCCCGACCATCAGCACTCCCACGACGAGGATCAGAATGGCTCCGATGTTCAGAATGGTCAGCAGCCGTTGAAGGAATCCACTGGACCAGACACCGGCGAGATGAAACGCCGTGACGACCCAGATCAGGATCAAGGCAATCCCCGTGGAGAGGAAACCGTTTTCACTGTGGAAGGGAGCAATCTGAAGTAGATAGGCGGCAAAACTCATGGCCCCTGCCGCAATGGCGGCGCTGAAGCCGACCGTGAACGACATCCATCCGCTGAGGAATCCAACAAGTGGGCCATAGGCGCGACGCAGGTAGGCGTATTCTCCTCCCGCAACCGGCAGAGCCGCTCCTAACTCGCTGTAGGACAGCGCTCCCGCGAGGGCCAGCAAGGCTCCGAAGAACCAGATCGCCAGGATCAGCCAGGGATTGCCAAGATCGCGAGCCATGAATCCGGTCGTCGTGAAGATGCCGCTCCCGACGACGTTACTGACTAACAGACAGCCGGCGGTAAAGATTCCGATGCGGCGCGGAAGCTCCGAGCGAGGAGAATCCATCGGTTATCGCTCACCTGGTTGGGTGGGTTGGTTTTTGTGGATCAGTGGAACAAAGCTGACCAGCGAGAGCCGCGTCCGTTCATAGCCGTCCGTGGTCCGGCGATAGTGGACCAGCTCCTGGACTTCCTGGACGGCTTTGCCGACCGGGATAATCAGGCGCCCGCCAAGGGCGAGTTGATCGAGCAGCGGTTGCGGCACATGCTCTGACGAGGCGGTCACAATGATGGCGTCGAAGGGGGCTTTTCCCGGCCAGCCGTGATAGCCGTCACCGACGCGCGTGTGGATGTTGCGGTAGCCAAGTTCCGCCAAGGTTTGTGCAGCCTCTGTCGCCAAAGGCTCGACGATCTCGATGGTGAAGACTTGGGGCACGATCTCGGCCAGGACTGCAGCCTGGTACCCCGAACCGGTTCCAATCTCTAGCACCTTCTTCGCGCCCTGCAATGAAAGCGCTTCGGTCATGAATGCGACGAGAGAGGGTTGCGAGATGGTTTGACCGTGCCCGATCGGGAGAGGAGCGTCGTCGTAGGCGGAGGCGGAGTAGGAGAGGGGAATGAACCTGTGACGGGGAATCCGGCGCATTGCGGCAAGGACGGCCTGGTCCTTGACGCCACGGGGAATGATGTGCTCATCCACCATCCTGTCTCGCTCGGCTTGGCGCGTGGGATCATGACTGTCACTGACGCATCCAGGAATGAACGTCAGGCAGTGGATCAGTAGGAGGTACGTCATCCATAGCGATGTTAGCGGTTGAGCCGGAGAGTTCATAAGAGAGCCAGAGCCTAGGTGATGACACCGAGGAGAGTGAGCAAGGCTGGTGCCGCGGCTTCACCGGCGGGAAGTGGAGCGGGAGCATAACTTCTCCATGGTTTCTGTAGCGTTTCACTACAGGCCTGATCGGATCGTTGTAGCTAAATTTCCCATAGTCCGGTGGATCTGATTGAGGGTTCTCGTCCAAGCTGCTGCTTTTTCGATGAACTCCGGAGAGGGGTCTGGTTCGGTTGATGGTACTGCCCTTGCTCAATCAACAAGTTGATACACTCGCGCCAGGGGGGCTCTTGCATGATGAAGCCGATGATTCTGAGATCGACGTGCGATCCCCTCGCAGACCAGCCATTCGAAATCGTTGAGCGGAAGGGCTTGGGCCATCCCGACACGGTCTGCGATGCCGTGATGGAACAGGTGGCGGTCGAGTTGGCGCAAGCCTATCTGAAGTTATGCGGGCGCGTGCTCCACTTTAACGCCGATAAGGGGCTGTTGGTGGCGGGTGAGGTGGACTGCCGTCCTGGGGGAGGCCATGTCATCACGCCGATGCGTTTGGTCATAGGGGATCGGGCGACATTCGAGTGGAACAAGAAATTGGTTCCGGTTGCGGAGATCGCTGAGCGGGTTGCCGCCACATGGTTCAGGCGGCATCTCCCGCACGTGGATCCCCTCAAGCATCTGACCTGCCAGGTGGAGCTAAAGCCGGCTCCTGCGGAACTACAATCCGTCAGTGAGAGGCGGGGAGGGCCGGTTGCGAATGATACCTCCGCAGCTGTGGGCTACGCGCCTTTCACTCCGACTGAGCGCCTCGTCTTCCAGGTCGAACGGTTCCTGAACAGCCCTTCCTTTAAAAAGGCCTTTCCGGCCACGGGGCAGGATGTCAAGGTGCTTGGCGTACGGACAAAGAGGCAGGTCACCCTCACGGTCGCGATGCCACTGCTGGCATCAGCCATCAGGACGGAGTCTCAGTACTTTGCGCGCAAGGCTGAGGTGTTGAAGGCATTGCGGTCCTTCGTGGATCAGAAGGCAAAGGCGGGACTGTCAGTCGAGGTCACGCTCAATGCGCTGGACCGTCGCGGAGCAGGGGTCGGGGGGATGTACCTGACGTTGCTCGGCACCTCAGCGGAAGCGGGCGATTCCGGCGAAGTGGGGAGAGGGAATCGCGTCGGCGGAGTGATCTCTCTTCGCCGTCCGGCCAGTGCGGAAGCGGCAGCCGGGAAAAATCCTGTGGCGCATGTGGGGAAGATCTACAACGTGCTCGCCCACGTCTTGGCCGGGCAGATTCACCGAAACGTGAAGGGGCTCCGTGAAGTGACGGTCTGGTTGACGAGCCAGATCGGCCAACCGGTGTCCTCGCCGCAGTTCGTTATGGTCGAAGTCCATCTGACGCAGGGAGTGTCATTGGCGTCGGTTGAGCCGCTAATCGGTAGGCAAGTTCAACAGGCCTTGCGTGGAATGACGCCTTTCTGCCGGTCATTGGCCAAGGGAGTGTATCCGGTCTGTTAGCTCTTCCCCGGAAGGTCTGGTTCGAGATCACGACATTGCTTATCCCAGGAGAAAATGACTCGGAGCAGGAACTCGAGGCCCTGACGCAGTGGGTGGCCGAGCAGCTTGGACCGGATGTGCCGATCCATCTCACAGCCTTTCATCCGGACTGGAAGATGCGAGCAATCCCACAAACTCCACCTGCCACCTTGGCTATGGCCCGCCGTATCGCGATGAAGAACGGCGTCCGCTATGCCTATACCGGCAACGTCTCTGACCGGGAAGGGGGAAGCACCTACTGTCACGGCTGCGGGCAAATACTCATCGGACGGGATTGGTATGAACTGAGCGAGTGGAACGTGACGGCAGATGGGAACTGTCGCTTCTGCGGGGCTCCTTGTGCCGGAGTCTTCGACACAAAGCCGGGACAATGGGGCGCACGGCGGAGACCTGTGCTGTTCAAGCAGTTCTCCTGACAGGAGGCAAGTGTGCCGATTTGCAGGTTCTTCACCAGGCGCTTAAGCATGTCGCTTGTGGATCGTGATGTGGTTCCCGTCCGGATCCTCGATCACCGCCATGCGGCAGACGGGGGTGTCGAACGCTTCCGTGACGAACGACACGGCCCGTTCCTTCATCTTGTGCACGAAGGCATCGAGGTCTGACACCTCAAAGGCTATGATTGCCCCCTTTGCTCCCGGAACATGGCCCATCTCTGTGGTTGTGATGGCGAAGGTCGAATCACCGAGGTCGTACTCTACCCAAACGTCTTTATAGTGGTAGCTGACGTGCAAGCCAAGCACATGCTCATAGAAGGCTCGAGCCCGTTCCATATTCGAGACCGGATAGACCGTGAAGGCGATCGAAGTAATCATGACAACCTCATTCTCGCTGATGTGGTTCGAACTCACCGCAGAATTCCGCTCACGATGAGTTCGACGGCTTGTTCAGGACTGAGTCCACGCGCCATCAAGGTTTCGAGTTCTTTCTTATCCACACTGCCGATGGCCGCTTCGTGGGTGACCTTCGCCTCTGGATGAAAGACCCGCACGATGGGAATCGCGCTGGCCTTTGCCTGGCCCTGTACGATCTCCATGCAATCGACATGACCGCGCGCGCCTTTGGCGTAGGCTTCGGTGATGCCGGTGATGTCGGCCTGGGCCTGGCCCTCCAATACGACACGGGTCTTGATGAGGCTGCGTGACCGCTCCCCTCGAAGCATCACCGCTTCTTTGAGCGTGATGTGGTCGGTCTTGTGCGCGAAGATCTTCGCGCTGAGTTCGGCGATGCCCTCTTCCTCCACTTCGACGAGATAGTCGATGTCGAGCTTCCCCACTGAGCCGGAGAGTAACGAGAAGTCTGAAAAGTAGCGGGCGCCTTTACCGATCTTGATCGTCGCGTGGGGCAGGACCTGCATGCCGCCATGGGGGCCATGATAGTGGCCTTCGGTGTAGGTCAGCGACGCTCTCGGTCCTATCTCCATGACGGCTTGCATCCGATGTTCCGCCGCTTGGGCGAAGGGGAAGAGACAGTGGGACAGCACCCGCGCCTGTGCCCCTTCTAGTATTTGTATGTCGATCTTGATCTGCTGCACCCCAGTAGGATGAGCTAGACCGAAACACATATGGACCGGTTGAGCGATTTGCGCGCCTGCTTCAACGATCACTTTTCCCACGATGGCGTCCGGTGTTTCCTCCAAATCTACGCGGAGACCGGGAACGGTGCGATGGCTGAGGATGCGATGCCCGAGCGCCACGACATGCGCGATGCTCGTATCGTCGAAGATCGAAGGCTCAGCTCCGACCATCGGGAGGGTGCGTCTCAGCTCGTCAAGCTCGGACATAGTGACAGACTTCCCCGTCACAACGGACGCAGGTCCGTCCGCGGAAATGATCGACGGCTTCGCGTGGACCGCCGGAGAAAACGATGCGACCGGCACACAGTTGTGACGCTCGATCGGCGATGAGCGCGACCTCTTCCTGGTGCGTGATCAAG
>JACAFD010000070.1 GCA_013388555.1 Nitrospirota bacterium | reverse complement strand
ATGAAGGGTCGGCCAGTGCGTCTGAGATTGTAGCCGGTGCACTACAAGATTACGGGCGGGCAGTGATTGTCGGTACAACCTCGTTCGGCAAGGGATCAGTGCAAACCATACTCCCGCTGGGGGATGGTTCCGGGCTTCGTCTCACAACGGCGAAATACTACACACCAAAAGGACGTTCAATCCAATCGACGGGGATTACGCCCGATATTGTTGTAAAATCCCAACCACCGGCCACTGTCGCCAAGGCTGGCGAAGCCAAGTCCGGTGAAAAGGAGGGAGAGCCCAAGCAAGCCAAGTCGGCAGGTGTGCCGGGGAAAGATCAGCCGGCTCAGAATGGCAAAGGGCAGGAAGAGGGCGCTCCGAAGAACGGCGTTTCGCCTCAGGCTTCTCCTGTTGATGTCTCGGGCGATCCCTCGCTTGAGCAGGATGTTCAACTCCAAAAGGCGGTCGAGATGCTGAAGACCTGGAAGATCTTCAAGGAGCTTCCTCGTGCTTCGTAATGAGGGGCTGCTGTCGCGCGGCGATCGCTTCCAGCAGCCGTTCTTCGGGTCCTGAAAACCCTGGTATCGTACGCAGCATGTGTGATCGCACCAGCTGTTCAAGATCGGGCAATGTGGTGATGCCTAGGCGAGTGTAGAGGTAGGCCACAAGCGATTCGGACAATCCCGGTAGGTCTGTCCAGGCCTTTACCGATTCCGGAAGGGGCGTTCTCAAGGCTTCATAGGCCTGGATTGTTCCGGTTCTAAGAAATTCTTCAATCTTGTCGGCCAGATCCCGGCCGATTCCATCAATATCCTCCAGCGCCTGCCGTGAGGCGACGTCTGTAATGTCCTCCCCCAAGGCCTCAATGGTATCCGCTGCCTTCCGATAGGCCCTGACCCGATACGGGTTCGCCCGCTGAGTGGCTAATTGCTCAGCAATCAACCGAAAGATAGTCGCGACTTGCCGGTTACGCTCTGGGGTAGATATCATAGGCCGTAATGGCGCTATTCTGACGTGATTGGTGATGGGGGGCAAGAGGCCGGCACAAGGAGGTTTATTGACATTAGTAAATCTGCTCCCCTAGGATCAAGCAAGATGGAAGATTCAATTCAGATTCAGGTGAACGGTGAACAACGGGGCTGTCGGCCTAACGCCACGGTGGGGGATTTGTTGCGTGAGCTTGCCATCAAGACCGATCGAGTGGCGGTGGAGCTGAACTTGGAAATCATGGATCGCAAGGACTTCGATCACCGAAGTCTGAAACAAGGCGATCGAGTGGAGATCTTGAGCTTCATCGGCGGTGGCGCACCAGTGAATGCTCCGGACATAGGAAGGGGTGATACCCATGCAGAATGATCGTTTGACCATTGCCGGCCATGAGTTTACGTCGAGGCTGTTTGTGGGGACCGGCAAGTACAAGGATTTTGCCGAAACCAAAAAGGCCATTGAGGCGTCGGGAGCGGATGTGGTGACTGTGGCGGTGCGGCGCGTCAATATTACCGATCGCTCCAAGGAGAACCTGCTCGATTATCTCGATCCGAAGAAGTACACCATTCTTCCCAACACCGCCGGCTGTTACAACGTGGAAGATGCGGTTCGCTATGCCCGCTTGGCGAGAGCCGCCGGCGTATCCGATTTAATCAAGCTGGAAGTGCTGGGTGACGAGAGAACCCTCTTTCCTGATACGGCCGGATTGATTGAAGCAGCAAAGATTCTCGTCAAGGAAGGTTTTGTTGTGCTGCCCTATACGAATGACGATCCTATCGTGGCTCAGAAGCTCGTTGACATCGGGTGCCCAGCCGTCATGCCGTTGGCAGCGCCGATTGGATCGGGACTCGGTATCCGCAATCCGTACAATTTGAAGATCATCATGGAGATGATCAAGGTGCCCATCATCGTTGATGCTGGTGTTGGGACTGCGTCCGATGCAGCCCTTGCGATGGAATTGGGGGCGGACGCGGTGCTCATGAACACGGCCATTGCCGGGGCTCAAGATCCTATTGCCATGGCCGAAGCAATGAAGTATGCAGTATATGCCGGTCGACTTGCCTACAAGGCCGGGCGAATCCCGCGAAAACTGTATGCGACAGCGAGTAGTCCCATCGAAGGTATGCTATAGCAGAATGCTGAAAACGTCCGCCAGCATCGTTCTCGCAACGTTCAGATCCTCAACGGGGACCCGGCCGCCTCACCACTCGGCGGCGCGCACAGACTTGGTGCTCCTTATTCGTCGCACCGTGCGCCCCCGAGGGTACGCCTCCGGTTTCGATTCGCCTGCGGCCTTGCTGGACGATCGTTTTGAGCATCCTGCTCAGGACTCAGCACTCAGGACTCAGCACTTCTGACTCAGTGCCTGCCGATGTTGACACTCTCCAGTCGGCTTTTTGTCGTCACGGATCGCCATCAGACCGATGGGCGTCCGCTGGTTCCCCTTCTGCAGCGGGTTCTCACCGCCGAGCGACCTGCGATACAAATCCGTGAACGTGACCTATCAGCCAGAGAACTTGTGGCGCTGGCTCGTGAGGTGCAGGCCGTAACGGTCTCACGCAGGTCTCAACTCCTGATCAATGATCGAATCGATGTCGCATTGGCGCTGGAGGGTGTCGGCATTCATTTGCGCAGCAATAGCCTGCCTGTAACGGTTGCACGGGAATTGCTGGGCGCGGAACGTCTTTTGGGTATCTCCGTCCATACAATCGAGGAGGCAGTGCAGGCCGAAGCGCAGGGGGCAGATTATGTCATTCTTGGCCCGATCTACGGGACACCATCCAAACAGTCGTTCGGTTTGCCGCTCGGCATTCATACCCTTGAGAAGGCCTGCCGACTGGTCGGCATCCCGATTATCGGGATCGGCGGAGTGACGGCGGCGCGCGCACGTGAAATGCGGGATGCGGGAGCATTCGGTGTGGCAGTGATCAGGGCGATTCTCGGTGCGGCCGATGTAGAGTCGGCGACGCGGGAGTTAATCGACGCCATGACACTCGTACCGTGATGCGCGGGATGCGTCATCGTCCCCTTGCAGATTGCCGCCGTCCGGTTGACCACCCCGGGAACGGGTGATAGAATCCGCGCAGACAAGGACTTCTCGATTCAGCAAGGGATTTCGCGTTTCTCGAGTGGCGCCATGGACGGCAAGAAAGAAAGTCCGAGTCGGTTCCGGTCGCTCCGATATTCTGTCACGCAGCTCACGAAGCGGTTGGCTGAAGGGAACAGGGACGTGCCATCACGCAACGACGAACATATTCGCGAAGTTGAAAAGCTTCGTGTGCAGATCCAGTCGATGGAGGAAGAAATCCGCCGGCTGTACCAATCGCGTTACCAACTCGAGCAAGCCACCAAGCAGAACGAAAAGCTTGTTGCGACGCTCCAGGAAGCGAAGACTCACATCGAAGCGTTGCGCGCCGAAGTTGAGAAACTGACTGCGCCTCCCTCAGCCTACGGCATCTTCTCCAGCCTCAACACTGACGGAACTGGAAACGTCTATGTATCCGGACGAAAGATGAAAGTCAGCCTGCACCCGTCGATCAATGGGAGTGTGATGCGTAAGGGGCAGGAAGTAGTCCTGAACGAAGCGTTGAATGTCATTGAGGTCAAAGGTTTCGATACCCAGGGTGAAGTTGTGCGGCTCAAGGATGTTCTGGAAGGCAATCGTGCCCTGGTGACGTTGCATTTTGACGAAGAAAAGGTTGCAGAACTTGGCGACCCGCTGCTGGCCGAACGTTTGAGCGTCGGCGACCATCTGCTTTATGATCCCCGGTCCGGCTATGTCGTCGAAAAGTTGCCGAGGTCTGAGGCAGAAGAGTTGGTATTGGAAGAAGTGCCTGATGTGGACTATGAGCATATCGGCGGGTTGCAGCATGAGTTGGAGCAGGTCCGGGATGCGGTGGAGTTGCCGTTTCTTCATCCGGCCCTGTTCTCAGAGTACAAATTGAGCGCGCCGAAGGGTGTCTTGCTCTATGGGCCGCCGGGGTGTGGAAAAACATTGATCGCCAAGGCTGTCGCGAATTCGATTGCAAAGAAGCTCGGACATCTTACGGGCAAAGAAGTGCGGAGTTATTTCCTGCATGTGAAGGGTCCGGAACTGCTCAATAAGTATGTCGGTGAGTCCGAGCGGCAAGTCCGGGAAGTCTTCAAGAAAGCGAAAGAGCGGGCAGAGGACGGTAATCCCGTCATCGTGTTCTTCGACGAAATGGACGCGCTCTTCAGAACACGGGGCACCGGAATCTCCTCCGACATTGAATCGACGATCGTTCCGCAGTTTCTCTCGGAAATCGACGGGATGGAACGGCTACGTAATGTCATTGTGATAGGAGCCAGTAATCGCCAAGATCTCATCGACCCGGCTGTCCTCCGCGCCGGACGGTTAGATGTGAAGGTGAAGGTGGGTCGTCCAGATGCGGTGGCGGCAAAGGATATTTTTTCGAAGTATCTGAGTGTCGATCTGCCGTTTTCCGAAGAAGACTTGGCGCGCCATGGGGGAAACGCCAAGGCTTTAGTCCAACAAATGACCGATCTCACAGTCGACGCAATGTATGCGTCCTCAGAAGAGAATAAGTTCATTGAGGTCACCTATGCGAATGGTGAAAAGGAAGTGCTGTATTTCAAGGATTTCGCGAGCGGTGCGCTGATCGAAGGTATCGTGTCGCGGGCGAAGAAGTTTGCCGTCAAACGGGCAATCGCGAAGGAAGGCCGTGGCCTTCAATCCGAGGATTTGATCAGGGCCATCCGTGAGGAGTTTAAAGAACACGAAGACCTGCCCAACACGACCAATCCTGACGACTGGGCGAAGATCTCCGGTAAGAAAGGGGAGAAGATTGTGCATCTTCGGACGATTAGCGGAGGTCCGGGCGAGTCGCGTCAGATCGAAACCATCACGACAGGGCATTATCTTTAAGACGTCATACCCATGCAGGACTCCAATTCGTTGACGACTCCCCGCGTCATGGGGACAGAAACAGAATTCGGCATCGCATCGCGCGATCCTGCCGCAGCAGACCCCGTCTCCAATTCCATCGCCGTCATAGGACACTATCCAGGCCTGCCGGCTCCTCTCGCCGTTTGGGACTATGAAAATGAAAATCCGCTGCTTGATGCGCGTGGATTTGAGGTTGAGGGAGAGCGGGAGCGGCCTAATCCCGAGTACAATCGTCAGTTGAATAAGGTGCTAGCCAATGGGGGACGACTCTACGTTGATGGCGCCCACCCTGAATACTCCACCCCTGAGTGCACCAACCCGCGAGAGATCGTAGCCTTCGAGCGAGTCGGCGAGCGGATCCTTGCTCAGTGCCTCGCGCAGATGGTGCGTGTCACGGGACGAGACCACTGTGTGCTCTACAAGAACAACTCAGACGGTAAGGGCAACAGTTACGGTTATCACGAGAACTATTTAATGTCCCGCGTGGTCCCCTTCGAGCGCATCGTGAAGGTCTTGGCGCCGTTCTTTGTCACGCGGCTCATTTTCGCGGGGGCGGGAAAGGTCGGGGCAGAGAATCAGACCAGCCCAACGGATTATCAAATCTCGCAACGTGCGGATTTCTTTGAGTGCCTCGTCGATCTGAATACGATGGTCAGGCGTCCTATCGTCAATTCACGGGATGAGCCGCATGGGGAGCACGACAAGTATCGGCGATTGCACGTAATCGTGGGCGATGCCAACATGGCGGAGCTTTCGACCTACCTCAAGGTCGGCACATTGGCCATTGTCCTGGACCTTCTCGATGCGGGGGTGGATCTCCCGCAGTTCGAGTTGGAGGACCCGGTCAGAAGCATCAAGAAGGTGTCCCGCGATGTAGGCATGAAGGAGACCATCAAACTGTCGGGGGGGCGCTCGACGACGGCGGTGGAAATTCAACGAGCGTATCTGAAGGCCGCCATGGGGTACTATGCCTGTCGCGATCTCTCCCAAGTCACGAAAGACATACTCGTCCGTTGGGAAGATGTGTTGGATAGGTTGGAGCAAGACCCCCGGCTCTTGGTGCGAGAATTGGATTGGGTGGCAAAACGCCAGATGATGGAATCCTATATGGAGCGGAAGGGCTGTGGGTGGGACGACCCGCGAATACGTTTGATGGATCTTCAGTATCACGACGTCCGCCCCGACAAGGGCCTCTACTTTACGCTCGAACGTAGTCACTTGATCGAGCGCATCGTACAGGAGGTCGAAATTGTGCGTGCGGAGATCACCCCGCCTCCCGGTACGCGCGCCTATTTCCGTGGACGATGTGTCAGTAAGTTTGCGAAGTCGCTCTATGGGGTCAGCTGGACCTCGGTGCTCTTCGACGTCGGCAATAATCAGGTCAAACGGGTACCATTAATGGACCCGCTGCGAGGGACAGCCTCACTGACGAGCGATCTCCTCGATCAGGTCGAGACCGTCGATGCACTGCTAACGAAGCTGAAGGCTTGATCAGCGAAGACTCGTCACGATTCACACCATGAAACTGCCATTTCTTCCCAACGCCGACAACCCCAGTTTTTTCGATTTCTTGATCCAAGAGTATCCAGCGCTGACTCCAATAGGCCGTAGTGGAATTCTGCATGCACAGGCTGCGGCCGAGCCGACGCGTGGAGCCGGCTCGATGAGCGTGCCGCTGGCCACCACGGTCCTGGCGATCAAGTATCAACAGGGTGTGGTGATTGCCGGAGACCGTCGAGCGACAGAAGGATTTCAGATTGCCGAACGACGGATCGAGAAGGTCTTCAAGATCGACGAGTATTCCGCTATGGCGATCGCCGGAGCAGCCGGACCCTGCATCGAAATGGCGAAGTTGTTTCAAGTTGAGTTGGAACATTATGAAAAGCTGGAAGGCGTGCAACTGTCCTGTGAAGGGAAGGCCAACAAGCTCGGGCAAATGGTCAAGGCGAATCTGCCGATGGTCTTTCAAGGGCTGGTCGTCATGCCGCTCTATGTTGGTTATGACATCAAGCGCGCAGAAGGCCGCATCTTCAAATACGATCTCGCGGGTGGCCGGTACGAAGAGTCGGACTATCATGCAATCGGGTCGGGCGGCAAAGATGCGCGCAATGCGATGCGGGAGCATTTCGTTAAAGGCCTGGCGGAGCCGGATGCGCTGAAGTTGGCTCTGCTGGCTCTGTACAATGCGGCAGATGATGATGTCGGCACAGGTGGGCCGGATCTTGTGCGGGGCATTTATCCTACTGCGAAGATCGTCAACGCGACCGGCATTATCGACGTCTCCGACCAGCAGATCCGCGGCATCTATGACGGGTTGATCGCGACCCGCCGTTCCAAGGAGAGCTAAGCATGCCGATGCCCTATTACGTCTCGCCCGAACAGATGATGCAGGATAAGGCGGAGTATGCCAGGAAAGGCATTGCCAAAGGCCGTTCCATCATCGCCATCGAATATGTGAGTGGGATCCTTCTCGTGGCAGAGAACCCCAGCGCCTCACTGTATAAAATATCCGAAGTTTATGACAGCATTGCCTTCGCAGGGGCCGGCAAGTACAGCGAGTTTGAGAATCTCAGAAAGGCCGGCATCAGACATGCGGATCTCAAGGGATTCATGTATAGCAGGGAAGATGTGACGGCCCGCTCACTTGCGAACGGCTACTCCCAAAGCCTCGGCACCATTTTCAGCCAGGAGTTGAAGCCGCTGGAGGTAGAAATCCTGGTCGTCCAGGTTGGTCATAATGGTCAGTCCAACGAGATGTACCGCATATCTTTTGACGGTAGCATCATCGATGAGCGTGCCTTTGCGGTGATCGGAGGCAAATCCGAGGCCGTGCAGGGCGTGTTAAAGGAGAAAGGGTTTACCCAGCCTCCGGAACTCCAGACAGCGCTGACGTTCTGTATCGCCGCGCTTGACCAAGTTGGGAATCAGAAGCTCTTGCCTGAGAGTTTGGAAGTGGCGGTCTTAGACCGTACCAGAGACGGACGAAGATTTCGCAGGCTTACACCGGCCGATACCAAACAGCTCCTCTCCACATAAGCAGGATGCTGAAAAAGTCCTTCAGCTTCGTTCTCACATCGTTCAGATCCTCAACGTACCCCAAGGGGTATGCCTCGGACCTTCACTCGCTGCGGCCTTGCTGAACGAGCTTTTTGAGCATCCTGCCAGATATTCGCCCATCACTCAGACGTACGGACCTTCAACTCTCCCTCGGGCCACAAGATCTTTTGAGCAGTCTGTGAGCCTGGCGGATCATGCCATTCTGTTGAAGAAGCCGGAGCCGGCTGCTATTCTGTGCCTATCACATGCTGCAACCCAGTCCCTTGAGACGGCGGATTTTCGGTTTGGAGAATGAGTACGGGCTCATCTTTTCTCCGAACGGTCGCGTCTATTTACCGATGGAGAAGGTGCTGGGGTATATTTTTGAAGGTCTCATTCCGAACAGCTGGCCCTCCAATGCGTTTCTGGTGAACGGCGCCAGATTTTATCAGGACACGGGCTGTCATCCCGAGTATTCTACCCCAGAGTGCGACAACATTCTCGATCTTGTCATCCACGATAAAGCCGGCGAGCGATTGCTCGAGGCTTGCCTGCCGGCAGCGGAAGAACGATTGCGAGAAGAGGGCCTCTCCGGGGAAATCTACATTTTCAAGAACAACACGGACTCGTTGGGCAATACCTATGGGTGCCATGAAAACTTTCTTATGCGTCGCGACGTTGATTTCTGGAAAGTCACGGAGCAGCTCATTCCCTTCTTTGTCACGAGGCAGATCTATAGCGGAGCGGGAAAAGTCTTAAAAGTATCGGGGAAACCGCAGTATTTCATCTCTCAACGAGCGCAACACATTCACGAGAAGACCTCCTCCTCGACGACCTCTTCTCGCAGCATCATTAATACACGAGATGAACCGCATGCCGATGCGGAACGTTACCGCCGGCTCCATATCATCGTCGGGGATTCCAATATGTCGGAGTTTGTGACATTTTTGAAAGTCGGTACGGCGACTTTGGTGCTGTCCATGATCGAAGAGGGGTATGCAGTCCAGGGAATGGAGTTCGAGGATCCTGTAAAGGCCATTCGGGAGATTTCGCGCGATCCCACCCTGAAGCGAAAGGTCAAGCTGGATGATGGTCGTCAGTTGACGGCGGTCGAAGTTCAGCGGGTCTACCTGGATCGAGCGCAGGAATACTTAGCTCAACAGGCGCACGATCCGCTCCTCGACGATGTGTGGCAACGATGGGCCATGGTGCTGGATAAACTTGAAGAAGACCCCATGCAGTTGGTGCGCGAAATCGATTGGGTGACCAAGCGCTACTTGATTCAGTCCTATATCGACAAAAAGGGGTGTGGCTGGGATGATCCACGGGTGTTCTTGTTGGACCTTCAATTTCATGACGTCAAACGGACGCGCGGGTTATACTATTTGATGGAATCCCGTGGGCTGATCGAACGGGTGGTTGAGGAGGAAGCGGTGCAACGAGCCATGTCGACCCCGCCACAGACCACGAGGGCGAAGGTGCGTGGGGACTTTATCCGGTTTGCCCGTGCCAAGAATCGGTCCTATACAGTCGACTGGACCT
>JACAFD010000174.1 GCA_013388555.1 Nitrospirota bacterium | reverse complement strand
TCGGCGTCCGAAACCGGGATGCCCTGAAAACCGAGAAGTGGCTGGTTCTGTCCGTGGGCGGAAGCCGGAACGGCTCTCAGCAACGCATCGACGCCGCCGAGAGATAAAAAAGCCGCGGCAGCGAGCCCGCTGCTGATCAACCCGCGCCTGGACACGCGAGCATCAAGCACGTCCTGGAAGCTCTCGTTGCCCGAGGTGTTACACCCGTTCTCATCATCGGAATTCTTCATGGTTCTTCTCCTTATATTTATATGAGATGAGCGACAGTTATCCGGCTACTCTCAATGGTGCTCGTGGTCGTCGAACGCTTAGGGCACGGGCGGGATTCTGTTCCGGGCTTGTTACCAACTGTTCTGCCATTCGTCAAAGATTGGTGAACAATGAGTCAAGAATGCATTACCGGCATCTTATACTTTCGAGTCGGCGAGCCAACCAGAACGAAGCAAGTAAAGGACCTGCTTTCTGAGGTGATTAGGTTTTCTGAGAAAGGACTATCTGAGCTTCGTTCACTGCAGGTCAGGGCAACTGGTGCCAACCTGGTGGCCCAATACCATCACGCCATGATCCGTGATGAGGTGTCCCATCACGAATCAGCCAGAGCCTCTTCCAACGGTAGACCGATGGTGCGAAAGTAGGTCGGGTGCTTTGTCTCAATATACAATTCAATGACTTGTCCGTTCGCTCGGCTCCGCCCCCGAACCAGTTCAACGATTTCCTGAAGGGTCGGCACGGCAAACAGTCCATCAAAGGTATGATTCTTCGGGCGCATCATCGGCATCCGCTCGATGGTTCGCAGTCGCCTCAACTCCTCCAGACTGAAATCTTCGACGATTCATGTCAGTCCGGTTCTGAATTTCAACCCGGCTCAGCGCCTCTCCCCGTGTATGGGTGATACATCATGTGGTGTCGGCGACAGAAACGAAACTCAAGCGGCGGTCATTGGAGGGAAGGATTCGTCTGCGGGATACCGCAGAGGAGGTCGCAATGGAACCGTGCACGGGAGGTAGCCTGCCAGAGACTGTTCAATAGCCTGGTGGCACCACGCCGTCAGTTCACGCCGATCACCGGATGAACTGTCAAAGGGAGACGAAAACGATAGCTGTGCCTGGGTGGTCGGTCGCCCGAGGACGTTCAGGATGGATGACACCAGCGACTGATTATCGACAAAAGAGATCTCGCGGTCGAGTGATCCATCCAGTCGTTGGTATGTGATGGCGACAGGCCAGACCCGCGCCTGAGCGGTGATGGCCGATTCAAACAATCCTGAATGGAATGCCCGAATGGCTGTGCCATCGGTCGTTGTCCCTTCGGGGAAGAGGGCGATACAGTTTCCACGTCGGAGAACGGTCGCGACAGATTTCGTGACGCGGGCTAAGTCGTGAGGGCTGGTCCGTTTGAGAAAGAGCGTGCCGGTTCGGGCTGCCATCCATCCCACCAGTGGCCATCGTCTGACCTCCGCCTTTGCGACAAACTGCACACGCCGACAGGCGTTGATGACGAGAATGTCCATCCATGACACGTGATTGGCGACAAACAACACGGATGACACTCGCCCCTGTGGCGCCTCGCCACGCAGGATCAGACGAATCGACAGAACCTCCAAGACCTCCCGGCACCATCCCTCAATGATCACGTCCCGCTCGGAAGGCCGGATGTGAGGGAAGACGACCCCGATCAGGAGCAGCGCTTTGAACAGCTTCAGGACAAGGTTGCCGCCACGTTTCAGCTTGGTTAGGCGGCTGGTGCATGGACGTGGCATGGCGCTCCCAAGAAATGTCGGGCGTAGCGGGGATTCATTCTCGAAAGAGGCAGGAGCATGAAGAGGTCAGCTGTATTGAACTGCTGATCCCACCCCGGTTCGCCGCAGATATAGGCTCCCAGCCGCACGTACCCTTTGACCAACGGAGGGAGCATCGGTTTGCCCACACGATGACCTCCTGTAACTGGGTATCGATGATGCGGGACAACTCGCCAGCGGTCCGGACTCAGATTGGTGGTGCGAAGGCTGAGGTACGTCTGGGTGGCGAGGCTCCCTCCATCCGCCAAACTGATGCTGGCACACCCCATTAAGTATTCGTACCCGCCGGTGATCATGTACTGGGCCAGTCCCGCCCAGAGGAGCGTAATGACTCCCCCCTGGCGGTAGTCTGAGTGTATACAGGATCGGCCGACTTCAACGAGACGCGGCGCAAGCGGTTTCAGCTTGGTGAGGTCGAATTCTGTTTCTGAATAAAATTGGCCGGCTTCCTTGGCTCTCCACGAGGTCAGGATCCGGTAGGTGCCGACCACTTCATCCCTCTCGGTGTCACGCACGATCAGATGATCGCAATAGGCGTCGAATGCATCTTCATCAATGCCTGATGAGCGATTGGGCAGCTGTGCGCCGCATTCCTCGGCAAAGATGCGGTACCGGAGTCGTTGTGCTTCCCGGACTTCACACGCAGACTTGGCTAGGGTGACGGCCAGATTCGATCGCTGACCGTTATCACTCGTCAGAGATTTCATGGTTTCCCCCTTTGTGTCATCCGTATCTGTCTGTATCAAGATTGGCTGGCCTCTGTTACATCGCCGTAAAGTTGTGGTGCATGGCCCGTTAATTCGGGATTTAGAATGTATGCCCGATAGAGAGGCACGTACTAAGGACGCCTATTCAGGGGGATCTATTTGACGCATGAATACGAACAAGGGCACTGCTGGCGCCTGGCCTGACGGATCTAATACCCTTACAGGGCGCCGGGGCAACATGAGGAATGGCTCGGCATGGTAGGTGATCCGCAGTGCACGAGGAAGTGACAGAAGGGTCGAATCGAAAGAGACAGGGGCGCCTTGCCGAGAAGGCTGGTCTAGGAGGGTCGCCACAGCAATCCTGAGTCCACCTCAAAAGATGACGGTGGCAAGGTAGTGAGCACCCCGCTCCTTGTCAGCAATCCGTACCCCCGGCAGCTGTTTTTGAAGCTCTTGAAACACGTCCTTCCCGTTCTTTGTGAGGAAGGCGGTAATGAGGCGTTTGTTCTGAGCCACACCGAGCGGGAACAGTTTGTGTTCAAGAAGGCACTGCAGGCATTTCGAGCAGCTCCTAGGAGAGGTCGCAGTAATCCGCGCAAACGATGAAATGGTAATCAGCCTTGCTTGCCCGAAGTCGATTCCGAACAGATAGGATTCGATTCGAAAATAGGACCGCTTGTGTTCAGGGAGAGCCCATACTCGGTCTTGGTCGAACGTTCTGGCGCATTCCTCATGAAACGCTGTTTGGAAGTTCTGAAGGAAGATTCCTTCTAGAGACTTCATGAGCCTATCTGCTTCTTGCTGTGACAGGTCCGTACTACTCATGGTTTCCATTGTGTGCCCTTATCCTGGCTATTTTTCGACCTGCTCGTCCCCTGGGCTGGTCGTGCCTGCTCTCCACGGTTGTGATTGTCTCGCGTCGGTTGCGCAGATCATGAGCAGGCCTCTTTGCCGGCTGAGCGGCGACATATAGGGGGTACCCATTTTGGAATTCCCCGGTTCGTTTCACGAACCCCAAGTCTTCCAACTCGCGGAGTACCTGGCGGACTTCCCTTAGGGAGATCATGTCCTCATAGGGTGGTGCGTCCACGGTGTTCGATTCCCCTGCTCCAGGATCATCTACATGTTCAGATTGACACGCTGGACCGGGTAAACTTCGTGAAGGGCCACTATCTGGAACGGTGGTCTGATTCCTGTCGTTCTTTTCGGCCCTTTTCTAGTTCTTCCACTTCAGCTCATAACGTGGCTAAGGGTGACACCTCGCGTACAAGTGGTGCGGCTGCCGAAACGAACCGGGGCCGCCATAGCGGCCCCGGTGTTGCGCGAAGGGTTAGACCAGCTAAATCTCAGTCCTTGTCGTCGTCCTCACCCTCATCATTATCGTGGTCATGACCGCCAGGGCGAACAAAGTTGCCGAGGTCAGCTCTCGGGACCTTATAGGCGTGCAGGATGCCGGGCAGTAGCTTATACGTGCCATCCAACTCGGCCGGAGCGCCGCCGGTTGTCTGGAAGCAACCGGTTGTGCTGCCGAGAGGGCACTGGATCGAACTGACGAAAGGGTCGGCATCGTCGACACGGAAGTATACGTCGAACTGCGTACCGCCGGCGTTCTGGGTCACGCTGTAATCGTTGTCTGTGCCTGCCAAGAGAAGATAGGAGTCGTTGTTGAGCCGTGGGCCGATGGCCAGCCCTTCCCATTTCTCCGGCACCTTGTTGCCCAGCTCGGGCAAGGTGTTGGCGGTCAAGTCGAGGAAAGGGGCGGCGGCCTTAATAACCTTGCCTGCCGGACAAGGGCCTGGAGCAAAGGTTGCGAGGCTGAAATCAGCCGCGCCGGTGAGGTCGATGCGGTAGATCTTTTTGTTTGGAGGCGAGAATTCCGCCCCCACGCCGATTCCCCGATTGTTGCGTTCGAGCACCAGAAACTCGTGATCGTTGAGGGCAAACAGTGCTGAAATGCCACGGCCTTGACTGGAACCTTCCATCTGGTAGGCGTATTGAGCAAGCGCGGTGCCGGTTGCGGTGCTGAATTTTACGATACGGTTGCATACGCCGCTGCCGGCACCTTCGTCCAGCATGGCACTTTGCAACATGGCATAGATGTAGTCACCATCGGGGATGATCGCCAGCCCTTCGAAGCCGCGATTGGTCCGCTTCCCGGCGGTGTTGGGTTCCGGGTCTCCGCCAGCATAGTTCGGTGTGTTTCCATTACGCGGGATTAGGTTAGCCGGCGTAGTAAAGGTCCGCACGCGTTTCCCTTTCTTGTTGAACTCGTAGAGGGAGGGGCCATACTCATCCGACACATAAAAACTGCCGTTCTTAGGGCCGATGACGAAGCCTTCCGGGTCGAAGGCATTGCCTAGGATATTGGTGGGAGCCGGGGCGATACCGTCCATAGGGTTGCCGAACTCATCGCTGAAAATCACGGTCTTGCGAATCTTGAACTTGCTGATCGCGCCGGTCTTTTTGTCGATCGTCAGACCGAAGCGCTGCACACGGGTTTCATAATGGAGGGCGCCACCGCCGGGTCCGCGGTCGGAGAGACCCCACCATTGCCCGCGCTGCGGGTCGTAATAGATATCCGAGAAGTACCCGACGCGGCCAGTGTTGGCATCCTTGCCGCCGCTGCGGTCGAGCATGGCACCATCCAGGGCGAGGCCATTGACGAATTCAGGCGCAGCCAGCACGGCAGGGGCGGTAATGGCGCCGATCAGGCTCATCGCCAGAGTTATGTTACGCAAATATTTCATCATCACCTCCAGGGTTGAGCGATAGGGTCCGTACGGAAAATCAGAATCACGTCTCCTGACGGGGATTTCAACAGCAGTTGTACTAGGGTCAGGATTCGATTGCGCGATAGATAACCGAAGAGCTTTACCATCGCGTTCGGAAAGCATGAAGGTCGCGTAAACAGTTGCTTGAAAAACCAAACAGAACAGAGGCAGATCCACAGCTTTGGGCTGCCTAAGCTTCCTGCTGCCCGTGTGCGCACGCCTGCCTAGCTGGGCCGCGAGCTCTCGCCAGTCCCGACTGCGGCACGGGAGGAGTTTCCGAATGATCTGCTGTATGGGTACAAGGTTGTAGAGAAGCTAGAGACACACGCGAGCGAGGCTGCACCATCTTGTAGAGGAATCAAAACATAATCCGTCTTGCGAGTAGGGGAAGAGTTGCTATCGAGTGGAAGGAGTTAACCGGATTGCGGCTGGGGCGGGTGAGGGAGTGAGGTTCCTATCTTATGCTGGAGTCCGATCTGAAGGCGTGGCAGGTTAGATGCCCCCATATTTTTCCTCACGGCGGTGCGCCCAGAAATTAGCGGAACTTCGAGGAAGAGCGGCAGCGTACTCTCAGGCAGTGTGAGCGGGCGGCGAAGCACCCACTTCCCGTTCGTGGGCGCGGTGTCGCTGGAGAAGGGGATTAGCTCTCCCGTACCGGCATTGAGCAGCATGGGGGTGGTTGCTTTCTTCCATCGTTGAAAATTCCGCAATCGTCGCCACATCTTAGATAGCGCCATATGCATTCCTTCAAGAGCTTTACGAGGTTGATGGCGCTCTGCACATGATGAAGGGGTCCGCCGGTGGTACCTCGATATACGGTGATGGCTATGAGCAAATACGATACCACCGCGGTCTGTTAGTGCCCCGTAATCCAAATGGGCTGATCACTCTAGAAATGTAGTCATGGGCCGCATCCGGATCCGGTTTCACACAATTCGCGCTGACATCTACTGCTGTATTCATTAGACGTCAGTCAGTGCACTCCTGTGCACAGTGTGCCATGAGGCTCTCAATGCATTTCTGTCTCTATGCCGGATGAGTGGAATCTGATGGAGTGCTGACCGGTCTCCCTTGCAGATTCCTATGAATTCATTTCCCCGATACGGCTCTTGCACATTCTACGTATATATACTAGAATCGTCATCCCTGCGAGGCCCCCATGCCCTTCATCATCCGGTCCTACCGTCGCTTCCCAGTGCAGTGCCCCGTTAGCTATAACGCCGGGACTTCCCAGGGCCTAGGCACCGTGTTGAATTTCTCGATGAACGGGTGGAAACTCTTAGGTGATGTGCCGCTGCGAGTCGGACAAACCTGCCCCTTGACCGTCACCTTGCCGAACCAAGAAAGCATCTTTGTGGATGCTGCGATCGTTAGGTGGGTCAGGGGGCAGGAGTATGGCCTAGAAACCTTAGCGGTCGACAAGACAACTCAGAGCCGGGTGGAACTCATCGTTCAACACCTCGAACAGGCGGCTCCGATGAACATTGAATAACCAGCGACAATTGCTGATAGCGCGAGTTCCTATCCGTTGAGCTGCTGCGTAAATGTTCTCTACTTATCTCCCTTGCGCCTCTTTAGGCCCCCTCCTATGCGGTCACGCTCACGCTCGAAGCCCAGGGCGATGTAGTACAGCGCGTGATCGAAGAACTGGCCGACCAGGTGCAGCAGCTCCAGCTCCCCGCGCAGTTCCATGGCGTTATCGGACAGACCTTCGCGCTGGACGAAGCTGTACACGTGCTGCTTGGTGGCGGTGATGGCCCAGAAGACGTGGCTATAGGACACGCCCTGTTGTGCGCGGCGCGCGCCCAGCTCGGTGTAACGCCGCTCCACCTGGGTCTCGGCCTTGTCCAGCAGCCAGTCACACAGGTTGCGGTAGATCTCGCGGGTGCGGACTTGAAGTTCGCTCGCCGGGACTTTGTGGAGATCGCTGCACTGGGGAGCGTTCCAAGCCTTTTCGCTGAGCTCAAGGGAAAGCTGTTCGACATGACTCTCGATAAGCCGCACCAAATTGACTGCCAGCATAGTGGACCTCCAATTTCGCGGGATTCTATGCCGCGGTAGCGGCGGAAATCAAGCCAATCGACTGTATCCCAAGTGGCGAGATTCATGGTTAGTCTGGCTGCAAGCTTGGGGACCAGCAACACTAAATTCCGCCAAGCGCTCCATGTAAGGACTAAGCAGTATTTCTTACGTGGCGATGGCCAAAATCTCACCTGAAAATGGAGAACTCAAGGCTCCTCAGACGCTGTCGCATGTCCGTCACGAGTGGAGGAACGGACCTTAAGATTGCAATTCGGGTATGGATGCCACAAAAAGATCAAAAAGATAACCATCTTCAAATGGGCGCGCGTCACACTTCGATACAAAATCTACGGGGATTTCGAAAAGCGACGAAGCCTTTTCCTCTGAGTGAGGGAACGCGAGAATATGAAAGTTTTTGGGGCGAGCCAGATATTTCCCTACGTCCTCGTCAGAGGCATATCCGACATAGTACACGATCCCATCATGATGTTTATGAATCTCCAATGAGAATGTGTTGCCACGTGTCGTGCGTAGCGATTCGACGTTGCACATTGAGAAGCCGTATACTCCATTCGGCGCATCGTGTGTTTTTATTCCATCTTCCAGTTCGGTTAGCGCTCTAAGTTGATGCTCTCGCCGTAGTGCCAGTACTTCTTTGGGGGTAGTTTCTACATCCTGTATTTTCCGGATATCGCCCTGAGTGTTCTTTGTTTGATTATTCCTGCTCCAAATGTCGGCGACGTTGATGGGAGAATTCAACCTGATAATGAGGTAAGCCAGTATCACCAACCCCAGCAGCACAATTATCAAATACAGGGGCCACCGTTTCATGCCTATTAGGATACGCTGAAGACTCCTTCAAGTAAAAAAATAATAGAGAAAGGGCATCAATAGCCATCGTCTACCCTCTAAGCGTGACGCGTGGGAATACTGAGCTCGTTCATGATTCAGGCCTGGGTCATTACAGCACACTTCTACGGATCAACAGGCGCGAACGAGCAGTGAAGAGCGGCAGAGGGAACCATCCCTACGGGCAAAACATATTGGTTCCATCAATTAGGAGGGAGGCTGTTAGGCGAGTTCGCCGAGTAGTGAGTTGCCGACCGCAGTCAGTATCAAATTGAGAAGATCACGTCTTACGCACACAGCTCTTCCCACTCACTAATTAAGGGGTGGGAAGAGCCACGGCAACCTGCAGTCTTAAAATTCCCACGCTACGATATCTGTACCGTATATGAATAGCGCAACGGATTTATCGTACGAATAGCGAGACGCACATTCTGTACGTGTCATTATTTGTCATATGGCGTGAACAAAATTAGAGCACCACCAGCCACAAATACGGCGACTAAGCCAGCCATGGGTAACCAGATTTCCATAATAACCCTCCTAGGTTTGGATGTGGATTCAACTATGACTTACTTTGAAGCGATTGAACATTTAGACTTGGTAGTCCTCTAAAATCTCTCGGGGGAGAAAATAGCATAAGCGGCTGTTTATAGCAACTGATATAAACCAATGATTTTTTAGGGGGACATCGCCACATGATACCAGCGTCAATCAAAGATTGCTCAAAGAGGGCTAATATTCGAGGTATCAGTAGTATGTGCCAAGGGATAGTACGCTTGAAATGTTGAGAGTGAAGTGCAAGAGGCGCAGCGGGGATTGGGGCTGAGTTTCATCCAATACTGCCGTGGGAGTCGCGAGAGAAAAGCTCGTTTCGCAGCCCTGGCCTCTTTACCGGTATTCTCATTTCGTTGAGTTTGTCTCGCACGCTGGATACACTGCCTGGCGGCGGCTGGAGGTGGAGACGGGAATGCGTGGACACCAGACAATATTGTGGGCTGGAATGAGCCTTATGGCAGGGCTGCTCTGTCTTGGTGCGGGGGAGCAACAGCCCTTGAAGGGCGGGCAAGTGGCTTTGTCGGTCGAGGCGGGTCGAGGGAGGGATCATGCTCCGATGGTTTTCATTGCTCCAGGTCCCTTCACGATGGGTAGTAATGAGGGGCTTCCCAACGAGCGGCCTGAACACATCGTATCACTTGATGGTTATTACATAGATAAGTATGAAGTTACCTTGAACCTCTATCGGAAATTTCTTGAAGCAGAAAAACACGAAGCCCCGCAGACATGGGACGATGAGGCGGCGACGACGGTTGGAGATCGGCCGGCCATCGGAATGAGATGGCCGTCGGCAGCGGCCTATTGTAAGTGGGCGGGGAAACGACTCCCGACGGAGGCTGAGTGGGAGAAGGCGGCAAGGGGGGCTGACGCGCGCCGGTATCCGTGGGGAAATATGCAGCCGTTTGTCGACATTGCAAATTATAATCGAGGAATATGGGTCAGTGAAGCGATTACATTGGCGGCGGTCACCAGTGGTCTTGAGGGGATGAGTGTCCGGCATGGGCTGAAAGAGGGAGGGAAAAGTCCATTTGGTGTGTTTCACATGGCGGGAAACGCGGCAGAATGGGTGGCTGACTGGTATGAGCGCGACTATTATCAAAGGAGTCCTGAAAAGAATCCACTCGGCCCGGCTTCTGGTGAAAAGAGGGTGCTGCGAGGTGGATCATGGGCGGATTTACCCTCTGCGCTGCGTGTGACAGCTCGGTTTTCAGCTGAACCTGATTTCGAAGATCGGACGACGGGATTTCGCTGTGCTATGGATGCAACGAAATAGCCAGGCCACCCACCGATATTGGTTCCATGCCTGAACGATCTATCACACCCCTCATCGTGATTGCGCTGCTACTAGGGACGATCCTGGCCCTCCGTTCCCTCAATTCGCCTCCTTCGGAGACGTCGGTGCCTGTCTTACCAGCGGCAGTGCTCGTCCCTGATATGGTTCCGCTGGTCACCGGAAATGAACCGATTGCGGAGATCTTTACGAAAGCCGGCTGCGCAGTGTGCCACATCGTTCCGGGCATTCCGGGAGCCGATGGACGTGTAGGCCCGCCTCTTCTATTAGCTACTACGGGGCCCGCCAGATTGGCCGATCCGGCTTACCGGGGCCACGCGAAGACGGTGCATGACTACGTCATCGAATCGGTCATTGAACCGGGATTGTTCGTCGTGCCGGGGTATCCTTCCGGCACGATGCCGACGTGGTATGGCGCCAAGCTCAGCGCCCTTGCGCTGGAAAAAATTTCGTCCTATCTCGAACGCCAAGGGGCGGCAGCAGTTCAATAGGCGTAAAGATGTTCGCAGGATTGTGGCGAGGTGCGTGGGCGTGCAGGGGATGATCTATCGTTTTCGCAGGGGGGTCACGTTTCCAGATGCGTGCCCTTGAATTTTGAAGGCATCGGTCGAGGAGGCACCTGGTTTCTTGTCGAGGAGCGCGTTGACTGCATCGTCCCCTCTCAAACCTTCGATCTTGATCTTGAGCCGGAGGTTATTGGCGCTATCGGCATTGATCAATGCTTGTTCGAGCGAAATTCGTTCCTCCTTATACAGGTGGAACAAAACGTGGTCGAACGTCTGACAGCCTTCGTCCACCCCTTGCTCCATCGCTTCTTTAAGCGAATCGACCTCGGATTTTTTGATCAGATCCTTCACGCGAGGCGTATCGAGCATGATTTCCAGTGCGGGGACCCGCTTCCCGTCCAGAGATGGCACCAGCCGCTGAGAGATGATGGCGCGAAGATTGAGCGATAACTGGAGATAGATTTGTGCATGCCGCTCTACCGGAAAAAAATTCATGATGCGCTCGATAGCCTGGTTCGCATTGTTCGAGTGGAGTGTGCCGATGCAGAGATGTCCGGTTTCCGCGAAGGTGATCGCGGCTTCCATCGTTTCCGTGTCCCGGATTTCGCCGATTAGGATTACATCCGGCGCCTGCCGAAGGGTATTTTTGAGGGCATTCTGAAATGAGAGTGTGTCGAAGCCCACTTCGCGCTGCGTAATGAGCGATCGCTTATGATTGTGAACGAACTCGATTGGATCTTCCACGGTGACAATATGGCCGGGATGGGTGGTGTTACGGTGGTCGATCATGGCTGCGAGGGTCGTGGACTTTCCGGAACCGGTGGCTCCGACAACCAGCACCAATCCGCGCTTTGTCATGGCGATGTCTTTGACAATTGGAGGCAAGCCCAGCTGCTCGACAGTTTGGATCTCGGCTTTGATATGCCGAAAGACCAAGCCGACGTTCCCTCGTTGCCGAAAAATATTCACACGGAAACGACCGAGCTCTTTATAGTAGAGGGCTAGGTTCATTTCCATTTTTTCTTCGAATTCTCCACGCTGTTGACCGCGCATCAGCGCCAGCGCAAGGGCTTCGAGTTGTTCATTGGTAAACGGCGGCGCGCCAGTTTGTTGTGTCGAGCCATGGATGCGATAGGTGGGAGCCGAGTCGACAGTCAGATATAAGTCTGACGCTTCCTGATCCACCATGACTTTCAACAAACTGCGGACATCCATTGCAACCCCCGTGAATCTTGCCAGGTATCTTAGGCCGCGCCGCCCATTGAAGCTCCGAACAGATTGGGATTCATGCTGCGAGATTGGGCTTCGCTTTTTGTGACGACCCCACGGGTTGCTAACTCGAACAACGCCATGTCCATCGTTTGCATACCGTCCTTCTGGCTGGCCTGCATAATTCCTGGAATCTGGTGTAATTTACCCTCTCGGATAAGATTCCGGACCGCGGTCGTGGCGACCATGATTTCGAGGGCGGCGACACGCCCGCCTGATTTTCTTTTCAGCAGAGTTTGGGTGATGACTGCTTCTAAAGCCTCTGCGAGCTGTGTGCGGATTTGGGACTGCTGGTTTGGGGGAAAGGCGTCGATGATGCGGTCGATGGTTTTCGGCGCACTGGAGGTGTGGAGAGTGCCGAAGACTAAGTGCCCCGTTTCCGCCGCAGTCAATGCGAGCTGGATGGTTTCTAAGTCACGCATTTCACCCACGAGGATGATATCCGGGTCTTCGCGCAGGGAGGCTCTCAGTGCATTGGCGAATGACAGGGTATGGACGCCCATCTCCCGCTGATTCACGAGGCATTTTTTCGTCTTGTGGATGAATTCGATCGGATCTTCGATTGTGATGATGTGGCCTTCGAACGTGTTATTTAAATAGTCGACCATCGAGGCCAGGGTGGTCGATTTACCTGACCCGGTTGGGCCGGTCACAAGGATCAGTCCCTTTTCCCGATCGCAGAGCTGTCGCACGACCGGAGGCATTCCGAGTTTTTCCATCGGAATAATCTCCGTGGGAATATTTCGGAAGACGGCGCCAAGCCCGCGGTGTTGGACGAAAACATTGACACGGAATCGCGCGATGTCCCCCAGTTCAAAGGAAAAATCGCACTCGCGCTTCTCCTCAAAATTCTTCCGCTGGGTGTCGCTCATCATGTCGTAGATCAGTGCGTGAGTTTCTTCCGTGGTGAGTGCGGGGTGATCGAGTTTCTTGAGATCTCCATTCATGCGGATCATCGGTGGTTCGCCGGCACTGATGTGACAATCCGATGCACCCTCCTTGGCCGTGAAGGTTAGGAGCTTCGAAATATCCATGAAGGGGACTCCTTAGTATATGAGGATCGTGAGATGATCGTATTGACCTATTAGGGCTACGTGGGAGCATGATGCCATAGGGTGGTGAAAATGCAAGAAAATAGCCGGAAGCGGTTGAGTATGTTCTCTGGTGGTTTACCAGAAAGTTAGGTGAGGGGTTCGATCAGATCAGTCCCGACAGTTGCCCCGCACGCTGAAATGCGGTGAGGGCCTGATCGATGTGGTTTATGGTGTGTTCGGAAGTTACTGTGACGCGGACGCGGCTGGTCGCGTCCGGAACGGTAGGCGGTCGAATCGCCGGAGCATACACGCCTTCTGTAAATAGGTGTTCGGCAAACGAGAGGGCAGTCTCGGCATCGCCGACGAGGATCGGCATGATTGGAGTGACGCTGGGGGATAGGTTGAACCCCAATCGTGCCAATCCTGTGAACAGGCGTTCACGGTTAGCCCATAGGCGTGCCCGTCGTTCCGGTTCTCGCTGAATGATGCGTAGTGCTGCCGTGACGGCAGCAGCCGAACCTGGTGGAGGTGCCGTGGTAAAAATGAAGGACCGGCTCGTGTTCATGAGATACCGGATCAATGTCAAAGGCCCAGCGAGGTAAGCGCCGCTGCTGCCGAAGGCTTTACCCAAAGTACCCATCTGAAACGGGAGACCCGCATTGACGCCGAAATGTTCCGCCGTTCCTCGCCCATGCGGCCCCATCACGCCCGTGCCATGGGCATCATCGATATAGAGGTCGGCTTCATAGGTTTGGGCTAGCCGGCTGAGTTCTGGCAAAGGCGCAAGGTCTCCATCCATACTGAACAGGCCGTCGGTCACAATCAGGGTCCGTCGCTCCCGGCGTCTTTTGGCCAGAAGAGTCTCTAGGTGATCGGTATCGTTGTGGCGATAGATCCGAAAGTCGGCCCTGCTCAATCGGCAGCCGTCGATCAAGCTGGCATGGCTCAACCGGTCGGCCAGGATCAACCCGTCTCGTCCGATCAGTGCGGGGATCGTCCCGATATTGGCAAGGTAGCCGGAGCTAAACGTCAGCGCGGCTTCGGTTCCCTTGAATTGTGCCAGAGCAGACTCTAATTCTTGATGCGGGGGCAACGAACCTGAGATCAATCGAGCGGCGCCGGAGCCTGCGCCAAACCGTTGTGTCGCCTCGATGGCGGCTTGAACCACTTCCGGGTGCAAAGCCAACCCTAAATAGTCGTTCGAGGCGAAGAGAAGAATCTGGCGTCCTGCCATCTCAACCACCGGGCCGGTGCCGGAGTGAAGTGGAGTGAGGCGCCGGCTCAGATGTCGTGCGGCCAGTTCTTGTAGTCGCTTTTCAAGCATGAGACGGTGTCAGCCTTACACGCGGCAAAGGGTGTGTTTTCGAAGAATCGAGTAGTTGCCTCATTGACAAATTCGTGACATCCTTAGTATAAGCGCGTACACAATTCGAGGAACAGGCCTCACTCTCTCCGACGTATCCATCCATGAGCTACCGCATCAAGGTCCCGGCGAAAACTCTTCCGGTCGATGAAGCTCATATGCTGAGCTGGCTTGACCAGACGCTGCATCGATCACAGGATTATCGACGTCCCTTGTTGGTCGGTCTGGGAGTGTTGCTGCTTGCCTCCGCCGTGGTCGGAGGGGTGTTTTATGTTGACCGCCAGGCTGTGCAGAAAGCACAAGACCTTGAGCGCGAAGCAGTGCGTTTGTTGACGGTTCCTTCTGCCAACAATCCCCAGAAGGCCGATCAGGCACTCAAGGAAGCGATCGCGAGGTATCGACAGATTGTCGATCAATATCCACGCACCCCCACGGCACCACTCGCCTTGTATCATTTAGGGAATATGTTGGTCCAGACCAATGACCTGAGTGCGGCTATTGAGGCCTATCAACGATTTCTTGCATCATATGGCTCGAACCCTTCGTTCGCTGGGTTAGTGCAACAACGCCTGGCATATGTCTATTTGCTCAAAGGAGATCGGGACCAAGCGATGAAGGCCCTTACCAGGATCTTGGAAATCCCCGGTACATTGAACCGGGATCAGGCGTTATTTGAGTTGGCGCGTCTGGAGGAATCCCAATCGCGCGCTGAGGCGGCCGTGGCTCGGTATCAAGAACTGATTAAGACCTATCCGAACTCTCCCTTCACCAGTGAAGCGACGATTCGAACCAAGATCATGGATGTCAAGAAATCGCAAGAATCATTGCCCGCCTCGACATCGACAACTCCGCCTACTACTCCGTTACAGAAGAGTCCACCGGCTGCTCCCTCCTCAACGGGTAAGAAGAGTCCGTAACAGGCTGCTGAAAAAGTCCGCCAGTGTTATGGGAAGGTTAAGGCTGAGGCTAAGGTTGAGCACTAAGCCTTCTTCATTCGCTGCGGCCTTGCTGGCCGGCCTTTTTGAGCAGCCTGCGGGAGTATTCCGTTTTCTGCGGATCGGCGGAAAGGGGAATCAAGCTTAGCGGCTGATAACGAGAAAGTCACCTGGTCGAATGGTCGGGCTGGAAAGGCTATTCTTCGTTTTGAGCGTTTTGAGGGGGACACCAAACCGCTTCGATACCTTCCCCAGCGTATCTCCCGTGCGGACCTTATACCAGCGAGAGGAATCGGCGCTTACAAACTGAGCCTTTGCCGGAATCGGCGGGAATTTGTAAGTCGGGATCTGATCAAGAAGGTGTTCCACTTTTGTTTTCGTTCCTACCGGAACCTTCAGGTGGTAGGTCTCATCACCAGGGGGTGTCGCGTCTCGCCGCAACTCCGGGTTCAAGAGGCGGAGTTCTTCATAGGGAATACCGGTAGCATGAGAGATCGCACGAAAATGGATGGGTCTTGTGATGATCGCTTCATCAAATTGATGCGGTTCGACGGATTCCTGGGTGAAGCCGTATCGATCGGGGTTCCTCGCGATAATCGTGGCGGCCATAAATCGCGGCACATATTCCTTCGTCTCGCGGCGAATCAATCGTGTCTTCGAAATCTCGGAAAAGCTTTCGACTCTGGCCTTGTGCAGAGCTCGCATCACTTTTCCTTCTCCCGCATTGTAGGCAGCCATTGCCAGTGGCCAGGCACCGAAGAGGTCGTAGAGATCGCGGAGGTAACGTGCTGCAGCAACCGTTGATTTGATGGGATCCCGACGTTCATCAACGTAGGTATCCACGCGGAGCCCATAGACCTTGGCTGTACCCTTCATGAACTGCCAGGGGCCTGTAGCTTTGGCTCGTGAGTAGGCGTAGGGGTTGAATCCGCTCTCCACTAGTGAAAGATAGACCAGATCACTGGGGAGTTGAAATTCCGTGAATATTGTCTCGACAAGTGGCTGGTAACGGCTAAGCCGGAGGAGCCACTGCTCAAAGCGACCTCGAATGGATGTATTGAAGTAGTGAATGTGGGCCTGGACCGACGGATCCATAACAATGGGAACATTATAGATCGCGTGTTCCGTCTGATCTGTGCCATTTCTAGAGGAGTCTGGGGTTTGGGCCAGTTCAGCCGGAGGATACAAGGCGTCTGAAAATCGAGCGGTCGCTGGTGAATTTCCTGCAGGGTTCATCTCCAAGAGGTCTTCGGCCCTCGGCACGCTGCTAGTCGTGGCTGTGAGATCGCTGCTTGAATTCGTAGTCGGGTCTTCGGTATCAAGTGGGACCAGATTCGGGTCTGGGTCATCTTCAGCCGCTGCGTTCTCATCCCCAAGGGTAGACGGGGGAGCCGCAGTGGAATTGGAATGAGCCGCAGCCTGCACCACAGTAGGTGCACAGAAACTGAACCACATTCCGATGCAGAGAGCTATCGGGAAGACGGCCTGCCACAGCCTGAGAGTGGGCACGGCAGCCTGGTGACGATCAGTATCGTGAGTGAGGCGTATCATGTTCAGTGAGGCTAGACTATCGATGGGCTGAGCTCTTGTCAAGGAATCGTAAAAGGAAGGTGATGTCACGCGGCTTGTGTAAATTGTCGAAGGGTGCGCGGGTGCCACTCCAGGTTAAACCGGTTAAAGATGGAGAAGATAATCCGCTCCACGCTCTGCACGTTCACAAAGCACAC
>JACAFD010000088.1 GCA_013388555.1 Nitrospirota bacterium | reverse complement strand
TCCAGCAAGGCCGCAGTGAGCGGTCACTTTATAAGGGGTGGATGGGATGATCCCAACTGCGCGCGTCCAACGAGGGGAGTCCTTGACCGCGCGTTGCGCGAGCAAGGGGATCGTCCCAGCTACCCCATCCCCCCTTTTTCAGCATCCTGTTAGGAGAGGATCGAGTCCGTGCATCACCTTCGTCAATTAGAAGACCAGAGCGTCTACATCCTCCGGGAAGCCTATAAGCATTTTGACAACCTGGCCATGCTGTGGTCGATGGGGAAGGATTCGACCGTGCTACTGTGGTTGGCTAGAAAGGCCTTTTTCGGCCATGTTCCTTTCCCCCTCCTCCACGTCGACACGAGCTACAAAATTCCCTCAATGATCGAATATCGCGATCGCGTGGCTCGTGAATGGGGCCTCAAGTTGGTCGTGGGGCAAAACAAGGAAGCGCTTGCGGCTGGAATGAATCATACGTTGGGCCGCGTCAATTGCTGCACGGCCCTGAAAACGAATGGACTCAAGCAATTGATCGAGCAAAAGGGTTATACAGGCATCATTCTCGGTGTGCGGGCAGATGAGGAAGGGACGAGAGCCAAGGAGCGCTACTTTTCGCCCCGTGACAAACATGGTGATTGGGATTTCCGCGATCAGCCTCCGGAGCTTTGGGATCAATTCAAAACGACATTTCCTCCAGGAACACACATTCGAATTCACCCGCTGCTGGATTGGACGGAAATTAATATTTGGGAATATATCAAGCTCGAGAGCATTCCCTTCATGGATCTCTATCTCGACAAGGGGGATGGGACTCGCTATCGCAGCCTCGGCTGCGCGCCTTGCACGACGCCGATCAAATCGACGGCAAAATCCGTGGACGACATCATCGACGAATTACGGCATACCACAGTGGCCGAGCGATCAGGCCGCGCGCAGGATGAAGGGCGTGGGATGGAGCTGCTGCGAAAAGACGGGTACATGTAGTGGCAGAATGTTGAACCAGGCATCCAGCTTCGTTCTCGGTCGCGTGCCTCCCTGCGACGTACCGCAAGGGTACGCCTCAGTTGTCCCGCTTCCTGCGGCCTTGCGGGGCTGCCTGTTTGAACATTCTGGAGTTTAAGCATGGCAGAAACAATCTCAAAACCATCTGACAATTTAAACATCGTCATCGTCGGGCATGTGGACCATGGAAAGTCCACATTGCTGGGGCGTCTCTATGCCGATACGGGATCGTTGCCGGATGGCAAACTTGAAAAGGTCCAAGCCATCTGTCGGCAGCAGGGGAAGGAATTCGAATATGCGTTCCTGTTCGATGCCTTTCTTGAGGAGCAGGAGCAGGGCATTACCATCGATACGGCGCGGACGTTCTTTGGCTGGAAGGGCCGGCACTACATCATCATCGATGCGCCGGGACACAAGGAGTTTCTTAAGAACATGATCTCCGGGGCAGCCAGAGCCGAAGGGGCGTTGTTGCTGATCGATGCGTTGGAGGGAGTGAAGGAACAATCCAAGAAGCACGGGTATCTCTTATCGCTTCTGGGCGTCCGCCAGTTTGCCGTCGTGGTGAACAAGATGGATCTGGTCGGCTATCGGCAGGACGTGTTCGACGGGATTGAAAAGGAATATCGGGAGTTCCTCGGGCAGTTTAAGGCGGTTCCACAACAGATCATTCCGGTCAGCGCCAAGCTCGGAGATAATATCGCCAACCGGAGCGAGCAGATGCCATGGTATAGCGGCCCCACCGTGCTGGACGTGCTCAGTGCGTTTCAGAAGGAGCCAGGACGTTCAGAACAGCCGCTGCGATTGCCTATTCAAGATGTGTATAAATTCGACGCTCGCCGCATTATTACAGGGCGGGTCACAGCCGGGCGTGTGAAGGTCGGTGATTCCCTCGTCTTTTCACCGTCGAACAAACGAGCGACGGTCAAGTCCATTGAAGCGTTCAACGTCGATCCTCCGCCCACAGAAGGCCAGGCTGGCCAATCAGTCGGTGTGACGCTCGATGAGCAGATCTTTGTGGAGCGAGGGGAGATCGCCTCGCATCAAGGTGAACTGCCGCTGGTGTCGACGGCCTTGCGCGCGAATGTGTTCTGGCTGGGCCGGAAGCCGTTGGAGCGGGGGCGGCGCTATCAGCTCAGAGTGGCCACGAAGGAAGTGGATTGTGAAGTGGCGACCATCCACCGGATCATCGACACAATGGATCTGGCTCAGCAGCAAGGCAGCAATGTGGTGAATAAGAATCAAGTTGCTGAATTGACCATTCGGGCGAAAATGCCGGTGGCGTTCGATCTCTCAGCCTCGTTTGAATCGACTGGCCGGTTCGTCCTTGTGGATGAATACGACATTGCCGGTGGCGGCATCGTGACAGAGCTGGTCCATGACGATCAGGAATTTCTCCGCGAAGAAGCTCGGCAGCGCGATTTTGCCTGGGTGAAGGGCGAGGTCGGCGTCGAGGATCGAGCGCAGCAATATGGCCACCGAGCCGCTATTGTGCTGGTGACAGGAGGGCGGCATACGGGGAAGTCTTTCCTGGCTAGGACCATCGAGGCCAGGCTTGTGGCTGATGGCCGGCATGCCTATCTGCTCGATGGAGAGAATCTCCGACGGGGACTCGATGCAGACCTTTCAGAAGGAGAGCGAGGGCAGGCAGCCGAAATGGCTCGCCGCTATGGTGAGGTGGCAAGGCTGCTGGTCGATACAGGGCTGATCGTTGTCTCAACGACCAATCCTTTTGGCATGGCCTACGTCGAAGCGGCACAGGTCATCCGCACGCTCGTCCACCCGGTCCCTGTGATCGCCGTCCATATGAGTAAGACGCCCGAAGAAGCCCCGCCCAATACGGATATCGTATTGTCTGGCCCGGCAGACTTTGATGCGGCCACTCGTCGAATTATTGAGGAACTCAAGCGCCGTGGAGTGTTGGCTCAGGCGATTGGGGCTAAACCGACATTTCAGTATTCAATCTAGTCGGATGCTGAAAAAGCCCGCCAGCTTCGTTCTCGACTCATCAAAATCCTCAACGGGGACCCGGCCGCCTCACCGACTCGGCGGCGCGCACAAACGTGGTGCTCCTTATTCGTCGCACCGTGCGCCCCTGAGGGTACGCTTCCGGTTTCGATTCGCCTGCGGCCTCGCTGGACGGCCTTTTTGAGCATCCTCCTGGGCCAACTACCAGAAAAATTGCCACTGACTGAAATGGTAGAGTTTGTCGCGTATTTTTCAGGGGAACCAATGGCGTGTTATACGGATAGAGTTGGCAGATCCGGCTCTTGTGCGGATCGGCCTAAACACTGGTTCGGGCGACGCTTCGCGTCCCCCGAACCTGCGGCTGCACAACCTCCGATTGTTCCCGCACCTGCCGGTGAGCCGCGGGGCCGTTAAGCCGCGAGAAGAATTCATGGACCAGCATTTGGCTTCCCTGGTGGGAAAAGAAAACTACCGCGCAATCCGTCCATTTTCGTAGCCCTGCTTCTTGTGGCTACAGTCGTGGTCCTTTGGCTTGCAACTCCGTTTCGGCCTTGCCTTCGCCGGCCTCATTTACGCAATTCTGTTGCAGCGTCGTGAGCTCGAGTTGCAACGCCTTGAGCTGCAAGCCACGCGTGAAGAAATGAAGCTGGCCCGAAGCGAGGCCGAGCGGACAGCTTCAGCACAAGAGGCTACCGCCCAACTCTCAGCCATCACAACGCTCGTTGACCATCACCGCTCTCGGATCGATCGCATCAACTCTCGGCTGCGGGTGGCGGATGCCACCCACATATCGGGCTTTCGCTCCAGAGACGCGACCGAAGAAGAGAAGTCGGAGCTGGCTGTACTGGAGGCCAACGTTGCGAAGTACGTTTCGGATCTTGAGCAGGCGTATGAGCGCCTTCGCGAAGGGGCGCGCGCGGCCTAACTCTTGAGTTGAGAAAGACGCGGCGGGCCGCGCCGTCTCACCCAAAGCGTTGGGCGTCATAGGAGGAGAGCTTTTCATGGCAACAACCAACTGGACCAATGCTGCGGCGTTTCAAACGAACTTCCCGCACACATTCAACTCATTGCAGCACTTGGTAATGGCCATGGCCGACTTCTCCAACAATCGAGGGAAGAAAAGTTTTTTTTGGAAAAGACAAGGGTCTGGCTGCTTACAAGAATGTCGAAGACAAGTTCAGAGACACACTCTCAGCAATGGTCCTTGACGGCATCATTGAACGTAGTACTCCTCCGTCGTATGCCAGAACCGAGTTAATAAAAGCCATCGAACTTTTTGCCGCTACGTTTCCCAATTGGCAAGCGGCGTACGCTTTCGCTGAAGAGTTCTTAGTGGACACCGAAAAAGTTGCTGAAGATCAAATCCAAAGTGCAATGCGTTAACAACTAAATGACGCCCAACGGCCGGTTGGAGCCAACCCCGGGGACACAGAAGGAAAAGTGGGGTGTTTGTTTGCGGAAGATATGAAAATGTACCGGGAGTTTTTTCTGACCTGGTAATTCATTGGCATATGATTAATCAGGATGAGCCTATTCTGCTAGCAGGACTGATTTGACCGCCTTGCGGTTCCTGCGCTACCAAGACGGACGTTCGCTTCGCTTGCGTCTCCTGATTCGCGTGTGTATCATTTATGAATACTTACACATTCCATGTCGGAGGAGCTATGCGTACCAACATCGTGATCGACAATAGCTTGATGCAGCGAGCCATGAAGGCCACCGGGCTTTCGACCAAGAAAGCGGTGGTGGAAGAGGGCCTTCGATTGCTGATCAAGGTGAAGGGACAAGAAGGCATTCGCCGTTTGCGTAACAAGATTGAGTGGGAGGGAGATCTCGGCGCGATGCGGGAAGGTCGTATCAAGGCGGCTTCATGATTATTGTCGATGCGACGGTATGGGTCGATTACCTCCGGGGAACGCGTACTCCCCATACCGACTGGTTTGAAGCTCAGTTGCCGAGAGAACGGTTGGGTCTCACCGATTTGATTCTCTGTGAAGTGATGCAGGGGATCACCACCGATAAGCAATTTCAGGCGGTTCGAGCGGAGCTGTTGAAGTTTGGGGTTTTTGAGACAGGGACGGTTGGAATCGCAGTCGAAGCCGCCCTGAACTATCGGCGCCTGAGAACTGCCGGGCGAACTGTGCGCAAGCCGATTGTTTCTCTGATCGCGACGTTTTGTTTATTGGAAGGCCATACCTTACTCCACAATGACCGCGACTATGATCCATTTGAAGATGTGCTTGGTTTGAATGTCATCCACCCGTAAGGGGAATCAGGGAGAAACAAAAAGGTCGATCCCTTAGACCTCCTCCTGAGGGGTTGCTATGAAGATCCAAGCCGTCGCGTACAACAATCGCAAGAGAAAAAAAGGGGTCAGACTGAGCTAGCCCGGGTTTGACGGACAATTCAGGGTTTGTCATCACAGATTGGACGACTCGGCGCTGCTGCAAGCAGCGACTGACCGTAACCAGACGCGAGATTCTACTGTTGCTGACTCCATTTTCTTCACCTACCCTCTTTGCCTTGCTATCTTACTTTCCCTGAGACAGGTGCATGACAGCGGTTTCTGCGTGTTTCGTGGCTACGTCAGCATGGCCCGCTTTCCCATGCTCAATGGCTTCTTTCAGATGTGCGATCCCTTCGTTCACATGCGGATGATCCTTGCCTCCCTTCAAGGCATGCTGCAGCGCGGCTTCCGCATGTGCCAGGAGTGCCTCAGCATGACCCTGTTTGCCATGGTCCACCGCCTCCTTCGCGTGCTCGAGGGCATCCTTGAGGTTCTGCTCTTCTTGACGCACAACGTCACGCCGCGCCCCGCCCTCGCCGAATACCGGTTGCAAAGGCAGCATTGTGGTGGCGACTAAGGCTAGGACGCCAGCCAGCGTGACAGCTAGTTGCGTTGTAGATCGTCTCATCGGCATTCTCCCTTTCTCAAAAGAAATGAAAAGACCTCCATTAAAACCTTTCTGCAGGTGCAGACCACCAGATAGCACCTTCCGTCTTTGGAGAATTTTCACTCTACCACATATGCTCCCAGAATGTGGTTAGCAGCAGGTGGCCATTCATGAGGTCCGTTGAAGTCTCGCCGGGAGCCTATCTCGGAGAAATACGAAGGTCTTTGGAAGAAAAGAAAATGTACAGGGCGTCTGGAACAAAACAAAGGGGTCAGACCCCTTAATCCTTAGCCTTAACCCGCATTATTCATGAACGCTTCTGCTGCAATCGCGGATTCGCCGCTGCGACAAGCCTGGACGCGGTGGCCCGGCGTCCAGGCAGGCGGGCTCGCCGTTCGATCGGTCAACATACTGTTTCAAGTATGTCTCCCTCCCTCGCGGCTCCGCGCGCCTGTCTCGCATGGCGACTACGCGATTTCGCGACGAACCGTCATGAATAATGCGGGTTAGGCGTCGGAATGTGCGCCATCTGGCGGACTGGATGCGTAGCGTTTGACTCGCCGGAAATCCCTGTGTTACGGTCATCCTCCGTGTATTCGCACAGTTAGCGAGGGGTTCCCGTTATGGCAGTTGAAAAAGATTTGAAGGCCATTCTTGGCAAATTGAAGTATTCAGACGACGCCAAAGTGCTCGAACAAATTTCAGCACATACCAGACAGGTCCAAGCTCGCATGGCCGGCATCAAGCACAAGCTGGTGGTCATGAGTGGAAAAGGCGGTGTGGGCAAGAGCATGACCACGGTCAACTTGGCCTTGGCGTTTGCGCGGCAAGGAGCGAAGGTCGGCCTTTTAGACGTGGATCTGAACGGGCCTTGTGTACCCCGCATGTTGGGCTTGCATGGCAGGTCTTTGACGATGACGCTTGAGGGGGCGATCCCCCCGGTCGGACCACTCGGGGTGAAGGTTGCGTCGATGGATTTCTTCTTGGATGATGCGTCGCCGGTACGCTGGAAGGGGCCGATGGACGTGAGCCCTGCGTGGTTGGGGCTGATGGAAATGAATGTCATTCGAGAGTTCTTGGCCGATGTCATCTGGGGAGAACTCGATTATCTGCTGGTCGATCTGCCTCCCGGGGCTGCGGCGGACAAGCCGCCGGTCATCGCCGGGTTTATTCCGGACCTGGCGGGAGCGATCGTCGTCACAACGCCATCGGAGGTCGCCTCGGATGTAGTGCAGAAGTCGGTCACCTATGCCCGCGATATGGGCATCAAGGTCATGGGCATGGTCGAGAACATGAGCGAGTATCGCTGTCCCTCCTGTGGAGACGTGAATGAATTGTTCGAGGGCAACACAGAAGCGATGTGTGAGGCGTTGGACCTGCCGTTGCTTGGACGGATTCCTTTCGACCGGAAACTCGCGCGTACGTTCGACAAGGGAGAGCCGTTGCTTGACGAAACGGATCCGACGATTCAACGGTACCAAGACATTGCCGGGCGCATCAGAACGTTGCTCGATTATAAGACTGTGCTGGCAGATAAACTGTGATGTGACGTACCGAAGAGGAGACCCATGAAATTCGTATGCCTCAACTGTGAAACCTACATGAATTTCGAGAAGGTGGAAAAGCCTGGGGAAGGCACGCTTGGCGTGTTCTTCGGCTGTCCATCTTGCAATGCCAAGTTCTCCATGGTGACGAATCCAGGCGAAACCCAAATGGTCAATTCTCTCGGTGTGAAGCTGGGAGGGCGTACTGTTGAGGCCGAGCCGTTTGAGATGACGAAGGGTACGCTGAAAGCCGAAGCCGCCCCAATTCCTGGTCAGATGGCGGCCTATTTGAATGAGAAGATTCAAGGAGGCCAGCCGACGGCTCCGGTCGCAGCTGCCACAACCGCCACGGCCGGAGAGAAAACCAGCAGCGGATGTCCCTTCTCCGCGATGGTGGCTGAAATGGGACTCACGTCGGGCAGTAAGCCGGGTAGCGCCGGAGCAGTGATATCGGAGTTTTCATGGTCGACTGATGCGAAGGAGAAGCTGGACCGCCTTCCCTCATTTGTCAAGCCGATGGTGCAGAGCAGTGTAGAGGCCTTTGCCCGCAAGCAGGGATATCAGACGATCACGTTGCAAGTGATGGACGATTCCAAGAGCGAATCGAGTAATGGGGTGACCTGGACCCCTGAGGCTGAGAAACGGCTGGAGAATATTCCAGATTTCATCAGGCCGATGGCTCGCAAAGAGGTTGAGCGTGTGGCGAAGGAGCGCGGGATGGCGACTATTACTGCTCAAGTGATGGATGACGTGAAAGAGAAGTTCCTAAAGTTTATGTAGGGACAGGATTCTTGTGAGTGTGTCGCAAAGGCCCATCCGAAGAGCTGGATGGGCCTTTCAATTAATGCGTCCTGACCCCCTTGCGGGTAGCGGGGCAATTCCCCTACAGTGGGCTGCATGATCCGCACATTTCAGGGAATCAAACCGACCATTCCCACCTCCTGTTTTATCGAAGAGACAGGCGTCGTCATCGGCGATGTTGTGCTGGGTGAGCACTGTAGTGTCTGGTTCCATGCCGTCATTCGAGGAGACGTGCACTGTATCAGGATTGGTGACAGGACTAACATACAGGACATCTGTATGCTCCATGTCACCCACGATATCCATCCGCTGATCATCGGTAACGAGGTGACTATCGGCCATGGGGCCATCCTCCACGGCTGCACGATTAAGGATCGTGTCCTGATTGGCATGGGAGCCATTGTCATGGATGGAGCGGTGATCGAAGAAGATTCGATCGTGGGGGCCGGTACACTGGTGGTAGAAGGTATGATTGTGCCATCTAAGAGTGTGATCCTCGGATCGCCTGGTCGTGTCAGGCGCGCTGTATCGGAAACCGAACTCGCGTGGATTAAGGAGTCGGCGGAGAATTATGTGAAGTACGCTGGCCAGTACTTAGACACCTCATCGAGAACCAAGCCCGGCTTTCAGATCTCGCAGCTATAGGAATTTCTCGCGCCTCACCCAGACCATTTCCCTCTCTTCCCAATTTCAAGAAAGCAGATGGGATCACCCACTAATGCCGTCGGATACTGGTGCGTTCCAACCCGATAGGGGACTCGATGCCGGTGGCACCACTCTGCGATCCATAGAACTTCTTCTGTGGTAGTGGTGACGAAACCAGGCCTCGCGAGTTTTCCCATACAACGTGCAACCAACGCACGCACGATGCGACGCTCATTGCTAAACTTCAAAGGGTCGAGAGTGAGAGGATTGCCTCGTCCATAAGACAGAGGAGACAGATGTGGGAACCGCTCAGGATCATTCAATACACTGACGATCCAGAGATGGTCGAATCGGCCTTTTGCGCCGGCCGCATCAGCGAGATGGAACTTGAGAGGGATTGAGTGGGAAGCAGAGTTAAGGGCTGTGACTTCAGCTCTCCGAAGATTATAGGGCTCTACCGTTCGATCCAGTTCCACTGTTTCCATGATCAATGCCGGAATCTCCGCAACTCCGGCACCGACATAGAGGCTGCGGCCGCCCGGTTCTAGTTTCTTTCTCAACACAACGGCGATCCGCCTCCCGAGGCGATCACAGGGGCCTCGCTTCGCGCGCCAGAACTCTTCGCCGCCTTCGTAACAGTAGACTGGTCCCAGTGCTCCATAGTCGAGCCTCTCATATACCTCAGTGATGAGATGGCGTGTCGCAGGTCTCAACATCATGCGACCTGTCTTCATGGTCGTACTCCAGCGATATGAATCGCTGTCGCGGTCACTGTGGTGACGACATCGGAGAGAAACTTGAGATTAAGTGTGTCCAGGGTATCAGTGTCACGATGATAATGGGGGTTTCGGAAATTCGCTGTATCGGTCAACACCACGGCTGGATAACCTGCATCCCAAAAAGATGCATGGTCACTGCGACGGGTATGGGGCATAGCCTCTCCTCGCCCTGGTACCACCAAGGATAGAGTTTTGAGCTGTACCGCATGACGCTGGGCCTCCTGTTCAAGCTGAGTTACCAAAGACCTGGATGCCTCGTTGCCCACAATGGCAAGAAAGTTTCCCTGGCTAGGCACGGTGAGAGGCACCGCTGGTGGGGCCTGCTGCGTGCCGGCCTCGTTTCTGGCGAACCCGACACATTCCAGGATAATCGCACCGGCCAACTCGCGGTCTTCGGCCTTCAAACGGGATACGAAGGCCTGACTCCCTAGTCGATCCTCCTCTTCAAGGCAGAATGCCACGAGCCAAACAGGTCGCGCGAGAGGCTGTGCGCGGAGTCGAAAAGCTACTTCGAGGAGGACTATGAGTCCGCTCGCATTATCATCCGCACCTGGTGACCCAGACACAGTGTCGTAGTGGGCTCCGATCAGGAGTGGAGGCAACTCTTTTCTTTGTCTGGACCAGTCCGGGTACTTGATTGCCACCACATTACGATGAACCTTACCCCAGGCACTCATGAGCTGGCTGCCGGTGGCCCACCCAGTTTTGGAAAACTGCGTCGACAGGTAGTGTGCTGCCTTTCGAAGCGCACGAGAACTCGTCTCAGGATGGCGCTCGCCGACGAGGGCTTGAAAATGGCGATTGATTCGGGAGAGCTGGTTTACCACAACGAAAGACTGACCGGACGGCTACGATGTAATCTCGGTCCCGATACCTTTACGCGTAAAGACTTCGAGAAGTATGGCATGCGGAATCCGACCGTCAATGATATGGGCTTTGCCGACGCCGCCGCCGAGGGCATCCAGACAGGCGTGGACCTTGGGCAACATCCCCTCACTGATCGTGCCTTTCTTCACCATCCGCTGCACATCTTTGCGGGAGACCGTCGAGAGGTGGCGCCCGTTCGTATCGCGAATGCCTTTCACGTCGGTCATCATGACCAGCTTCTCTGCACCGAGCGCGGCGGCCATTGCCCCAGCTACCAGATCTGCATTGATGTTGTATGTATTCCCTTCCCGGTTAGTGCCGATCGGCGCGATGACGGGAATATAATGATCCTGCTGAAGTTTCCTCACCAACGTGGGGTCGATGGACTGGACCTCTCCGACCAAGCCAAAATCTTCGTCTCCCTCACCGTCATCGATATCCTTTTCCAGACTTTCGGCCCAGGCTTTAGCAGTAAGTGGCCGAGAGAGCATGAGTCCGCCATCCTTTCCGCTCAATCCGACCGCAAGGCCGCCATGGCGGTTCAAGAGATCGACGATTTCCATATTGATCTTACCGGCCAGCACCATTTCGACGATTTCCATCGTGGGCTCATCTGTGATCCGCACTCCATGACGGAACTTGGCTTCGATACCCAGGCGTTGGAGCATCTTATCGATCTGAGGTCCACCGCCGTGCACAATAACCGGGTTGAGACCTACATATTTCAGGAGTACGACATCCTGGGCAAACCGCTCTTTCAGCGGTACATCGGTCATTGCATGACCGCCATATTTGATGACAATCGTCTTGCCCTTGAACGTGCGAATATAGGGCAGTGCTTCGATCAGCACGTTTGCTTTTTTAATCAATCTGTTCATGTTCTGACTCCCATGGACCGACAAGCGCCAACGGCTGGATACAGGGGGCGAGCGGGGTTGCTATTCGCAATGCCCCCGACAATGGACTGACTCGGAGGGTCGTCAGTAACCGTAAGATCATCATGGTTTGATGTCCTTCACGACACGCGCATTGGTCGGACGACCGGCTCGCGGATGAGTCTTATCATAGACGGCCAGGAGCTGGTCCATGGCCAGGTGCGTATACTTCTGTGTCGTGCTCAAAGAGGCATGCCCAAGCATCTCTTGAATCGATCGCAGGTCGGCCCCTTCATCGAGAAGGTGGGTGGCAAAGGAGTGACGCAGTGTATGGGGACTCACGAAGCCACCGGCAAGCCGATTCGAATAGCGAGCCACGATGCGGGCGACGCTCCGAGTTGTTAACCGCCCGCCTCGGCTATTTCGAAAGATCGGTAATGGAGCTTGCTTCGGCTTTGCCGTCAGATCTCGAGACTTCGTCAGGGGCTGCTGATTCAGGTATGCCTGAACGGCACGTAGGGCCACGGCTCCGATAGGCACGATCCGCTCCTTCCTGCCTTTCCCCCGCAAGTAGACCAATCCATCGGACGAACGGAGATCTTCGAGATTGATCCCCACAAGTTCACTCACGCGAGCCCCGGTCGAATAGAGGGTCTCCAGCAAGGCGCGGTCCCGGAGCGACCCTCCTGCCGGATCAGTGGGGAACTCCATCAACGTTGCCGCGTCGTCCTTGGTCAAGACGCGCGGAAGCTGCTTCGGCTGTTTCGGCGTTCTTATAGCCTCGGCAGGATTGAGTGCAACCATGCCTTCCCGCTGCAAATAACGAAAGAAGCTGCGGAGAGTGGCGAGCTTCCGAGCCATCGACGTGCTTTTCTCACGCTTGCGGTCCAGCCAATGAAGGTAGGCACGAATGGATTCTGTTGTCACCGTAGCAGGATCGAGGGTGGGCATTCTCGGATCTTCCCTCCTCGCATAGGACTGAAACTGTCGAAGATCCGAAGCGTAATTGCGCACTGTTTCATGCGATGCATGACGTTCGAGCTCAAGGAACGTCATAAAAGCTCGAATTGCGTCATCCATGCCGTCAGATCCCCAAGCGCCCGTTGTCCCATGAGCCGCCGTTTGCGCTCCTTGTCTCTTGTCGGTGTGGTAAGGGGAGGGAACAACCCGAAATTGGTATTCATCGGTTGAAAATGCCGAGGGTCTGTGGTCGTAATGTACGATACGAGGCAGCCGTGTGCTGTGGTGGGAGGCGGTGTCACCAACGGCAATCCCGCCAGACCACGTGCGGCATTGATTCCTGCTAACCCTCCCATCGCGGCGGAATCCGTATAGCCCTCGACACCGACCAGCTGTCCTGCAAAGAAGAGGGTGCCGCGCGCTTTGAACTGAAGGGTATCTCGCAGGAGTTGAGGGGAATTGATAAAGGTGTTGCGATGCAGGCTGCCGTAACGCAAAAACTCCGCCTGCTCCAGACCGGGAATCATGCGGAACACCCGCTTCTGCTCCCCATAGGTCAATTTAGTCTGGAATCCCACGAGATTGTAACAGGACCGATGGGCGTTTTCCGTGCGGAGCTGTACCACAGCATAAGCGCGGGCACCAGTCTTGGGATTCTCAAGGCCCACTGGCTTTAACGGACCGAATTGCATGGTCTGGCGGCCCCGTTCAGCCATCACTTCAATAGGAATGCAACCTTCAAAGTAGGGCGTCTTTTCAAATTCTTTGGGTTGGACTTTCTCCGCCGCTAGCAACGCATCATAGAAGGCATTGTAGGCCAGCTCGTCCATGGGACAATTGAGATAATCATTACCGCCTTTGTCGTAGCGGGATGCAAGAAAGACGACATCCATGTTGATGGAGTCGGCATCCACGATCGGAGAGATAGCATCGTAGAAGTACAGATGCTTTGAATGGGTCAATTGCGCAATCGCCTGAGACAATTTATCGGATGTCAGAGGGCCGGTCGCCAGAATGCAGAGACAGTCTGTTGGAATCTCCGTCATCTCTTCATGCAGAATGCGAATGTTCGGATGCCCCTCCAAAGCTCGAGTAATCCTGAGCGAGAACTGTTCGCGATCAACGGCTAGGGCCGATCCAGCCGGAACCCGTACTTCATCCGCCACCCGAATAATCAGGGAGTTGAGACGGCGCATTTCTTCTTTCAAAATACCTGGGGCATTCAGAAGATCCGCGGAGCCGAGCGAATTCGAACAGACCAGCTCAGCCAAACCACCGGTCTTGTGTGCCTGCGTCATCTCTTTAGGGCGCATTTCATACAACGTTACTTTCGCGCCGCGATTGGCCGCCTGCCAAGCCGCTTCAGACCCGGCCAGCCCACCACCGATAATGACAATGTCACCGCGCATGCGAGTGAAACTCCGCGAAGGAAGACAGAGAGCGGGGGCATTGTAGGAACCTGGTTTTGGGGATGTCAAGGCGACGTGGCTATGCCTGACGCAGGGCAGCACGGTTGATCCGATTTATAACCCCATGCTAGACTTTCATTGCGTAGGCGATTAGCTCAGGGGTAGAGCGCTTCCTTCACACGGAAGAGGCCACTGGTTCGATACCAGTATCGCCTACCATAGTCTCCATCGTGTCCATTCCTGATCCACAATCCCTCATCCAAACAGACAGCTTCTATTATGGTGCGTGAACCTCTCCAATCCTGGACAGAATCCTGTTGGTCGGCTACACTTGGATCTGTCGAGAGACCATCGTAGCTGAATCATACAGACAAATGAGGTCATCTATGAGAACTACAGCTCTTGCCCTGGGGATTCTCTTCCTGGCTACCGCCGTCGGGTGTGCCGGGGACCGTCCTCAACAGGCGTCGGTAGATGCAGATAGAGCCTATACCGCCCCAGCCAGCATTTACAGTGTGATGGATTCCACATCCTTGATCTATACCGATGTGGCGGCCGGGTCAGCCGCACATGATAACCCCTGGCGCTGGGCAGGGTTTATCTTGCACCCTGTCGGGGTCGCACTAGATTACGGAGTGAATCGGCCAATTTACAAGCTCCCCAGCAAGATGCAGTACCTCTTCGGATACACAGCTGAAGATTCGATGTTGGATAGCCAACGGCGATAATTCTTCATATACATCGTGTTCACCGGCAACGCCCGCTCTCGTGAAGAGAGCGGGCGTTGTCTTTGAGCCCCGTTGGCAAACCCCTTCACCTTTCGTGTATGCTTCCTTCGTGAGTCGGGATCCACGTGACATGCAGGCACCTTGTACTATGCCCTTTCGATTGTGGCTGGTCTGCGGGTTAGGACTGAGCCTATTGCTCAATTCCTGCGGAACTCCGGTTCAGAAACCGAACCTACCTCCGTCTGAAACCGATCTGGTTCTCTTAAAGTCCACGACCCTCTGCATTTCGAAATCCGACTTCCTCAAAACCCATCCGGCCTCTACCCTCAAGCTACAAGGCTGGGGAACTGGACAAGAGTTCGTTCTCACTGCCGACCGAAGCTCGTCGCATGGCGACGAGTCCTACTTTTTCGATGAAGATAGCCTGCTGGTAGGAACGGTCTTTACCTTTCCGTCCGGGCTCGACCTGAATCCATTCCCGGTCCTCCGCCGCACCCTAACAATGCTGAAGCCGGTTTTAGAGTTCTATCTCAACGTGGCAAAACTACCCTCAAAGACGGGCATGAATTCCAGCGCACTTTACGAAACAGGCGACGAAAAAACGACGACTCAGTACTTGGTTCTTGGGACGCGGGAACAGCCGGTGCTGCTTCAGGCTTCTGTGACGATCGACCCCTATGTACGGCTATTTTCACCATATCGGCGCGAATTCTTGGATCGGTTGCGCCATCCGAGCAGCCAGAAGCCCGTGCAACCGCTAGATAATCAAGGCGCAGAGGACAAAGAGCCCTTCGTCTCGCTCCAGCAGTTTGCGCGTGGCCAAACTGCGCAACTCTCCTACTGCGGGCCCCAGAACTACGATATCGCAGCCGCTGCCTATCAGAAAGCGATCACAAGCGGCTTTACAAATAAGGTGTGGCAGGCAGAAGTTCACCACAAACTGGGTTTGGCGTGGGAAGGGAAGGGAGAGCACGAAAAGGCCAAGGCGGAGATGCTTCTGTCCCTGACCATCAGACCCAACACTCCAGAAATTCTAAACAACCTCGGTACGGTCTACACCAAGCTGGGGGACAAGGCGAATGCGCTTGCCTCATTCGAAAAAGCCGTTACGCTCCGTCCCAACTATGCGATCGCCCGCTATAATTTGGCTGAAGCCTTCGAGCCGACAAATCCGAAGCGGGCTCTCTCAGAGTATGAGACCTACCTCGCACTCGTTGAAGGTATCCCCGATGAAGCCGGTCGCATCACAGTGGTCCAACAACGCGTCAAGGCGTTGAGACGCTAGTCATTCGTACAGGAAAGTTTGTACTGAGTTCTGGCCGCTTTGAAGAGGGGGGAGCGGCACGACCGGTTCAGCGCCGAACCTTCTCTTCCTGTTCTTCGAGCGTCTTGCAGTTGATACAAAGGGTGGTGACAGGGCGGGCTTTCAGTCTGGGATAGGGAATCTCTTCTTCGCAACGTTCGCAGATGCCATAGGTATTCTGGTCTATCCGATCGAGCGCCTCGTCGATCTTCTTGATCAATCGCTGCTCTCGCTCACGGATCCGCAATGTAAAATTCTGCTCGGCCTCCGCAGACGCCTGATCGCTGACATCCGGGAATGCCGCAGGCCCATTTGGATTGGCGAGACCCTCGACCGCCTCTTCCAACATGGCCTTACGCTGCCGCTCAAGGTCACGACGAATCGCTGCGTATTTTTTCCCCTGGGACGATGTCTTGGCTTTGTGCTTGGCCATGACAGATTTCGTGGCTGGTGGCGTGGGCGAAATACGCTTGGCAGAAGGGCCTGCTTTCATACTGTAACCTGCTTGAAGAGTAAGATAGTTTGAAAGAGCGAAACTATAGCAGGGGCTCAGAGGGGGGTCAATGGGCAGCGTGAGCCCGGTCAATTTGGTCTATCCGGTCTGTCTGGTTCATCTGGTTGAACTAAACACACGAGATGGACCGAATAGACCAGATAGACTATATAGACCAAACGAGACAAACCAAATAAACTAAATAACCGTCTTGTTAGAGATCCCGGCGGCCTTCGATCGACTTGAGCAGCGTTACCTCGTCGGCATACTCGATATCCATTCCAACCGGAATACCATAGGCGATACGAGAAACCCGGACCCCGAGAGGCTTTAGTTGGTTTGTAAGATAGATGGCGGTGGCCTCGCCCTCGATTGTCGGACTCGTCGCGAGAATTACCTCCTCGACTCCTCCTAGTTTCACTCGATCGACTAATTCCTCGGCCTTGATATCGGACGGTCCGACTCCGTCTAGGGGAGACAAGGCACCCAGCAACACATGATACAAGCCTCGGTAAGCCCCAGCTCGCTCGATCGCATAGGTCGTACTCGGTTCTTCTACAACCAGGATTCTCCGCTGGTCCCTCTTCGGGTCGAGACAATATTCGCAGAGTTCTCCTTCGGCGATGTTCCGGCATTGCCGGCAAAATGAGAGCCCGTCTTTGACGGCACGAATCGCATCAGCCAGGCGAAGCGCGTCTTCTCGCTCAGCCTTCAAGACATGGAAGGCCAATCGTTGCGCTGTTTTTTGGCCGATGCCTGGAAGACGGACTAACTCACGCACCAGCCTTGCGAGTAATCCTTGTTGATCAACCGCCATGTCGTGTAAGCCTGCTAGATCAGTCCGGGGACGTTCATCCCACCGGTGACAGATTTCATCTCCTCCGCCATCATCTCGCGAGCCTTCCTGAGGGCATCGTTCGACGCGGCCATGACCAGATCCTGCACCATCTCTACGTCGCCGCTTTTCACCGCTTCGGGATCGATGACAATGCCGACAAGCTCCATAGCCCCATTGGCGGTAACCGTCACACTCCCACCACCGGCCGTCCCGGTCACCGTCTTTGTCGATGCCTGCTCCTGCACCTTTGCCATTTTCGCTTGCATGGCCTGCGCTTGCTTCAGTATGTTCCCCATATTACCTAACGGGTTTTTCATTTCTCGACCTCCTTCTGGCTCGACACAGGTCTGACATCTGCGAGCTCTGCGCCGAATATCTCCAATGCCTGTTTGACGACCGGATGTGCTCGTGCTTGTTCGAAGAGCACCAGCCGTTGTTCTTTTTCCTTCGCCACTCTAAGTTGCGCCATCGTCGGTCCAGGGGCATCCGACTCAGTCAATTCGACAATCCTGAGCCGAATAGCCTGTCCGCTTAGCCGTTCACACGTCGATGTGAGTGCCGCCATATTGTCGGATTTCTCGATCATTGCCCGGGCCACCGTCGCCTGTTTGGTAAATCCAATCGTCACCACATGGCCGTCCACGCTCACGAGCCGGCCCATTTCCAAAAAAGGCGCGATATTGGAAAAGGCTCCAGCGACGTCTTCTTGAACTTGCTCCCAATTGAGCCTGACCGCTACGCGTCCCTCGTCAGTTGAGGGCGATGTCTCCGGCACCGAAGCCGTCACATCACCTGCAGTGCCAGGGGATATGACCTTTGGAGGACTCGTCGAGAGGCCTTGGAAAGGACCCGAGTTTCCGACAACGATAGACGTCAACGGCCTCAGAGCGGTGTCCGTTGATTGAGGAGACCGCGGTGCCAAAGAGGATGTTGGACCGGCGGAACGAGCCGGCGAAACTGGTTTGCCTGTGCCCACTGGAATAGGCTGAGGTTGGCCTGTCCTCTGGGCTGCCTGCACCGCTTGGGGTAACGGTGACTTCTCATCTGCTCGACGCAGCAACCGCGTCGCACGTACGGCCGCTGTTTCAAGCACAAACCGGGGATGGGCACTGAGCCTGAGCGAATCCTCTGCTTGTGTGAAGATAGCAAGCAGCTCCTGAAGTAACTCCGGCGAGAACGTGCGCGCGTCAGCGGCCATCTGCGTGAGATCTTCCGCAGATGCCTCGATCAAGCTCTGCTGCTCCTGCGGCAAGGGAACTACGGACACCACCAGCATGTTGCGAAGATACTCGACAACCTCAGCACAATAGCTCCTTAAATCATGCCCCTGGTCCAACAGTTGGGCCACTACGCGAAGTGCTGCAGCGCTCTCCTGAGCCGTGATCGCCTGAATCAGTGCACGAACGAGTTCCTGCGGAACCGCCCCCAGCAGGGCTTCCAAATCCGCATGCACGATCGTCTTGCCACCGAACGCCACCGCCTGGTCGAGCAGGCTCAATCCGTCGCGCATGCTGCCTTCGCTGGCCCTCGCGAGCGCCATCAGGCTCCGTTCCTCGATCACGATCTTGTCCTGATCGACGACATGGCGCAGCCGTTCGACGATCTCAGTTCGGGCAATCCGGCGAAAGTTGTAATGTTGACAGCGGGAAAGTATCGTCGCCGGAATCTTGTGAATTTCGGTGGTTGCAAAGATAAACACTACGTGTGGGGGCGGCTCCTCCAGCGTTTTCAACAGCGCATTGAAAGCCGAATTTGACAACATGTGGACTTCGTCGATGATGTAGACGCGGTACTTCCCACGAAAGGCGGCGAATTTGACATTCTCGCGGATCTCACGCACGTCGTCCACGCTCGTGTTGGACGCCCCGTCAATCTCCATGACATCGACAGAGGTCCCCTGCGCAATTTCGAGGCAGTTGGAACAGGTGCCGCAGGGCGTGCCGGTTGGCCCCCGTTCGCAATTGAGCGCCTTCGCAAGAATTCTCGCGACCGTGGTCTTCCCTACGCCGCGGGTCCCGGAAAAAAGATAGGCTTGGGCAATTCGCTTCGTGGTGATGGAATTGACGAGTGTCTGAACGACGTGCGGCTGTCCGATCACGTCATCAAACGTGCCCGGCCGGTATTTTCTTGCAGAGACTTGGTAGTCCAACGTCGCTACGCTCCGTATGCTGAGGAATGAATGGTAACTTTTGAATGATAAGAGCCGAGAGAATTCAACATTGCACATCTACCATTTACGATTTCTCGCAAGAGAAAAGCGGGGCCAGGTGATCCTGCGGCACACAGAACTGACCGCTTACCGTTGCTTCCTTCCGGATCTGGCGGGGTTCACAGGGTTCTGTTGCACAGGGCCCGGCCCCTTCTTCCATCGCTGAGGGCTCAGTCATGAGTGATGAGTCAGTGAGGAGCACCCTCGACCGTCCCTGCCAGACGAAACTCAGCACACAGCACTCAACCCTTAGTACTATTTCTTATGGCGGAGAGGGTGGGCATTCGAAGTCGCGCTCGCATAAACTGCTCGCGCTCCTACAGAGGGGAGCCAGCCCCCTCGTAAACTCCCCACGCGGGTGACGCATCCCCCGCGATCCCCCTTGTTCGAATCCCACCCTCAGACCACTCCTGTCTTTCGACGCTCTTGCCTCTTACGCTTCACGTTTCACGTCCTCATGTGGCGGAGAGGGTGGGATTCGAACCCACGGTCCCATTGCTGGGACGCATGCTTTCCAAGCATGTCGATTCGTCCACTCTCGCACCTCTCCGCACCGATTTTGCGAGGCGGCATCTTAACACGCGGTCTGATGACCGGCAAGGTGAAGGAGCGGCCTCACAGAGTGACACCTGATCCACATTGACCATGGTCGAGTCCGTTCCTATATACTGGCTGAAGCTCGTAGGGAGGTCCACCCATGAAAATCGTATTAGGCTCACTCATTGTCGTGGTTGTGGTGGCTGCGGTCATTCTGGCGCTTCCCTTTCTGATCGACCTCAACAAGTATCAAGACCAATACAAGCCACTCATTGAAGATGCGCTCAATCGCAAGGTTCAGCTGCAAGACATCCGTCTGACAATCTGGCCTCAGATCGGGGCCAGGGTGGCCGGATTTGCCGTGCTGGATGATCCGGCATTTGGTGCGAGCCCATTTACCACCCTCACGTCGCTGGACGTCGGGGTTAAATTCATGCCGTTATTTGGTGGCAAGGTAGAGGTAGAAGACATCACACTCCGTGATCCTACGATCACGATCATCAAGAACGAGAAGGGGGTCTTGAACATTTCCACCATCGGCCGTACAGGTGTCGAGCTGCCGAAAACTCCATCACGGGCGCCGATTCCATCAACCGAAGGCCCACTCAAGATTCTGGCGCTGCTGGCCGTGGATCGAGTCTCTATCGTCGGCGGAACACTGACGTATCGTGACCTGTCTGCGGCCAAACCAAATGAGTATCTAATGCAAGATCTGCAAGTTGCACTCAAGTCTGTTCGCCTCGGCCAGAGCCCGAGTCTTCATGTTGCCGCCCTTGTACAACCGTTCAATCTGCCCGTGACGCTGGACGGCACATTCGGTCCGCTCAAGGAAACGACTGACATTGAAGCCATTCATCTGCAGCTGGCATTGGGGAAGACCGTCTTCACCGTCACCGGCAGCGCTGCGGGGCACGATGCGAATGTCCACATCACTTCGCCGGTCATCAACACGGCACATATTCCAATTACCCTGCCGCTGAAGAAGCCCGTTGAATTGCAGAACTTTGAAATTGCCGCAGCGGTCAAGGGTCAAGACGCGTATCTGAGCAATCTTTCATTCCAACTCTTTGACGGACAGGTGAAGGTACAGGGAGGCCTCACCTCCGGATCCGACAGCCCTCCCTTCACCGGCACGGCGACGATTCAGGGTCTGCAGCTCGGACCTGCTCTGGACGCGCTGGCAGCTCCACAAGTGTCAATCAGCGGGACGGCGGGAGTTGATCTCGCGCTGAAAGGCCATGGATTCTCCATGCAGGACCTCACCAAGACCCTGGAAGGAACCAGCCACGTCGCGGTCAAAGATGGGAAGATTGAGGGCGTGAACCTCCTCCAGGAAGCCATCTCTCTCCTCAAAGTCGTCGGCATCTCGCTCAATCATCCCAAGGCGACGGTATTTTCGACGATCGAAACGGACCTGGCGATCAAAGAAGGCATCATTCATGTTCAGCGGCTTCTGATGGACAGCCATGACTTCCAAGCCACGGGAAATGGAACCGTCGGCTTTGATCAAACCTTGAACCTCAAAGTGACGCTGAATCTGTCGCAGACCCTCAGCCAGAAAATCACCGGGTCGTCCCCGGCTGCTAGACTTGCGCTGACCGAAGGACGGCTCAATGTGCCCCTACTGATCACCGGAACCTTGCAAGCGCCGTCGTACGGGTTAGATTCGAACGCCTTGACGGGCAGGGTTCAGGAGCAGATGAAGGAGAAAGTGAAGGAAGTAATCGGCGATCTGCTCAGAGGCTCAACCAAGCCAGGAGACCTTAAACACAAAAGCCAGGATGTATTGAAAGGGCTCTTGGGACGATAAGCAGCGCGCAAGGAGAAAATGTCGAAAGAACCCCTTCTCACAGCTGTCATGTTCTCCGCATCAGCTTCCCTTCGTATTCATACTCGCCCGGATTCTTTCGCTCGTCCTGGCTGTGGTGGAATGCCTTAGTCCTGACCAAATACGCTACAGAGCGGGAGAATAATGTCTTTGCATGCCCCCTCTACAACCATTCAGATGAAACGTTTCCTTGTGAAATCGCCCTCCCAATGCTCATGGCACCGCCTTTGCTAGCGTGGGCAATCAGACCCTACATATGTAAAGCTCACGACATTCGCACCAGAATTATCGTTGTGCCCATCCTTGCGCCCCATAATGAGTTGAGTTATACAGTTGCGATATTCATAGGGCTGAGGGCCTACGTCTTTCACCGTATCCTCATGAGTCTTAGGGATGGAAACGTGGACATTCACTCACTGGCAAGGAGAGTTCGATGAAGAAGGGGTTCTGGTTTCTTATTCTTCTGGCTTGTCTCATGACGCCGAGACTTGTTATAGCCGCGGACGCTCCAGCGGTGGTGGATACTCCCGCTCCTGCGTCGCTCGACATCGTGACGCTGAAGGACGGGAGCATTCTCTACGGTGAGGTCATCGGAATGGAGGGCGGCATCCTACACCTCAAGACCCCGGCCGGCCCTGACAATCTGGTGAAGGTGAAATGGGAGAGTATCGCCAAGCTTTCCGTGAGCCACCCAATCCCGTTTCATCTCAAAGAGGGGACCGTGCTGATCGGCACGGCCACCGAGGGTCCTAACGGAACCATCAATGTGCGAGCTGAGCCTCTGAAGGGAACGATGGAGGTTCCGCTGGATTCGATCACCGCTCTGAATCCAATCATCCAAGCCCCGGTCATCTATTCAGGTACCCTGACCGGCGGCTACTCGCAAGCAACCGGAAACAGCCATACGAAGAATGGCAGCCTCCTCGGAGACTTGGTAGCCCGGGGCGAGCAACTCCGCCTGACTCTCAACGGCCGGTATGTCTACAGTCATCAAGACGGCGAACTCTCTGCTAAAAACGCGCGAGCATTGATCAAGATGGACTTTTTTATCACCAAACGCTTTTTCTGGTTCGCGGCCTCCTACTTTGAAAAGGATGAATTTCAGGACCTCAACTTGCGAACCGCCCTTTCCTCCGGTCCCGGATACAGCTTTATCGAAAAGGGCGATTATGAAAGTCCCTGGCTCAAGGACCTGACACTCTATGCCGAGACCGGACTTGCCTACTTTAATGAAGACTTCAAAGATGCTAAAGATGAAAAGTCCCTCCGCGCCCGCTGGGCGGTCAGGCTCAACTGGCCGATCTTGGATGATCGCGTGACGTTCTACCACAGCCAGGAATTTTACCCGGAAAGTACCAAGAATTATTACATGACGGTGGACAACGGCGTCCGTTTCAAATTAGTTGCGGGCTTCGTGAGCAACATCCAAATGACGACCCGGTATAACAGTAGCCCGACGACGGACACCGAGAAAACGGATAACTTGTATCTCCTGACCCTTGGGTACAACTTCGATACGACCAGGAAACGGTAGTTCCGACAGAGCCAATGCTGTGCACCCTCACCCTCGGGAGGAAGAACTATGCTGAAAGAATTCAAAGACTTCGCCATGAAGGGCAATGTGCTCGACATGGCGATCGGTGTGATCATCGGCGGAGCGTTCGGGAAAATCGTCTCCTCGCTGGTCAGCGACGTGTTGATGCCTCCCCTTGGATTGTTGATGGGAAAGGTGGATTTCTCCAGCCTGTTCATCAATCTGTCCGGAACGCCACAACCCTCTCTCACCGCAGCCAAGGCAGCAGGGGCACCGACCATCAACTACGGGGTTTTTCTTCAAGCCACATTTGACTTTATTATCATCGCATTTGTAATCTTCCTGCTCGTAAAGCAAGTTAACCGACTGAAGAAACCTGAACCGACCGCGGCCCCGACGACCAAAGACTGCCCGCATTGTTTGTCGGCAATTCCGGTCAAGGCCACGAAATGCGCACATTGTACATCCAATGTCTAAGGTAGACCGAAGCTTCTTACAATACGGGAGTAGGAAGTCTTACACGACAGATGCCCGTGCAATTCATCGGAAGGAGATCATCATGCAGGCATTCAAAATCACCATCATGGTAGCAAGCTTGGCCGCTCTGGCAGGCTGCGGGAGCTTGGAGAAGGACGTCAAGAATGCGGATTTGAGCCCCATTTGTGAGAAGACTCACGGATGGACGGCTTGGTCTGACGTCCGTTGCAATCCTCCCCCTGCAGCACCGAGGGATCTGGCCGGCGAGTTGGCCGCAGCACAGAAACAGAACAGCGCACTCAGCAGCCGCGTGAGCGATCTGGAGCGACAGCTCGCCGACCGCGATCGGGAGCTTGCGTCTCTGCGTTCCGGTGCCGGGGATTCAGCCAAGCTGGCGAGCCAGCTCTCTGCAGCAAACAGCAAGAATAGCAGCCTCGAAAGCAGCTTGGCCGCAGCAAACAGTAAAAATAGTAGCCTCGAAGCGCAACTCGCCGGGATGAGCGGCATGACAGCCGAAATGGCTAGCCACAAGCAGCGTATCGCGGAGTTAGAACGCCAACTGGCCGATCGAGACAAGGAACTGGCTGGTCTGCGCGGCGAACTCTCTGCCGAGATGGCGAAACTGAAAGAAGCGCAACGTGGATTGCTCCGGGCGCTTCGTCCTCAGATCGAGAAGGGTGACATCACCGTCGATCTCAACAACGAACGGTTGTTGATTAACCTGGCCTCCAGCTATCTGTTCGGTTCCGGCCAGGATGAACTGAAACCGGCTGGTGCCGATGCGCTGAAGCAAGTCGGAGCGGTCTTGAAGGATTACCCTGAATACAAGGTGGCGGTGGACGGTCATACCGACAACGTGCCAATCCAAGGTGCACTGAAGAAGAAGTTCCCCACGAACCAGGAACTCTCTGAATCCCGTGCGGCCAATGCAGCAAAGGCGCTCGAAGAAGGCGGCCTGAGCGCTCCGGCAACACACGGGTACGCAGACAGCAAGCCGGTTGAGCCGAACACGACGCCCGCGGGTCGGGCAAAGAACCGCCGCGTGGAGGTTCGCGTTACGAAGTAACGCTTCGCGCAGGAGAACGATGAAAGGGGCTTCTCAATACCGGAGAAGCCCCCTTCGTCTCGTTCGCTCCCCTGCCCCAATCGCTTGCTTCGCGAAGTCACGATCTTTGAGCACTTCTTTCAGCTTCCGCATCGCCTCCTGCGGTAGTGGTGCCTTCCCATGTTTGGCGCTGTTCGCATTTTACGTTGAGCACAGCGTCATGGGGCTTACCAGCCTCTCGTGTCACCCTGAACCCCAACTCACCCATCGGCGGGCTACAAGCGCACTAATGGGCGTAGCATCAAGAGTTCCCTGGTCTGCAAGCGCAATCGCCTCAACCCGCAGGGTTTGAATCTTCTCCAGCAGCGTTTTCTGCTCCACTGTGAAGTAGTCACGATAGGCCCATGAAAGAGGAGAGGCAAGTGGCATCATGCACCTCCTCACCGGTATACGGGGGAGGGATTATGTACGCTGCCGGATTATCCCGTCCGCTGAGGTTGAGGCGATCGTAGGCATGCTGAGGCTCTTTGATGGTTTCCATCATCAGGGCATCCATTGAGGCGTCGCCCAGAACCCGTGATCAATGGCTTCTCATGGGCTGAATCGGCGATTGGTCCGCCTTGGAAGATCTATTGTGCAAAAATGGCTGGTAACCGCCTCGTGGGTACCCAAGTGAACAGCCTCCCACCCTGCGGGAGTATGGGTTGACAGTGGGATGCATCCAACGGTACAAAAGACACACTAGAACATCTAGCATTCTTTGTGTGTGTGTCAGGCTGGAGTTGACTCCTGCAGACCCCACCATGCGAGAGTGGCGGAACTGGCAGACGCGCGAGACTTAGGATCTCGTGGGTGACCGTGGGGGTTCAAGTCCCCCCTCTCGCACCAGACCACGGCATGGCAGCCAGCGATGGCTCGATAGGCCGCGGAAGGCTTCATACAACGTAAAGGGTGCGCACCAGCTATGAAAATGGAAGTGACTGAACTGGGGCCAATGAAACGCGCCCTTAAAATAGAGGTGTCAGCTGATGAGGTCAGCCAACGGCTTACCAAGGCCTACGTCGAGTTGAACCGCCAGGTCAACATTCCAGGATTTCGCCCTGGTAAGGCACCGGTTGCCCTGTTAGAAAAACGTTATGCCAAGACTGTGGAAGAGGATGTCATCCGGAACCTCGTGCCGGACTTCTACGACAAGGCCGTCCGCCAAGCTGGGATTGTACCGGTTCATGTCGAAATTCCTCCGTTAGACCGGGCCAAGATCAAAAAAGATGAACCCTTTACATTTACTGCAACTGTCGAGATCAGGCCACACATTGAGTTGCGGGACTACAAGGCGCCGAGTCCGATCTCGCTCAAGCCCGACAAGCGCACGGTGACCGATGAACAGCTGGAGCGAGGGCTCGAAGTTTTGCGCGAGCAACAGGCACGGCTGGAAGCGGTACCGGCCGGCCACACCATCGTAGACGGGGACTATCTCGTGCTGGATATCCAAGGCACCCTCGATGGGCTGCCGCTGGAAGGAACGAAGAAGGAAGGTCAACTCCACAAGGTGGGGTCACATGCATCCGTCTTGGGCTTGGACATTGATCCGCATGTGGGGGGAAAGAAAGAGGGCGACCAACTTGAAGTACCCCAGCCCTACCCTGGCAGCCATCCCGATGCTCGCGTTGCCGGTAAAACGGTTCTCTTCACACTCACAATCAAATCTGTCAAGGAAAAGAAGCTGCCGGCTCTGGACGATGAGTTCGCTAAAGATTGTGGCCCGTTCAATTCGCTACAAGAAATCAAAGATAAATTACGGGAGGGGATGGAACGTGCACTGAAGCGAGAGATTGAAGATGGCTATAAGGATACGATTATTAAACGGCTTGTGGAGACCCACCATTTCGACCTCCCAGAGACTCTAGTTGAACGTGAGCTAGAGGCCATTATCCGACAGCATATGCAGCAGCAGAAGGGGAGCGGCCAGGAGTCGCCCGGCACGGAGGATCTCACACAGCTTCGCCAAGAGCATCGGAACGAAGCGGCACGCCGCGTGAAGCTCGGGCTCGTACTAGAAACAATCGCAGAGAAAGAAGGACTAACGGTCACGCAGGACGATCTCAATGCCGAGATTGTGAGGTTGTCATCGGATCTCAAAATTTCGCCGGACGATCTCGTCAAGATGATCAAAGCCGGCGGACAGGAATCCATCAATGAGTTACGTAACAGGACTTTGGCGGACAAAGCGTTGGATTTCGTATACCGCAATGCGGTGATTCAGGGATAGCATTTGCGGTGCAGCGCCGGACAGGATTTCATTGGTCAGTATGTTGGGGAACTAGGGGTATAACGCGCAGGATGCTCAAAAAGGCTGTGCAGCAAGGCCGCAGTGAGCGAAGAGGCGAGGCGTACGCTTCTGTACGTTGAGTCTCTGAGCGAAGCGAGAACGAAGTTTGGGAAGAGGTGCGTCTCGGCGCATCAGGGTTGGGCGGGTGAGAAGGGCGACTTTTTCAGTGCCCTGTTAACTGAAAGGAACGACGTGCATGCTTGTTCCCATTGTGATCGAAACGACGAACCGAGGCGAACGTGCCTACGATATTTACTCTCGCCTCTTGAAAGACCGTATCATTTTCCTCGGTGCGCCGATCGACGACATCTTTGCCAATCTGATAATTGCTCAGCTCTTGTTCCTCGAAGCAGAAGATCCTGAAAAAGACATCAACCTCTACGTCAATTCCCCCGGAGGAAGTGTCACAGCAGGATTGGGGATTTATGACACCATGCAGTACGTGAAACCCCCGATCAACACCATCTGTCTCGGACAAGCCGCCAGCATGGGAGCCTTCCTCCTCACCGCTGGAACAAAAGGCAAACGATTCGCCCTGCCGAACGCAAGGGTGATGATTCACCAGCCCATGGGTGGATTTCAGGGGCAAGCAACTGAGATTGATATTCATGCCAGAGAGATTTTGAAAATCCGAGAACGACTCAATGAAATCATGGCAAAACATACCGGCCAACCTCTGGAGAAGATATCCCAGGATACCGAGCGGGACTACTTCATGTCGGCAGAAGAAGCCAAGCTGTACGGTCTCATCGACGAAGTCATCACGCGGCCACCGAAGCTCCTCAAGGCTGTCAGTGGCGACGCAGGAAAAGACGTAGCCAAGGACAAGTAACAGGGGAGGACTCATGGCGAAGCTGGATAAGATGGATCGACATCTCCGCTGCTCGTTCTGTGGAAAGAGCCGCGACGAAGTCCGCAAGTTGATTGCCGGGCCCACCGTCTATATCTGCGACGAATGTGTCAACCTCTGCAACGACATCATCGCCGAGGATTGGGAAGAAGCCAAAGAGGAGATTTCGTCGAAGCTTAAGAAGCCCGTGGAAATCAAGCACCATTTGGACCAGTATGTCGTGGGACAAGAACGGGCCAAGAGAATTTTCTCGGTGGCCGTACATAACCACTACAAGCGAATCTCGTCCAAGGACAAAGACGTTGACGATGTGCAACTCCAGAAGGGCAACATTCTCATGCTGGGGCCCACGGGAACAGGGAAAACTCTACTGGCTCAGACGCTTGCGAAATACCTGGATGTCCCCTTCACGCTGGCCGATGCGACTACGCTCACAGAGGCAGGGTACGTCGGCGAAGATGTGGAAAATATCATCCTCAAGCTCCTGCAAGCTGCGGACTACGATGTGGAACGGGCCGAGCGGGGCATCGTCTATATCGATGAAATTGACAAGATCAGCCGCAAGAGCGATAGCCCGTCCATCACCCGAGACGTTTCGGGTGAAGGGGTACAACAAGCACTACTCAAGCTTATCGAAGGGACTGTGGCCAACGTCCCGCCTCAAGGTGGGCGCAAGCATCCACATCAAGAGTTTATACAGGTCAATACGAGCAACATTCTGTTCATATGCGGTGGGGCCTTCGTCGGGCTCGAACACATTATCGAACAACGCCTGAACCGGAAGGCGATGGGATTCGGCGCTGAGGTTCGCGGGCGAGGCGACGTACGACTTGGGGAACTATTCGCCAAAGTTCAGCCGGAAGACCTCCTCAAGTACGGCTTGATTCCGGAGTTCGTCGGTCGGCTTCCAGTCGTAGCCACCTTAGATGAGCTTGATGAACGTGCGCTCATTCGAATATTGACCGAACCAAGGAATGCGCTTACGAAGCAGTATGAGAAATTGCTCTCCTTTGAGAAAGTGAAGCTCAAGTTCACGGAAGGCGCCCTCGGGGCGATCGCGCGGAAATCGTTTCTTCAGAAAACCGGCGCTCGAGGATTGCGTGCGATACTCGAAGACGTGATGCTAGACGTGATGTACGATGCTCCTTCGCAGAAGCAGATTAAGGAAGTTCTCATCACGGAGGATGCCATCCTCGGCAAGCACCCTCCCATCCGAATCTTCGAACAAGACAAGGATGCGAAGACTGCCTAAGTTATTAGAAGTATAGACGTTTTCAGAATACAAGGACGCCGACTCAGAATTCCTGGCCAGGACCATCCTGGCCACGGCACTTCTTCACCTCATCCCTTCTCCAGTCGAGAGCTGCTCCTTCTTTCCGCCTCTAACGTGGGGCAGTGCTCATGACTCTGCGCTTTTCCTCGACAAGATGAAATGCTGCGCTATACTTGCGGTACGGATCAACGTGGAGGACCTGTGAAATATCCCGTGTCTTCAAGCCTTCGGCACAAGGGGAAAGCCCTCGACCTTGATGCAACCCGTGAAGTGATCACCCTCTTGGGGATCAACGGCGAGCCTATGGGCCACTTGTCCTGGGACTTCGTCATCGACCAGATTTTGGCCTACCGTAAGCCCCCTGCGAGTCGAGAAGCCAGGAATGAACCGCGTGTGACGCTCACCTTCCGTGTCAAATACACAACCCCGGAAGGTCAACAGTTTGAAAGTCGCGCAGGCGGTATCGGAGGAGGCGGGCTCTTTATTGAAAGTCTGAGCCCCCCACCGGTTGATACCATGCTTGCGCTTGAATTTTCGCTACCGGAAAAGCCCTCGGAATGGCTACCGGCCAAGGGTCTCGTCGCATGGGTCTGCCCTAAAGCAGATCAATATACATTTAGCCCTGGAATGGGAGTGCGCTTTACGGAGATTGACCCCGATATTCGTAACCGCGTGCTCGAACTGGTGAAATCCCTCCAGACCGTCGGGCAGGCAGCCTAGTTGGTCACACCGCTACAGAACCCGTTCGCGTTCGAGGCAAGGATCTACCATGAAATTTTCTGTGACTATGACGGAAGGGCATGAGGGAAAAGTTCTTGAGATGAATGCCGACCAGGAAGTTGTCACACTTCATAGTGCGACGGGAGCACTGCTTGGCACCCTGTCATGGAGAATGGTCATAGAACAAGTTCTTACCAGCAGCGACGACGACGCCCGGTTTGCCCATGTACGCTCTTATCCAAGAGCCCCGCTTGCCGTGAAGGTCCGCTATACAACGCCCGAGGGCAAACAATTTGAAAGCTTAACCGGAGGAATCGGTGCAGGGGGGTTGTTCATCGAAAGCAGCACCCCGCTGGCTCCTGGAACCGACCTGTCCGTTGAATTTGCATTACCCGATCGTCCGTGGGAAAAATACAAGGCCACGGCGAAGGTAGCCTGGACACGTAACAAGCCTGAACGGCATCTCCTCTTTCCCGGGATGGGCATCCAGTTTATCCATATCGACGAAAAGGCCCGTGAAGAGCTTGTCGAGCTTGTTGATGCGTTAAATCGTTCCCGCGTACCGACCTAAATTCCCCGTTTCGCCCAGCCCCGCACCCCACTATCTGGATCCTTCGCCACCGCCTTTTCCAGCGCAGCCTTCGTATCAGAATCACTGAGCATTCCCAGTCGATAGGCTGCTTCTGCTCGCACCCCAGGCGAGGGATCTTGAGCCAAGCGCTCTCTGAGCCAAGGAGAGACCGCTCCTCCACCCCATTCCCCCACCGCTGCCACGATTCCCTGGCGAACCTCCGTATCGGAGTCACCCCCAGCTGCGATGAGTGCAGGGATCAATTGGCTCGCGTCAATTTGCAAGAAAGCCTTCACTACGGCTCTCCTAATCGTCACATCCGAAGATTGCAATAACCTTATAACGGGCTGCAACAATTGAAACCCTGGTTCGATGTCCCCGATCGCCACCACCGCCGCCTGCCGAACCGATTCGGTAGGATCCTCCAGCGCCTGCGTCAACAGGCCGATCACTTTATGGGTGGCTGTGGGTTTCACCCGTCCCATGGCTAACACTGATGCTTCCCGAACTATTGCTGTCGGGTCATGTATGAGGGGAAGCATAGGGTCCGCGGTTTGTGGGTCGCCGATCTTGCCCAGAGATTCTACAGCTGTTCTCCGCATCTCTGGACCCTCATCGCGAAGTAACTCCAGCAGGAGCAAGACCGTGCGCTCCCTCGAAGGAGGTGGAGAATCCTGGACGCAACCGGTCAGAGAGATGAATGAGAGGGCGACTGAGCAGCCTAAGGTCTTTCCCCAGCTCACGCTTGTTTCGGGGGCTCTTCGTGCAAGGCAGGTAATTCTTTGGCCGCATCGATCGATTGCTGGAATTCCTTCTGGGCAGAGTCTATCTCGGCTTGGATTGTCCGTATCTCAGGATCGACGGAATGTCGGACATCGGTAACGGCTTGCTTGAACGTCCGCAATGCATCCCCGAGTCCTTCGCCCAGACTCTGCATATCTCCTGGGGAAATGCCGGAGGGTTGCGCGGCCTTCGCTTTCATTGCCGCCTGCTGTGCCTGTACGCGGGCCACGGCATCTTTATTGACAATGGCAGACGGGCGTTTCGCTATCGGCTTTGCCGGGGTGCCAGCAGGGAGAGGTGGGTACTGCGCACGCATCATCGGTGCGGGGGCAGCGGCTCGATCTTCCATCGTGGGAGGCTGCTGACCCAGTTCTTTCGGGGGGACTGAGGCCGGGTGGGCCTCTGTGGGGCTCACTGTCCTTGGCTGTGGTGGAGCAGCCACGTTGTACATTAAGGCGGCGGTGGTTCCGGGAGTCAGTTCCGGCCCGGGCGTATAGGCTGCCGTGGGTTTCGGGGTTGAGCGCGTCTGGTCCGGCGTTATTGCTGGGGTCGGTGCAGTCTGACTTGCCGATTGCATGTGTACCGGTGTCGGTTGATTCGATTCGGGCGATACCGTATCCGGCGGGGGAATATCGTTGACTTCTTTTTTGAACCCTCTGAGCGCTTTACCGACCCCTTCACCGATCTGCGGAAGCTTTCCCGCCCCGAAAATGATAAGGACGATGACGAGGATAATAATCAGTTCCGAGATCCCCATGGTACCAAACATGGCGTAGTTCCTTCTCCCTGTCCGGTAAATCGCAGTAGGCCTTGCCTGTTTGAGAACCCGATTCAACTCTATAGGGCAGCGGGAGGTGCTGTCAAGGAAGGGAGAGAAGGCTAGAAGAGCGGTACGAGTTCGTTCTGTAAGGGTAAACCGAACACCAACGCTTCGCGTTCAGTGAGGTATACGTCCAGTTCGCTCCTGATCCCAAACTCGCCCGGCAAATAGATCCCTGGTTCAATGGAAAAGCAGGTTCTCGGTATCAGACGGCGGGTGTCCCGCGTCTCCAAGCTGTCGATATTGGCTCCGTTACCATGGACTTCTTCGCCGATCGAATGCCCCGTGCGATGGACGAACTGATCACCATAGCCGCCGCGTTGGATGACCTGACGGCAAGCATCGTCGACTTCCCACCCGAATGGGCGATGGCCGGCTGCTATTTCTCTCTGGACGAATGTCAAGGCCGCGTCCCGCCCATGGCGGACCAGGTCGAAGATCTCACGGTGTTGTACCGGCACTGTCGATCCAACATAGCTGGTCCAGGTAATATCGGCATAAACGGAACCGGTCTCCGCTCGTTTGGCCCAGAGATCGATCAAGAGCAAAGCATCGCGGACGACCTCGGCAGACCCTGTCTCTGCCGGACCATAGTGGGGATCAGCGCTATGGGCATTCACGGCGGCGATCGGCGCACTCGATGTGACCATCCCGGCTTCGCGGATGCGGGCCAAAATAAACTGCTGTACCCCGTATTCAGTGAGACTGCGGCCATGCACGACTGCGTCCTGCACATGACCAAATGTCTGGTCAACAATGCGTCGCAGTGCCGTTGCAGCAAATTGATGCGATTCGAGTTGACGGTCTGTCCAGCGCGCTTCAAATGTCTGAATCAAGTCCGCTGCACTGACCACCTCAACTTCGTAACTTCTGATCAACTCGATCGTGCCAGCATCAACACGCGACACGTAGGGCACGGCATTGAGCGGGGAGTATTGCATGGCCACGCGGAGGCCACTGGCGAGCATGCGCGCAAGGATCTGCCGTTGTTGCTCCCATGATACATAGTAATGGGTTTGCCCCGGCAATGTATCCAGCACATGCGGCTCGATGCGATGCAGCAGCTTGACTGGAATCCCCTGCGCCGGAATCCAGTAGTACCATCGCCTCGTCACATGGAGGGTAGGATCGAGTTGGAGTATGCGATAGGCGAGAGGGTCGCTCCCACGGAAATCATAGAAGAGCCAGCCGTCGATCTCGGCATCACACAGAGCCCGCTGAATCTCGTTGACACGCTGCTGTATGGCCTGGGTCATAATGCAAGCCATCTTATCGTCGCACTATCAGGCAGTCAATGCGATGGCCATTCAGGCCGGTGATCATGTTACACTCGAAATATGGCATTCGAGCATGCACCAGAACCGTCCCAGTTCCGTGTGACCCTGTTTGTCGGACCGCAGCCAGTGAATGGAAGACCCTTCACGTATTCCTGTGTATTCAACGTCAAGAAACGGAGCTGGAAGGGCGGGATCCAGGTCGACGTCGCTATCGATCAGAGTCAGATCGATAGGCTCAGCACCGATGTTGATTTCTCCAGCTGGTTGGTCAGGGCCTTGACTGATCTGCCAGACGAAGATCGTCCATCCTATCAGGAACGAGCCCGGGAGCTGTTTGTTCAAGCGGTCTGCTGGTGCAAGCTAGACCTGGCATTACAATCTGGTATTACTCAAGAGAACCAATGTCTCGCAGACGACACATGGACCGCAGAAGTCAGAGACAGCGTGAGCAGCCGGACAAATTTCATCAGGTCATATATTGTATCTGAACTGGACCTCGTACCAAGAGACGCTGCCGCCCCATAAGACATCCCGCCCTGGTGCGGCAGGGGGTTTGCATTCAGAGTTGGATTTGTTATAACCCCACTACTTGAATCGTTGGTGAGCGCCTTGGATTTAACCACTCCCACGTCGCTCGCCCCATCGAAGAAGGAGGATTATTTGTGAATACCCACATGTCTCTATCCCGTCACCCCCGTGAAGTTTCCGGCTTCAAACTGGTGGCAGTCTTCCTACTCCTGGCCCTGTGCACCATCACGATTGTGCCATCGGCGTGGAGCCAAGAAAGTACGGGCTCCCCGTCGAGCCAAAGCACCGAAGGCGGAACCGCGTCAAGCGCAGGTATGCAAGTGGCTGCCGGTTTATCCACCCTGTTGTATCTTCCGCTAAAGCTAGCCTTCGCCATCGGTGGAGGGATTGTCGGAGGACTCACCTATGTATTTACCGCTGGAGATGAACATGCAGCCAAGAGCGTCTGGAACACCAGTCTCTACGGTACCTATATCATTACCCCGGACCATCTAGAAGGCAATCGACCCATCCGATTTCTGGGGATCGCCGATTCGAATGAGGCCCCTACCCCTGCCCCTGCTCCGGAACCCATCCGCTAGCCGATGAAACCGATTATCGGCGTCACACCAGACTTCAACGCCGGTGATCGAAAAGAATGGGGTGGGCGCGAGCCCACCTACTTTTTGCGCGCGCGCTACATCCGTGCCATCGAAGAACTCGGCGGGGTCCCGCTGGTCCTTCCACTCCATGCCGATCGGACCACGAGACGGCATATTCTCCACAACCTCGATGGACTCCTTATCACCGGAAGCGGACCGGATCTTCCACCGTCATTGTATGGTGAGCGACAGCGGTTTCCGTTCAAGATCGTGAGCGAGCGTCGTGCGAGTTTTGAACTGGATATCGTTCGCCTGGCCAAACAAGCTGATCTCCCGCTGCTCGGCATCTGCGGCGGCATGCAGACCATGAATGTCGCCTGCGGCGGCAGTTTGATTCAAGATATCCCAGCTCAAACCTCAAAACCGCTCCAACACAGGCAACAGACTCATGCGACGAATCTCAGTCACGCCATCACAGTCGCACCAGGCAGTCTGCTTCGTCGTATCGTACGCTCGGCGTCGATGCGAGTGAACAGCTCGCACCATCAATCGGTCAATGCTGTGGCGCCCTCATTGATTGCCAGTGCGCAGGCCTCCGATGGTATTGTGGAGGCGATCGAATCTCCGGCCCACCGTTTCTTTCTCGGCATCCAGTGGCACCCGGAATTTCTCTTCGACCGGTACCCCATCCACCGGCGGTTGTTTGAGGCATTTCTGCGCGCGTCGCGCGCTACCGACCGCGGCGTGTGAAACACGATAACCGGATTGTTCTTCTTGTTTATGTTGTCTGATTGGTTTGTTCGGCTGAACTCAACGCACTACATGAACAAAATAACGCAGATGAGTCTGTCCCGGCAGTTTCGCTCAGCATCTTCCATAAAAATGCCCTGCTATACTTGACCAAATATGGAACCGAAGCCAACAGATCCTACAGCGCCTTCCGCTAGCCCAGTGATCAGAAGAGACAGGGTGATCAGCCGACTCTTCCGAACCAAGTCGATCAAGCAAATCCTCGCTGACGCAGATCATCCGGATCATCGTTTGAAAAAGACCCTCACGGCCTGGGATCTGACCGCGCTCGGCATCGGTGCGATCATCGGCACCGGCATCTTCGTCCTGATCGGCACCGCCATCGTCGGCGATATCCACCGACCAGGGGCAGGGCCTGGCATCATTTTGTCCTTTGTCCTTTCCGGTCTGACCTGCGCCCTCGCGGCACTCTGTTACGCAGAGTTTTCCACCATGATTCCCGTGGCCGGCTCTGCCTATACCTACTCCTATGCCACGTTGGGAGAGTTTCTGGCTTGGATCACCGGCTGGAACTTGATTCTTGAATATGGCGTGGCCTGCGTTGCTGTCGCCATCGGGTGGTCCGGCTATTTCAATAAGCTGCTCCGGTTGGCCGGAATCGAATTGCCGTACTGGGCTACACATCCACCGGTAGGGCCTGACCCAGGCGTGGCTAACTTCCCTGCTGCCATTATCGTGTTACTCGTCACCATCATCCTTGTTATTGGAATCAAAGAAAGCGCCCGTGCAACCGGCATCATTGTGTGCTTGAAGCTCGCAGTCATCCTCTTCTTCATTGCTGTGGGGACGCCGGCCGTGGATACGGGTAACTGGACGCCCTTTATGCCGCAGGGATTCGCCGGTGTCGGTGCCGCGGCGGCAATCGTGTTCTTTGCCTATATCGGATTCGATGCCATCTCGACCACCGCAGAAGAGGCTAAAGACCCTCAGCGGGATCTGCCGATTGGGATTATCGCCTCACTTGGCATCTGCACAGTTCTCTATATTGCCGTGGCTGCTGTCTTGACCGGCTTGATCCCCGTTGAACAAATTGACATCCACGCACCGGTCGCGGACGCGCTGAGCAAGGTAGGCTTTAAATGGGGAGCGGCGCTGGTGGCGATCGGTGCCGTAGCCGGAATTACCAGCGTCCTCGTTGTGATGATGCTGGGGCAGATCCGGGTCTTCTTCGCCATGTCGCGTGACCATCTCTTGAGCCCTTGGCTGTCAACCGTGCATCCACGCTATGGCACGCCTCATCAGGCCACCATTCTCACCGGCGTCGGCGTGGCCATACTCGCCGCCCTGATTCCTATCGGCGACGCGGCAGATATGACGAATATCGGCACGCTCTTTGCTTTTGTTCTGGTCTGTATCGGTGTCGTAGTTTTGCGCTACACAAAACCAAACCAGCCGCGCCCATTCCGGCTTCCCTTCATGCCGGTCGTTCCCATTCTGGGCATGCTGGCCTGCCTGGGCCTCATGAGCTTTCTCCCATGGTTAACCTGGATTCGATTCGGCGTCTGGACTGCCATCGGCATTGTGGTCTATCTTGGTTATGGTATGAGCCACAGCAAACTGGTCGCCCACTCTTCTGAAGATCATCTGTCCAAACGTTCACGATAGCCAGCCATGATACAAACCGGTGTCTGGTTTGTCTTGATTGGTGAACGAAACTAACCAGATGGACTAAATCAATCAGACAGAGTGGACTAATCCGATTTGTCTGTGGGCTGGGCCGCTAGAGCTGAAGCAGGGGCAGGTGCAGTGTCAGCCGAAGGGCTCGAGGAGGGTGGATTGACGGGTTGGCCATCTGGTACTGATACAGCAGCGGCCACTGCTGGTTTGGGAGCTGCTGGTGGCTTGGGAGGAGCAGGTTTCTCCGGCTTGATACCCCCTTCCCATGAAGGACCAGAGTACATATCCGCCGAGAGCCCCTTTGTTTTCCATTTCTCTTCGAAATCCGCTGCTGCCTTATTCGGTGTCTCACCAGTCCCTTCGACATCATTCCATGGATAGGCCTTAGGACCTATTTGACACCCGGCATTCGTCCGCTTCAAGTATAAGGCAATCGGGTTCCCGCGGTAGGGCCCGAGATAAATATGCACAGAACCGACGTATTCGAGCAAATGCTCCATCCTCATCTCCGAAGTGGCGCATGATGCCATAAGAGGCGAGGGGAGGGCAAGGAGGCGCGGGGATGGAGCCTGATGATCTTCTGTGCTCGCGCAACGCGCGGCCTCAGAAAGACAGGGGGGAGCGACCAGGTGCCCTTCTTGCTCACAGAACGCGCACGATAAAACTGTGCTCGTTCGATGCGCGCAGTGAAGGGCAGCCTTGGCCCCTCCCCTAAAGAGAGGTACAAGAATCAGAAGGCCCTCGCTCAGGTCACTGGCGCGTCTCGGTGTGCCAGTGACCTGAGCGGGTGAGAAATCTTCGTGCAGCCAGGGAGCTGCCTCCTCGCCCTCCAAGGAATGGAATATGAACAGACCACGCAAAGGGGCGTTGATTGACAGGCTTTTCAACCGTCCCGTAGACTGCCTCCTATGCCCTCACGATTGATCACTCCGATTCGATCAGGTAGCAAGAAGACCACCATTGGGTTTGTCAATCTGGGTTGTTCGAAAAACCAGGTCGATTCCGAAGTCATGCTAGGTACTTTGGTGACAGATGGCTTTGCCCTGACAGATGACCCGAAGAAAGCTGAAGTGGTCATCATTAATACTTGTGGTTTCATCGAAGAGGCCAAGCAGGAGTCGATTGATACGATTATCTCACACGGCAAACTAAAAAAAACAGGATCCTGTCGTGTGTTAATCGCTGCCGGCTGTCTGGCCCAACGATACCAAGGAGATCTCCTTAAGCAACTCCCGGAGCTGGACGGGGTAGTTGGAACCGGTGAGTTTGGAAAGATTGCGCAGATTTGCCGGGATCTGTTGGCGCCCAAAAACCGGCAGCAGCGGCTCTGGATCAGCGAGCCTCCTTACCTATATGACGCAGATGCACCACGACTCCGTCTCGGAAAGGCCCATAGTGCCTATGTGAAGATCGCCGAAGGCTGTAACCGCAACTGTGCATTCTGTGCGATTCCTCTGATGCGGGGTAAACAGCGTAGCCGCCCGGTGGAATCCATTGTGGCAGAAGTCACTCGCCTTGCAGCTGAAGGAGTGAAGGAGGTGAATCTCATTTCCCAGGACACGGTGAATTACGGCGTCGACCTCGGCCTGCGTCAAGGGATCGTTGCCCTGCTTCGCGAGTTGGTGAAGGTGAAGGACTTGCGCTGGATCAGACCCTTCTATCTCTATCCTCAGCAAGTGTCAGAGGAGTTATTGGATCTCTATGCAGGAGAGGAAAAGATTACCAAGTATATCGATATGCCGCTGCAACATATTAACAATCAGATGCTCAAGCGGATGCACCGACTTGGTGATCGCGCTGCCATCAATTCCCTCGTCGATCGGATTCGGACGCGCATTCCCGGCGTCACGTTTCGTACGGCCTTCATCGTGGGATTTCCAGGAGAAACAGAATGGGCGTTTGAGGAACTCAGGGAATATGTGGAAGAGACCGAGTTCGATCGAGTGGCGGTATTTTTGTATTCAGACGAAGAAGACACGCCCGCAGTCGAGTTTGATGACAAGGTCGAAAGATCAGTCATGCATGAGCGAAGGAATGAACTTCTGGCTGTGCAAGAAGGGATTGCGGCGGCGCGAGGGCAGGCTCGTATCGGCTCAGTCATGGAAGTTTTGGTCGAAGGGGTCGCAGAAGAGACAGAATTACTGCTCGAAGCACGTCATGAAGGGCTGGCTCCGGAAATCGACGGTGTTGTGTATATCAATGATGGATCAGCCACTGCAGGCGAACTCGTCAAGGTCGAAATCACTGATGCGGCTCTCTACGACCTTGTAGGCCACATCGTCACATAAGCAGGATGCTCAAAAAGTCCGCCAGCGGCGTTCTCGCATCGTTCAGACCCTCAACGTACCCCAAGGGTACGCCTCGGGCCCTCACTCGCTGCGGCCTTGCTGGACAGCCTTTTTGAGCATCCTGCTGTCAAGTGGATTCTCTGCTTGCAACAACGATGTCTCCTCAACCGCCTCGCGCTATTTCTACCGTGGTCGCGTCTCACCTGCTACACTTGAACAAATCGTTCTCAGCGGAAAGAGAGGCCCACGATGGCACATCGAAAAGAATCCGTTGTTCTCCTGATTCATTGTAAGGACCGCAGGGGGATTGTGGCCCGCGTCTCGGGCTTCATTCACGACTTCGGCGGGAACATTCTCGACTCGGATCACCATACCGATGAAGAGACGAACGAGTTTCTCATGCGCATGGAGTTTGCCTCCGAAGGCCTACAGATTCCACCCGATGAGATTGCCGCCGCCTTCGCTCCGGTCGCGAAGACGTTCGAGATGCGTTATGAAGTTCGTCCGTCAAGCTGCAGAACAAGAACCGCACTATTGGTTTCAAAACAGGATCATTGCCTGGCGGATCTGCTCCAGCGGCACAAACGAGACGAGTTGCACATCGACATCCCCGTGATTATTTCCAATCACGACACCTGCGCCGCCTGGGCCGAGCTGTTCAAAATTCCCTTCACCGTGTATCCCGTGACCAAGGAGACCAAGCCTCAACAGGAGCAGCAAGTCCTCTCCCTACTGAAAGAGCATCGGATCGAACTCGTGGTCATGGCCCGGTACATGCAGATCCTTAGCGGCACCTTCCTTTCACAGATCGGTTGCCCGGTCATTAATATCCACCATTCCTTCCTGCCTGCTTTCATCGGTGCCAATCCCTATCGGCAGGCCTATGACCGGGGTGTAAAAATCATCGGGGCGACGGCGCACTATGCCACAGAAGATCTGGATGAAGGCCCCATCATTGAGCAGGACGTCATGCGTGTGGGCCACCGGGATACCGTCGAAGACCTGGTACGGAAGGGGCGGGATCTGGAGGAGATTGTGCTGGCCCGCGCCGTGCGTCGCCATGTCGAACGACGCGTGCTGGTGTATGGTAGAAAAACGGTGGTATTCGATTAGCAGGCTGTTGATAATATTCGCATATCGTTCTCGCGATGCTTCGATGCTCAACCTAGATCGAAGTTTGACCCAAGAAAGCTGACGTTGCCGTGTTGGTCGTCATCTCTCTTGGGTACAACTCCCCGCAAACTCCGGACAGTTAAACCGAAGCCTAACGGTCAGCGATCCCGGGAGCGAGGATGAGGTTGACAGGCAACTTTTCCGCTAAGGTATAGGAACTCGCCTTATTTTCTTTTACCCACCGCTTCTCAGCCACGGATTCAAATGGCGGAGCCAATTCCCCTTGAAGGGACCAAAGATCAAAAGGCGTCTCGTCAATGGAGATTTCCCAATCATACCCCCTGTCCTTTACAAAGGGGGCAATGACTTCGTCAAGTGTCCTCGTCCACCATTCTCTGATGATCGGGCCGGGTAGTGTCCTGTCAATTTGGTCGACCTTGAACCGGACAAATTTATTATGCGGCTCGCCACCGACAAAGCAGGAGTCCTTGGCTATCTCCTCAAAAATGAACACGACAT
>JACAFD010000102.1 GCA_013388555.1 Nitrospirota bacterium | reverse complement strand
CCCATATTGACCTCTCTACTGCAACGAGCGATCCTTGACTATCTGCGTAGCACTCGGCCCCTCGTGAAGCGTCCCTCACAAACAACGAGGGTCCTGACCGCGAACGAGGAGATACGAACAACGAACCACAGCACATCGTTCCGGCCGGCGATGTCGGACAGGCTTCTAGGTTCTCCTTGACACAGCAGCCTCTGAATCTCCTCATGGTCGCCTCAGAAGCGGTCCCCTATGCAAAGACAGGCGGGCTTGCAGATGTCACCGGCGCGTTGCCTCTTGAGTTGGCGAGGGTTGGCCATGATGTCATCCTCCTCCTCCCGCGCTATCGTTGCCTGATTGAGTCAGGCAGATCGTTCCGTCCTGTCTGTCGGTTGCGAGTGCCGACATCTCAAGGGCCTGTCGATACGTTGGTGGAAGAAGATATTCTTCCAGCCGGACAAGGTGATTGTCGGCTGCGGGTGTGGACGATTCGGAACGACGCCTTGTTCGACCGGCCAGGGCTGTATCAACATCTGGGTCTGGACTATCCTGATAACCTGGACCGGTTTTCATTCTTCTGTCGGGCAACGATCGAGGTGATCGCATATCTTCGAACCGCGCGCCGGTGGAACACCCACCTCCTCCATCTGCATGATTGGCAAACAGCTCTCTGCGCGGTCTATCTCAATACAGTCGCGCGGAACCGGCAGGATGTCGGTGCTCCTGAAGTGCGCACTGTGCTGACGTTGCATAATGTGGGGTATCAAGGTCTTTTCCCTGCGGCTCAGTTCGAAAACACGGGTCTGCCCCCGTCGCTTTTTAAGCCTGAAGCCCTTGAGTATTATGGTTCAGTGAATCTGCTCAAGGGGGGGATTGTGTTTGCTGATTATATAACGACGGTCAGTCCCACCTATGCGCGAGAAATTCTCACGCCAGAATTCGGTTTTGGACTTGAGGGCGTGCTGCGCAATCGTGAGGACCAGCTCCTGGGGATTGTGAATGGGATCGATGTCGACCGATGGAACCCGGAGACCGATTCCTACCTGCCGGCCAACTATTCAGTGATCGATCGTTCAGGGAAACTGGTGTGCAAGCGATCGCTTCAGCGGGAGTTTCAGCTGCCAGAAACATCGGTTCCGGTTCTTGGCATGATTGCTCGATTGACGTCGCAGAAGGGCTTAGATCTTGTGGCAACCATTCTTCCGCAACTCATGGCGATGGATCTGCAGTTGGTGATCTTGGGAACCGGTGAGCCGGGCCTCGAAGCCAAATTTAAGGCGCTTCAGGCTCGCTATCCCCATCGCATGGGACTTCGAATCGGCTTCGATGAAGGGCTCGCGCATCGTATTGAAGGCGGAGCAGACGTGTTTGTGATGCCGTCGCGGTATGAGCCCTGTGGCCTTAGCCAGCTCTACAGCCTCCGCTATGGCACTGTTCCCGTTGTGAGAAAAACAGGCGGGTTGGCAGATACGGTTGTGCCTCTGAACCAGCAGGCTCGGCAGGTAGAGCGGGCGACGGGGTTTCATATTGAAGAAGATAGGGCGGACGCTCTTCTGGCTGTCTTGCGCAGTGCGCTGTCGGCATATCAGGATCGATCGATCTGGGAACAACTGGTTGAGGCAGGGATGACTACGGACGTGTCCTGGGTTCGTTCGGCAAACGATTACGACAGACTATTTGTGTCATTAGTGAGGCGATGGCAGCCGCGGGTATCGTAATGGCTCACAATACAGAACCATATGAGTCAAGTTCGATCGTGAGGAAATGGGACAGCCTATGTGGGCTAACCAACTACCGGAGGTTGAGGGCAACCTCAACGACACTCGGATCGAGTTCGGATAGCAACGATTTCGCCTGCAGGCTGTAATAGGAATATTCAGATTGGGGCTGATAGCTGAGGATCGGCCGGAGAAGGTCTCTAGCAACGTCCAATTTTCCTGCTTCTACGGCTGCGAAGCCAGCCCGCAAGGAACAGGCAGCAGCCATCGCTTTCACATCAACTGCAAATCTGGCTGCAGGGGCTGATACGAACTCTTCAAGCTTGTTCGGCAAAGGGAGAACAAAACCTTCTTCGGTCAGCGAGCCGTTGGCCGCATTTGTCAGGGTCAATGCATTCTCTTTGAGTTGGGCGAAATCGCTGCTGGCTTGGCACTGGGAGTAAGTATTCCATAGGCTCATGAAGCTTCCATTGTCAATGGCTGCTGCTTGTAGCGGTTCCTCGAACTGGAATCCAGCCAAAGAAACCAAAACGCTTACCATTATTATTCGCAGGATCTTCATGCTACCTCGGTCCTCCTCTAGTCCTATGCCATCACGGGTTACAGCCATCAAACCAGTTACATTCAGGGAGTAATGCAATCAACAGACCAAAATGCAATCGCATAAGTCATTGATATACAATAACTAGCCTGAACTAGTCACTGTGTTGTATATCGCGCACAATGGTATTTGTAACACAGATACTGATGCAGATTATGAATTGAAGACGTGAACGAGGATTCCTGTCCTCGTCGTAGAGTTGGTTTTTCTCATGATGTGTTTGATGTGCTCTTTGACGGTCTGTTCAGTGATTTCGAGGGCGTTTGCGATCTCCTTGTTAGTCCATCCCTTTGCCAGGTGCTCAATAACTGATTGTTCGCGATTGGTCAACTGAAACTTTTCCCTGGCTTGATCAGTATTGAGTTGTTGCCGTCGGGCTAACTCCTCCAACGTCACCACGAGTCTCGCATGCTGGAGTCCGCCTCGGTCCGGTAGGCCGAACCCTCGTAAAAGGATTGGTTTCTCAGGAGTCCCCACCACACGCTTGATCTCGAATTGTTCCCAGTCTTTTGCCTCGGTACGAACATGGAGGGCCTTGATGATTTCTCCGCAGAGTTCTGTCAGTGCGGTCGGCAGGACTCCATGGGCAGATTTCCTGGTCGCTTGACCTTGTTCTGCCGCGTTAATCAGTTTTGACAACTCCGAGGCCTGACGATTCATATGGAGGAGTTGCATGGAAGCTGAGAGGACGATAATGCCTGAGCCTACGCGCTGATCGGCGAGATTGTCTGGTGCTTCTACGGGGGGTGACGAATCACTCATGGTTGGAAGAATGCTTTCGGGTCGTTAGTAGAACAATGCTAAATGATCCGCTATGTTCTCAAGGTATTACATTGAAAAAATAAATGAAACTTTAGAGTGGAAATACTACCTAACCCTTTTGGGGGAGTCAACCATTTTAGGGAGAATCAACACCCACTCTTCGGGGGAGCGAAGCCTACGTCCTCGGTATTGTCTCAATCTTTTGTCCAACCTATAGTGTGAAACACATTGAGAGGAAGGCGCTGATTTTTTTGGTTCTGTCTTCCGAGCCATGGCACGTTACTTCGATAGAACATGTTGATCTAACATGAGCTGAGAAAGATATTTTTAGTAACCGAGGAGGCATGACGTGGGGCAGACAGAGTGGGAATGGCCGATGGCAGTTTCTCAGAAAAGTCACAGCGAGCGGGCGGCTCTACTCAGAGAGATACGGTACGAAATGACGAGGCCACTCAAATCCTCGCCCTCGTTGACTCATAGCGGGCAAGCACTCTCACTGAACATCAGCAGTGGGGGAATGTTGCTCTTGATGGACCAGTCTCCGGAGGTTGAGCAGGTATTAAAGATCTGTGTGCCCACGCCTATTTTGCTGGCAGGTACACCGACCCTCGCTGAAGTGCGCTGGACGAAAAGGCTGCCGTTGGGGAAGCCCAATGGAAGTGGAATGTATTTTGTTGGATTGAGGTTCATGTTTTAAGGCAAGAGCTACCCCCATCGGTTGTCGCCATTTTCCTGAAGGTCGCGGCCGTTTCTTGAACATCAAAACGCCGCGTTTCGCGGGGTGGAAGAGGACACCATGATCGATGCCATGTTGTACGTAGGAGTTTCAATCGTTTTTTTCATCGGACTTTTGGCGATGGGCATAGGGATGGTTGCATCGTAGTGATTCGTTCCGTGGAGCGCTGCGATCCGAAGGTATCACCAAGTCGGTGGAAGGTTTCCGAGCGGCTTCTGTTGGTTATTAGCTGCCTTCTTTAGCGGATGGGCTGCTGCGATGCTTCTTTGTTTGTGATTGCGGCGAGGATCTGCGACATGCCGGTACAGCCCGCCACTTTCTTACGCACCCCCTCGCGATACGTAACGCCGCACATAGCGAATACTGGAGCATCATACTTCCTCACGCATACCCCCTTCTGGAGCGCAACATCGTCTGAGTAATAGTTAGCGCCGACGTGCCCGAGTGTGCATTCCATCCCGGCATGGCCTGCTTCCGTTGCCGGGTGTCACTTCTCATTAACGGCTTCTTTAGTTATGGCGAATGTGGACGTTTCCTCAGCGGTAATCATTCGAGAAAAATTCTACGGACTTCAACATCGCCGGATTCTTTTAAGGACCCTGGCTTTCTATTGAGCGTTAAGGTGCGGTGTTTCCTCGATTGGAGAGAGAGGTCCTGCACCTAGTTTGGGATACTACATAGATGGGAAGGTCATGCAGGCCTCCCCTGTTCAGGAGAACCGCGCAGAAGTCTCGGGTTTCCAAGCCTGTCTGGATT
>JACAFD010000087.1 GCA_013388555.1 Nitrospirota bacterium | reverse complement strand
GTGTTTGATCATGCTCGCGATAGGGACGCCCGTCTTGTTGTACATTTCAGATGATGGACCAGCGGATGTGATGAAAAGTAAGGCTGCTGCAATTCAAGGCAAGCAGGAAGAACGTTTGAAACAGGCCCAGTAATCCCCCTAGCTCTCCCACCTTCAGAAGCTTCCGTGACTACTCCGCGTATTTGGGAATAGGAATCTGCTTGACCTTGGGCTGCTGAGGAGTGAGTCCGGGTTGAGAGAATTCTTGAGAGTAGGGATTGAGAATAGGATCATGAGTGTGTCGCTGCCGTTGCTTCACAAGGTCGATACTTTGAGTACTGATTTCTACACGATCGACAAGCGCTTTTGTCGTGAGTGGGTCCGGCAGGCCTTGCAACGAGAATAGCTGGTAGGCCAGGGTCCACTCCAGCTTGTCCTTGTTTGCCTCTTTCACAATGAAACGAGCCTGTGGCGATGCGGCGCCCTTAAACAACAATAGCCAGATATTCGATCGAAATGAGGGGGACGCAGGATCCTCTGAAGGGCGAAATTCGGGAACGAGTGCAGGGACCTGGGCGAGGGAGACTGCGGGAGAGAATTCAATATCGACGAGCTGAACGAATAACGTTCGATCCTCACTTGCATCGTTGGGATCGGCGACGTAGGTGAAAGAGTACCGGACATCAACGCCACTGCGGCTAAAGACATAGACATCTTCGCCATTTTCCGGCGAGACAAGCTTCCGATAATAGTTCTTCCAATCGGTAATGGCGTAGTAGGTGAAGATGCGCAACGCCGACTTTCGATCGCGCACTGCCTGGGGCATACCGAGCTTTTGATGGAGTTCTGATTGTGTAAGGCCGAGGTACCCATCCTCAAAATAGGGGGCGGCAAGGACTGTGGCAGGCTGAGGCCAGATGCCGGTGGTTGATAGGAAAATCAGGAGAGACGATAAAATGGTAGGAACAAAAAGACGCAGGAGCACAGTTTCTCTCCAGCTGGTCGCGGCATCGTATCGGCGCCATCCCCTCCTGTCAAGACACGACGATCGAGACTGCTTGCTGGCGTCAGAACCTCTCAGATATGATGGCTGAATCTCCTTTACATTCACAGCGGATCCGATCACGGAGAAAGATTGTATGAGTGCATCGTTACAAGCGTTATTGCGGCAACGCATTCTGATTCTCGACGGGGCGATGGGCACTATGATCCAGCAGCGGAAACTGGATGAAGCGGCCTTTCGTGGCGAGCGGTTCAAAGATTGGAAAAAGGATTTGAAGGGCCACAACGATCTTTTGAACCTCACTCAGCCGGCAATTATTGAGGACATTCATCGGCAGTATCTGGAGGCTGGTGCTGATATCGTCGAAACCAATACATTCAATTCTCAGGCGATTTCCCTGGCGGACTACCATATGGAGACGTTGGGCTATGAACTGTCCAAGGCCGGCGCAGAATGCGCTAAGCGGGCGGTGCACAAGGTTCAAACGGCTCAATCCGGACGGCAATGCTTCGTAGCCGGCGCGATCGGGCCGACAACAAAGACGTCATCCATCTCAACTGACGTCAACAACTCAGGGGCGAGGGGAACGACATTTGATGATCTCGTAGTTGCTTACAGCAATCAGATTCGAGGCTTACTCGATGGCGGAGCCGACATTCTACTGGTAGAGACCATCTTCGATACGCTCAACGCCAAAGCCGCGTTCTTTGCCATCCAAGAGGTTTTCGACAGCGGTGGGCGCTGCGTACCTATCATGGCTTCGGTCACCTTCATCCAGGCCGGCAGCAATCGTGGCGTGACGGGTCAGACTGTTGAGGCATTCTGGAATTCCATTTCCCATGTGCCTTTGCTCAGCGTCGGGATGAACTGTGCCCTAGGGCCGAAAGAAATGCGGCCGTTGATTGAAGAACTCTCGCAGATTGCGCCGATTTATATCAGTTCGCATCCAAATGCCGGGCTGCCTAACCCGTTGTTGCCGACGGGATTTCCAGAGACGCCCGATAGCCTGGCGCCTCAGTTGAAGGAATGGGCGCAGAATGGCTGGTTGAATATTGTCGGTGGTTGTTGCGGGACGACGCCTGGACACATCAAGATGATTGCCGAGGCCGTAAGTGGCCTTCCTCCCCGTGTTCCTTCATCCGTTGATCCATACACCAGGCTAAGCGGGCTGGAAGCGGTCACGATCAGGCCGGAATCGATTTTTGTGAATATTGGCGAACGGACCAATGTCACAGGATCGCCGGCTTTTGCCAAATTGATTCTGGGAGGGGATTATGAAGCCGCGCTTTCGGTGGCGCGGCAACAGGTAGAGGGGGGCGCCCAGATCATCGACATCAATATGGACGAAGGCATGCTCGATTCCCAGGCTGCCATGGAGAAGTTTCTCCGGTTGGTGGCGTCGGAACCGGATATTTGTCGCGTCCCTATCATGGTGGATAGTTCGAAGTGGGACATTCTGGAGACGGGGCTTAAGAACATTCAGGGCAAGCCCGTCGTCAATAGTATCAGCCTCAAAGAAGGTGAAGCCAAGTTTCTCCAACAGGCCAAACTTGTGCATCGCTATGGCGCGGCTGTGGTGGTGATGGCGTTCGATGAGAGGGGCCAGGCCGATACCTATGAGCGCAAGGTCGAGGTCTGTGAACGGGCCTATCGTCTTCTCACGGAGCGCATCGGCTTTCCGGCTCACGATATCATCTTCGATCCGAACATTCTCACCGTGGCGACCGGTATCGAGGAACATAACAACTATGCGGTGAACTTCCTCGAAGCGACTCGATGGATCAAACAGCATCTTCCGCTGGCGAAGGTCAGTGGCGGCGTCAGCAACATTTCTTTCTCGTTTCGCGGGAACAACCGCGTGCGCGAGGCGATGCATTCCGCGTTTCTCTATCACGCCGTCAAGGCGGGTATGGATATGGGAATTGTGAACGCCGGCCAGTTGGCGGTCTACGAAGAGATTCCCAAGGATCTCCTCGAATTGGTCGAAGATGTGCTGCTAAACCGCCGTCCAGACGCAACCGAGCGATTGGTGACATTTGCCGAGACCGTTAAGCAACAGGGCAAAGCGGTGGTGAAAGACGACGAGTGGCGTTCTGGCACGGTCGAGGAGCGCCTTTCCCATGCGCTGGTGAAAGGTATGACCGACTATATTGAGCAGGATATTGAGGAAGCGCGCCAAAAATATGCCAAACCGCTGCATGTGATCGAGGGCCCGTTGATGGCAGGGATGAACATCGTGGGGGATCTGTTCGGGTCCGGCAAGATGTTTTTGCCACAAGTGGTCAAGAGCGCCAGGGTCATGAAGAAAGCCGTAGCCTACCTCATGCCGTTCATGGAGGTAGAGAAGCAAAAGTCGGGAGCGTCGACCTCGAATGGTAAGATCCTGCTCGCCACGGTCAAGGGTGATGTGCATGACATCGGAAAGAACATCGTCGGCGTGGTGCTCGGGTGCAACAATTACGAAGTGATCGATCTCGGCGTAATGGTACCGTGCGAGCAAATCTTGGCTGCGGCGCGCGAACATGGGGTCACGATCATAGGGCTGAGCGGGCTCATTACCCCGTCCCTCGACGAAATGGCCCATGTAGCGCGCGAGTTGACGCGCGAGGGGTTTGATCTGCCGTTACTTATCGGAGGGGCCACCACGAGTAAAGCCCATACGGCTGTCAAGATCGCCCCGGCTTACAACCACTCTGTGGTCCACGTGCTGGACGCATCCAGAGCGGTGGGCGTCGTCGGGAGTTTGGTGAATGCTGACTCGCGGGCTGACTTCGCCCGGAAAGTTCGCGCCGACTATGATCAGATACGCCAAACCCATCAGGACAAGGGAACCAGATCCCTTTGGACGTTGGCGCGAGCGCGGGCCAATCGATTCCAATCCAACTGGGCCGAAGTCGACATCCCCATACCGGCTTTCACCGGGGTAAAAGTGCTGACCCAGCAGCCGTTGGACCAGCTGATTCCCTACATCGATTGGTCACCGTTCTTTCACACCTGGGAATTGCGGGGGCGTTACCCGACCATTTTCGAAGATCCTGTAGTCGGCTCGAAGGCGAAGGAGTTATACGACGATGCGGAGGCCTTGCTCCGCAAGATTGTGGAGCAACGGTTATTCGCCGCCAAGGGGGTCTACGGGATTTTCCCTGCCAACAGCCAGGGTGATGATATCGAGATCTATACCGACGACCGCCGCACAACAGTCTTGACCACTTTCCATACCCTGCGTCAGCAATCGGAGAAGCCTCAAGGGCAGTACAGTGTTGCTCTGGCGGATTTTGTCGCACCGAAAGAGTCCGGGCGCGCAGATTATGTCGGAGCTTTTGCCGTCACGACAGGAATTGGGGTGGATCATTTATGCCGAGAGTTCGAGCGTGACCACGACGATTATAATTCTATTATGGCCAAGGCCTTGGCCGATCGTCTGGCCGAAGCCTTTGCGGAGTCGCTGCATAAGGGCGTGCGAGAAGCTTGGGGATACGGCAAGAGCGAGGAGCTGACAACCGAAGATCTGATTCGAGAAAAGTATCGCGGCATTCGCCCAGCCCCCGGCTATCCCGCATGTCCGGACCACACGGAGAAACGGCTCCTGTTCGATCTCCTACAAGTCGAGCAGAATACCGGCATCACGCTGACCGAAAGCTTTGCCATGCTGCCGGCTGCGTCGGTGAGCGGATTCTATTTCGCTCATCCGGAGGCCAGGTATTTTGCCGTGGGAAAGATCGGAAAAGACCAGGTTGAAGACTATGCCAGCCGGAAGGGGATGGACCAGCGCGCAATCGAACGCTGGCTCTCGCCGAATCTGAACTATGAACCGAGTGGAGGATAGCGCAGCGAGACGGGTGGGTTAGGAGGCTTCTGCCAAGACTGCTTGTCGGGCTTGCCTCTCAATCACCACGGCCAGCGCCGATCTTACCAGGCGGTATCGTTCTTCCATCCAGCGGTTGACTTCATCTGAATTAGGAAAGACCAGCTCCCAGGCCTTGACTGTGTCCAGCATCAGCAACTGGTGGTGGTGCCTATCGCCGGACATGTAAACGACAAGCACGGCAGATTTTCCGGTAAGGCTGGCATCTGTAAATACGTGCAGAATGGCGCCATCCGGAAGGGTAATGTCGCGTGACGCAGCCTCGACGAGGGGGCGATATAGGCGCTGGAGAAATTGGGACGTCATTTCATAGGCGTTGATCGTGCCCAAGAGGCGGGGGTTGGGCTTTTCTCCGAACAGGTTTTCCGTCAGATAGGTCGCAGCCTCCCATGTCGGCATCACTCCTGACGTGACCAAGAATTCGCACAGGTAGGCGACCCAATTGCGTGTCGCTCCTTGCTTGTCGGCCGCAGTCGTTTTCTTAGCCATAACCGGCAGCCCTTTCGCGATCGTGAGATGTGTGGGTACAGGCCCTGAGAGACTCTATGTGAGGCTGTGTACCTGACGAGATGGAAAAAGTATATCGGCGGGCAGAAAAGCGGTCAACGAAATGGCGAAAAGAATCTAGGGCTTGGGAACGGTTCTTCGCGGCAACTGGTCAGCATACTGGTCATGAATCTGCTTGATGTCGTTGAGCGAGGCAAAGAACACATCGAGAAGCTCGGGGTCGAAATGTTCCCCGCGATGTTTGGTCATGAGCTCGACAGCGTGATCAAGGCTGAAGGCAGGTTTGTAGACCCGTTGTGTGGTGAGGGCGTCAAAGGCATCAGCGATCGCAGCGATCCGTCCTTCCACGGGAATCCCTTCGCCTTTCAACTTGCGCGGATATCCGTTGCCGTCCCAACGCTCATGGTGAGTCCAGGCGATCGATGCCGCCACTTTGAGGATTTCCGCATCCGACCCGCTGAGTATGCGATAACCGATTTCTGCATGTTGAGAAATGACGTTGAACTCCTCCATCGTGAACTTGCCCGGCTTGAGGAGCACATGATCCGGCGTGCCGATTTTCCCGATGTCGTGCATCGGACTGGCTGTGCGGATTAAATCACATCGTTCGGCGGAGAGCCCATATTTCCTGGCAAGCAATTCACAGTAATGACTCATGCGCTGGATGTGCTGAGCCGTGGCGCTATCCCGGTATTCGGCTGCGATGGCTAGTCGTTGAATCGTCTCTTCGCGTGAGAGGCGCAGTTCTTTCTCGCTTCGCTCAAGCCATTCAAGCGCTTGCTGGAGCGCCATCGTTCTGGTTCTTACGACGTCTTCCAAATTTTCCCGGTGTAAGTGATTTTCCAGTTCAAGCCGGCGGCGGCGGAGCGCATTGGCTACATTGATCATGACTTCATTGGATTCAAACGGTTTCACGATGTATCCAAAGGCGCCCATGTCCAGCGCTGCGTTTGCCAGCACCGAGCTGTCGAGGCCGGTCACCATGATAACGGCGATATGGGGATGTTGACGCAGGACACTGCGGATGAGATCCATGCCGGACTCACCGGGCATATTCACATCGCACAATATCAATGCAAAGGGTTGTTCGTCCAACCGCGCCCGTGCCTCACGCGAATCAGCAGAGAGGACCGTCTCATACCCATGGGTTTGCAGCATGTATCCCAGTAACCGGCGGATCGGTTCTTCGTCGTCGATGATCAATACACGCTTGAGTTCAAGGAGAGCTTGCTGGGCAGATTGGTCAAGAAGCAATGTCATGACTTATGAAGTGTGTGTATGTGACGAATGTTATGAAGAAGGAAGTTGTTAGGCTCAGTGGATGCTCGCTTGTGTCAGGCTATTCCGATGTCTCAGGGAGACTGTAAAGCCATCTGCACCTTTTGTGCCAATATATTGCGAAAAGCTGCACTATGATGAGTTTCTCGCCGGAGCATGTTGGCGTAGCGGGGAAGTGCTGAGATGCTCTGCTGTGACTGTGTTTCTATGGGAGTCGGTTATCTCATCATCTGAAGTCCGAGCAAACGGGCTCGCTTGGTGTGGGTGCACACCTGTACAGATTTCGCCAATCGCGCTGCGTACTTTTGTACAAATCGATCGGGAAAAATGATTGAAGACAGGCAACATTCTCTCCTGCTCGACAAGCTGATGACGGCACCAGGCCGTTTTCATTGCGCTTTGGGAGGGTGTTCACTATAATGCGCGGCATCATCAAAGGGGAGTTATCAATGAATAGTGCAGCGGGACTGTTGCGTGTCGATGGGCGACGAAACGATCAACTCCGCCCGGTGAAGGTGACGAGGAATTTCATCAAACATGCAGAAGGATCTGTCCTCATCGAAATGGGCGACACCAAAGTGATTTGTACGGCTTCTATCGAAGAGAAGGTCCCTCCCTTCCTGAAGGGGAAAGGTCAAGGATGGGTGACGGCAGAGTATTCGATGCTTCCCCGTTCGACTCATGAACGATCGCCGCGTGAAGCGGTGAAGGGAAAACAGGGCGGCAGGACATTGGAAATTCAACGTCTCGTAGGACGGGCGCTCCGAGCGGTGACTGATATGGGACAGATGGGAGAACGGTCCATCTGGCTCGATTGCGACGTCATTCAGGCCGACGGAGGGACTAGAACGGCGTCGATTACGGGAGCGTTCATCGCCCTGGCCGATGCGTTTGCAGTTCTTAAGAAGAGGGGACTGATAAAGAAACGTCCTTTGACCGACTATCTTGCTGCTATTAGCGTAGGAAAAGTGGGTGGGGAAATCCTTGTCGACTTGGCCTATACAGAAGACTCGATGGCCGATGTCGACATGAACGTGGTCATGACGGGACAAGGGCGTTATGTCGAAGTCCAGGGTACAGCAGAACGGACCCCTTTTGCCAAACACGAGATGGATGAGTTCATGGCGATGGGATGGAGCGGAATTCAGACCCTCACCGCGCTGCAGAAGGATCTGATCGGGGAATTGGAATAGGGCAGCGAGTATGATCCACGATTTGGTACTTGCGACGCATAATCGGCATAAAGCGGCAGAACTCATAGCGCTCTTAGGCGGATTGGGGATTACGATTCGTACACTTGATGAATTCCCTGATGCCCCGAATGTGGTCGAGGACGGGGATAGCTGTGAGGCCAACGCAGTCAAGAAAGCGCGTGCCATTGCCGAGCATACGGGTTTGCCGGCTGTCGCTGACGATACGGGACTGGAAGTTGATGCGCTTGGAGGGAGGCCCGGTATCTATGCGGCCCGTTATGCTGGCGAAGGGGCGACCTACGAGGACAACTGTCGGAAGTTGCTGCGGGAGTTGATGGGCGTGCCTCGTGAACAACGAACCGCCCGCTTTTTGACTGTCGCAGCTCTCGCCCTGCCTTCAGACGGGATACGAGTGGCACGAGGGACGTTAGAGGGAGTAATCGCCGAAGAGGCGAGTGGGTCATCGGGATTCGGGTATGATCCCGTGTTTTTCATTCCAGAATTGGGAATGACCTTGGCTCAGTTATCGGCGGATCAAAAAAACACAATCAGCCATCGTGCAAAGGCATTTGCAAACGTACGTGAGATTCTCAGCCCGCAAGTGGTAAATGTTGAATCATGATTGTTGAACTGCAGAGGGCCGAAGCCCCTTCTATGTAGCATTAAGCATTCAACAGTCAGTATAAAATACGTCGGGGCATAGCGCAGCCCGGCAGGGCACCTGTGTTGATAGCACAGGTACTAGGGGAATTGCTGAAATTCTTGATAGGAGCAGCAATCCCCTTTTTTGTGCGTTATTCAGCTCTCGGATCTTTACCCATCTTGTCTCCCTTTATCCGGGTCTACCCCCTTTTCCCCTAAGCTAACAAGAGAGAGTGGGCCTCCCGCCTTCAGCAACCCAACCCATCACATGACCGGCGGCGTACTCAATACCGCGCTGTACGCATTCGCTTGTCGCTGGCATCCTTCAGTGCAGCATAGCTCAGAAAGGGGAATCAGGCATCATTCGAGACGTGCACCATTCCAGCTACCCTCCATAGTTTTCCTGCGATATTGGATGTGAAGCCCAGAGATTCATGGCACAACGATGGCCGCCAGTTGATTTGGCGACAGATGGCTCTGTAGGCCACTTTTTGGCACATTCCGCGGTGCCAATTTCTGTGCTCCAAGGGGCCAATTTCGGTACTTCTGCCCTCTAGTAGAGGACAGGCTCACAGTCATTCCCGGCATCGAAATACGACAAGCTCGTGAAATCTCGTCGGGTTAAGACACGCTGGATCTGTAGCATAGTCTGATGGCATGGCGATTGCGGTATTGCGAGAGTAAGAGTCGAGAAGTCTCGCTAGGCAGTACAAAATGGTTAAGGAAATATGCTAGGCACATCATACGTAGTAAATTATGCTGTAT
>JACAFD010000131.1 GCA_013388555.1 Nitrospirota bacterium | reverse complement strand
GATAAATGATGCCGGCAACAGGCTGCAGGAGAATGAACCAGAACCTGTTATGAGCTTCGACGAGGTGGGAGAACTGGAGCGAGTTCACCATCAGAACTACGCTCAACACCGACAGGAGCAGCGGGATCTCGTACGCGACGTTCTGAGCAACGGATCGCACGGCGCCCAAAAGTGCGTATTTGTTGTTCGAAGCCCAGCCGCCAGCAAGGATGGCGAGAACCGAAAAAGTGGAGAACGCGAAGATCAGCAGAACACCGACGTTCATATCCCGGATGATCAGGTCGGGACTGAAAGGAAGAACCAGAAATCCCACCAGAACCGGCATGAACACCAGGATCGGCGCAATGGGGAACAACTTCCGATCGGTCGCTGCGGGACTGATGAGCTCTTTGCCCACCAGCTTGATGCCATCCGCTATGGTCTGCAAGATTCCAAACGGACCGACCTCCTTGGGGCCTGGCCTCAGCTGAATGTGCCCGGCGACCTTGCGCTCCAGCCAAACCAGAAAGAGGGCGTTGAGCTGAGAGAAGGCCAGCACGATCACCAGGCCTACAATCAGTCTGACCCAATCTGAACCATCCGTGTTGCCCATAATCCTGTTCTCCTTCGTGTCTTAAAACGAAACCCCGCACAGTTTATCGGCCGCCTTCCACACCGCCGGCTAACGATCGATCTCCGGGATGACCACATCGATGCTTCCCAGGATCGAGATGGCGTCGGCCACCATGGTTCCTCGCAGGACTTCGGTCAAGACATGCAGGTTCCCGTAGCTCGGAACGCGAATATGGCACCGGTAAGGATACGGAGTTCCATCGCTGACCAGATAGTAGCCCGTCTGGCCCCGCGCACTTTCAAATCCAAAGTAAATCTCGCCCTTGGGCGGTCTCACCTTGAACGCAGCCGCTTCATTCCAGAACGGCCCGCCGGGCATCCTGTCCAGCGCCTTCTCGATGATCCGGCAGCTCTGCTCCATCTCCTCGAGCCGCACGCGGTATCGATCGAGAGCGTCTCCCTTCGTGCCGATGGGAATTTCGAAGTCGAACCGGTCGTAAATCTCGTAAGGCTCGATCTTGCGCATGTCGTAAGGGATGCCGCACGCCCGAAGATTCGGCCCCGTCACGCCGAATTGCCTGGCCTGGTCCACCGTGATCACGCCGACTCCGCGAGTGCGGTGAATGAAGATCACGTTCTTGGTCACCAGGTTGTCGTAGTCGTGATAGCGACTGCGAAAGCGCTTCAGGAACGATCGGGTCGTGTCCACGAACTGAGCGTCCACATCCTGGCAGACACCGCCGAACCGACAGTAAGAATAGGTCAGTCGCGATCCGCTCACCCGATCCAGGATATCCAGGATGTGCTCGCGATCATCGAAGGCATACAGGAACGGAGTAAACCCGCCCAGGTCCATGACATAGGTCCCGAACCAGAGGAGGTGGCTCGATATTCGGTTGAGCTCGGCACACACCGTGCGGATGTACTTGGCGCGCTCGGGAACCTCGATGCCGGCAAACTTTTCGACGGCCAGGACAAACCCGTGGTTGTAGAGCAGCCCCGAGAGGTAATCCATCCGGCTGGCATTGGGGAGAAACTGCTTGTAAGTTCGGTTTTCCCCCATCTTTTCATGGCCGCGATGCCCATAGCCAATCACCGGATCCGCCTTGACGATGAACTCACCATCGAGGTCGAGGAGCACTCTCAGAACCCCGTGCGTGCTGGGATGCTGAGGACCCAGATTCAGCGTGTACACACGTTCGACAATTGGTTCTCTGAATTGGTCAGCCATAGATCTCATCTCTTGTCCGGTAGGCGTGAACTTTACCAAAGTCCTTCTTCAGCGGATGATAGTCGGCATCCTCAGGCAGCAGAAGGTTCCGCGGATCGGGATGTCCTTCGAACTGGATTCCATAGAACTCACGGACTTCCCGCTCCAGCCAGTCGGCAGCCGTGAAGACCCCACTGGCCGTGGGAACGCTCACGCCATGCCCCACCAGAACCCGCAAGGTCATCCTCGACATGGGCTCGAAACAGTTCAGGTGGTACACGATCTCCTGCGTGTCCTGAAAATCCAGGGCCGTCATCGTCTCCAGATAAAACCCGGTGTCCTTGAAGACACCGAGCGCTTCCACAAGCTTTGCCGCCGGCGCCGTGGCCGCACTGACGACCCCCGCGCCATATTTGTCGTCCACGCACACAGCGTCATCGCCCAGCATGGAGCGGAGCTTTTCGATCATCACGTCCTTGTTCGCCATGGCTAGCTCTTCCCTCCCTTGCGATGGAATCGCCGCAGGATGTTTCGATCCTCACCCTTGGTGATCTTGTCCTCCAGCGCCAGGAAGCCCTGAATGAGTCCTTCGGGGCGGGGCGGGCATCCGGGAATGTAGATGTCCACCGGGACCAGGAGGTCGGCGCCGGGGATAATGGCGTACTGTCCGTCGTATTCGAAAGGCCCCCCCGAGATGGCGCAGTTCCCCATGGCGATACACCACTTGGGGTTCGGCATCTGATCCCAGAGCATCTGAATGGCGGGACCCATCTTCTTGGAGATGGTGCCCGCGACGATCATCAAGTCCGACTGCCGCGGCGACGGGCGGAAAACCCCCGCTCCGAAGCGGTCCAGGTCAAAGCGCGACGCCCCGGCGGCCATCATCTCGATGGCGCAGCACGCGAGCCCGAATGTCATCGGCCATAGGGAGTTGGCCCGAGCCAGGTTCAGAACGTCATCCAAGAGGGCGAATCTGATGACCGGCTCACCCGGTTCTATCTTTTGGTTTCCCACTCAAATACTCCTTTGCACCAGGCATAGACGATGGCCAGAGACAAAATGCCCACAAAGATCGTGACCTCCACCAGGTCCCGCAGAGCGTATTTGCCGTAGGCAAGGGCGACCGGGAAGAGGTAGAGCACGTCGACGTCGAAGGCGAGAAAGATCAGCGCGTAGATGTAGTAGGCAACCGTAAACTGGATCCACGCGCTGCCGATGGTCTGCATGCCGCTCTCGTATGTTTCCTCCCGCTTGGCCCCTGCACTCCGCTTCACGATCAGCGACGAAATGATGATCGGAACGACGGCAAAGACCACTCCCACGAGAAGGAAGAATGCAATTGCCAGAAAATCGGTCATTAGCTCTTTGGGAAGCATGCCCCTCTCCAGTCCCTATTCGATGAAAATGGCGCCAAACTTACAGCTCTCGATGCAGATCCCGCAGCGCACACAAAGCTCGTCATCGATGCAATGGCACTCTCGCTTTTCCCCGATGATGGCGCTCTCCGGGCATTTCCTGCGGCACACCCCGCAGCCCGTGCACTTC
>JACAFD010000173.1 GCA_013388555.1 Nitrospirota bacterium | reverse complement strand
GCAATTTTTGAGTAACCCACCACCCTCGCTTGACTTCGTCATTTTGAGTCTTCCTCATTAACTCAACGACGTGACTCGTTAGCCGCGCCCCTGCATCCGAGCGCCCTAATGATTTCCAGGACTGATACACGATCTGATACAGGTGCGAGTGGGATGCGAGATAGCTTCGCGCTTCAAGGCCCCAGTAGGTATACCAAGGCAGCTCGCTGATGGGTTTCTCGATGAGCTGCCCTTGGTCCACTATATGATAGCGCCCTTCCATGTTATCGCTTATATCGTTGTGAAGCGTTGCCGCGAAGAGCACGACGTCCGGATGGAACTCTGCCCCTTTTCTTTTCAAGTACGTGACTTCGTCATCTGTTCCCCAGCCACTGACACCAGCGCTGATGACTTCGACCGGACACCCGAGCAACGTCTGCAACTCCCTTTCCAGCAGCGCAGGAAAGGCCTCTTCAACCTCGACCTGAAGAGCTTCCATAAAGGAATCACCCATCAGCAGGACCCGCAGCGTTCCAGCCGGTTTCCCGAGTTTGTGTTCCCGGTCACGAAAGCCGAAAGAATTCGTTTGCACGTGTGTGCCAAACCGTTCGTGAAATATATGGAGCGAAGGCCTCAGAAGGATAAGCCCGTCCCGTGTCTGAGCCCACACACCCAATGTCTGAGGATAGAACAGTCGAAGGAGCGATTCGGAGAGAAGGAGACCAACTCCCAACGCTGCGACAAGGGCAGCTATCGTCACGACAACGCTATACCTCTTGTTCACCGGCATGCACCGATTGCACTCAGTTCTTGTAGCACCGACGTCCATCACGCCACCAAGACACCAGATTGATCAGTCCCCACAATTTGCTCTCATGATTCGCCTGGCCGCCCACGTGCTCAGCGACGATGCGCTGCACCTCCGTGACATTGAGAAAACCAATGTCCTTGAGGATGTGCGGCGACAGGGTATCGCACATCATGGCCTTGAGATCCGTACGCAGCCAGAGTCCAAGCGGCACGGAAAAGCCTAGCTTCTTACGGTGCAAGATGCTTGATGGGAGCAGCTTCCGCAATGCTCCCTTGAACAAAATCTTCTTCGACCAGAGTGACGTCTTGTATCGGGGGGGAATCTGAGCCATGAGTTCGACTAGAGGATGATCGAGAAATGGCACACGCACCTCGAGTGAATGGGACATGCTGACTCGATCCGTAAGCGTCAGGAGATCGCCGGGAAGATACAGCTGCATGTCGCTGAGCAGGAGGTTATGTAGCAAACCGTCGGCGTCGCCTGAATCAAAAATGTCGCGCACAAGGCTCTCAGGCCTGCCAAGATTCTGCGCTGCGGTGAAATCTCTGCACAAAAGATCTGTACGTTCCTGTTCCGAAAATGCCGTGATAAATGCGGCATACCGCGCCGGGGATGGCAGTTCAGCAGCAGCGAGAAATCGTTTGAGCCGGCTCATCCAGGGATGCCCCGTTGCAACATCCGGAAGCAGGTGAATCCACTTCTGTCCGAGCACTCCCCGTGCGGCAGGGGGGAGTTTTCCAAAAAGCTCGGCCCACAGCATGCCAAGATACCGTTCATAGCCGCCTCCGATTTCATCCCCACCCAGCCCGGAGAGCGCAACGGTGACATGCTGACGGGTCATCTGACTGACATAATAGTTGGGGATCGCGGAGGAATCAGCAAAGGGCTGGTCGAAACACGCAATCAATTTTGGCAAGAGATCCTTGATATCTGTCGTAACCACAAATTCATGATGCTTCGTCTGAAACCGTTCCGCCACGATCCGCGCAAACGCCCGTTCGTCTTGAAAGGCGCCTTTCCCCTCGTGGCCGATTGAAAATGTCAACACTGGTGCTGAGGACTCCTGCGCCATCACGCCCACGATGGCACTGGAATCGATCCCTCCCGAGAGGAACGCGCCAAGTGGTACGTCGCTGATCAGATGGCTTTTTACGCTCTCTCTGAACTGTGCAAGAAAGCGCTCCTCCCATTCTTCAAGTGATACAGTCGGTTGTGATCGGAACTGCAGCCTCCAGTACTGCTGAACGGCGATTCGACCATCTTCACAGATCAATGTATGCGCCGGCGGTAGCTCCACAATATTCTGATAGATAGTCTGGGGTCCAGGAATGTAGAGGTAGGCCAGAAATCGATGGACTGCGGCTCGATTCACATCTGAAAAGAACCACGGGAGCCGAAAAAACGCCTTCAGCTCGGAAGCAAAAACCAACCGGCCGTCGACGAAGGAATAGAACAGTGGCTTGATTCCGAATCGATCTCTCGCGAGCATGAGGCGGTCGGCCTTTGCATCCCACAGCGCATAGGCAAACATCCCTCTCAATCTCGTGACTCCTTCTACACCATACTGCTCATACAGATGGACCAAGGTTTCGGAGTCGCTGTGGGTATAAAACCGATGCCCAGCCTTCTCAAGATCCTTGCGTAGTTCAAGATGATTGTAGATTTCCCCATTGAACACAGCATAGACAGTCTTGTCCTCGTTATAGACCGGCTGATGACCGCCAGCGACATCGATGATCGACAGGCGGCGCATGCCGATCCCGATTCCCCCCTTCACATAGCTTCCACTGTCATCCGGCCCTCGATGGACGATCGCGTCGTTCATCGAGTCGATCCAGGCAGGAGCCACTGCCCGCCCTTGAACATCCAATATGCCAACGACCCCACACATAATTATCGCTTCCTACCGGCCACAGCGAGGTCTAGGGCCTTGAGGAGCCTCTCTTCATCGACCGCCCAGTTGTACTTCGTCGCAACGGCCTCTTTTCCGTTGCGACCCATCTCTGCTCTGACAGACTCATCTTCCAGTTTAAGAATTGCGCGTGACAGATCTTCAGCATTCTGATCTTCAAACACCATGCCACACCGCTCTTCCTGTACGATTCGTTTGGTCGGTTTCGCATCCGACACGATGACTGGTTTCCCCATCGACATATAGTCGAAGAGTTTGTTCGGAATGGTCGTGTTCCAGCTCTCTGTGGCATGATGAGGGACCAGGCCGATATCGCATTCTTTAATGACCTCAATCGCCTTGGTATAATCCAGCCATCCCAAGAACTGCACCGAGTCCTGCAATTCCAATTGCGCGACAACCTGCTTAAAGTGGGCTTCATGGCGCCCCGAGCCGATAATCACCAGCTTCACCTGCGGCAGACGCTTTCGCACCAGGGGAATCGCCCGAATAGCCGTTTCTATTCCGCGCGCCCATTCCAGTAACCCGAGATAGAGAATGGTGAGGCTCCGTGGCCCACGCGAGACACCGATGCTACTAGCACGAGGCGAGTCTACTAGTCGCTCCGAAGTTGGCGTATTAATGACCAACGAAATCCTCGCAGGATCAACCCCGAGGGAAATTAGTCGAGTACGGGATTCCTCAACCACAGCCACAACATGATCACACTGGCGCACACTCACTCGCTCGACCGTGCGGATGATACTTGGGTTTCTAACCAGGAAATTGAGGACTGAAAACCCCTGGTAATCCCAGAGATCCTGAATCATAGCCGGGTAATTCTCTGCCATATCGAGAACCACAGGGAGACTGAGAAGACGCCCAATCCCCAGCGCGGTCCACGCCAAAGTGATGTCTCGGACGACGATCACGTCGGCCTTTGTTTGCTTCACCGTTTTCCCAATCTCATAGATCCAGAGCGGATTGAAGAATGCGGGAAATCCGATGAAGCCATTAAGGCCTCCAAATCCTTCCGGCAAACAGGGCAAACGGTGAATATGAAGGCCCTTCGCGTACTCGTAACGAGCGCGTCGCCGTGAATTACGACACACAAGATGCACTTCGTGCTTCTTCAGCAGTGAGTCGCAGACCTTCTCGACCCGGACATCCCACGGATAGTCTGCATCCCAGACATGACAAACAATCATTCCAGTCAGCCTTTTTCGATCGCAGCAGCAGGTAACGCACCTGCTTCGAGCAGCTTCATCCTGACGAGATATTCGTGCACAATTTCGGAAACCATCACATTCCCTTTCAGGTTGAAATGCCCTGCACAGACAGCCGGTTGTGTGAGGAGATCACAAAACCCCTGCTTCTCCACGCGTGTGCCGAATTCTTCATGGAGGTCGAGAGTAGGAATATGCCTCCGCTCCAGATCGTCGATGAGTGGACGGGTGACCAGTTCCCCCGTCTCCTTGAATTGCTTAAATGACCGAGCAGTGGGATAGATCAGCACGAAGGCGGACTTCCCTCGTGATCGGCCTGTTTTCACAAACTGTTCGGCAATCTCACTCGTAATTCTGAGGGCATGTGTCGGATGATCGTCCCGATAGAACACCTCCCAGCTGGTGCGGCCGAGCATCGCACTTCTGGCCCTTTCGGAAAGAAACAGCTTGATGGCTTTCCATGAGTACGGAAACGAGAGCGACACCGGACCAAATTCTGAATCGGGCAGGAATGTTTCAAACTCAAAGGCCTTTTCAGGATCCTGTGTTGCAACGAGAAACTCCTCCTGGCTCCACACCGGCATCTCAACTAATTTCAATTGCCCCTTCTCCAGTATGAATCTCGGCTTAAGTGAGAATGTCGTCCGCGCATCAAGGAAATAACGGTACCGATTCACGTTTCTGAGGACGTTTTCCGGAAAAATTCCAAGAATCGCAACCCCTGCCGAATCATGGGTATTCTTGACGAAGCGCAGATAGGCTTGATCTGTGCCATACCCTCCTATCCCATAGTTGCCGACCCGGCATTTGACCCGCAGGGACAACACATTGCTCCATGCTTCCGAATGCTCTACCTCATCTCCATACGTGAATGAGTCGCCGTACAGTGACACACATTCATTCCCCGCAGTCGGATACGCCGGAATGGGTCGGGATTCGATGACCTCCACACCTTTCTCATCGGTGCGTTTCGCGGGCCATCCCAGCAACGAATCACGTATGCTCATGTAACGGTCAAATTCGGCTGCGGGGATCGACGGGCTCCGAAAGAAAAACGCGGGCTCCCGGGGAAGCAGAACGAAGTGGATCGCCAGGTATGCCGTGAGCTCAATCACGAGGCCGGCGAAAATAGCGGCCACAACGTAATAGGGAAGCTTCGATTTCGCTGCTCGCATCTTTCCTGGAGATCCCCAAGGCTTGAACTTCGTCACTGTGCTTCGATGGCCCCACCCAGCCTCAACACACATCCAACCTGCTATTTAGAGTCTTCTGCAGGAGCTGGTTCGGGGATATATTGCAGACGCTATTTTGCTTCACCCCAAGCCACAAGCAAACTTTAATCGTGCTTTTGACCGCACAGAGGTGACCGGCCTTGCAAGCCGGTTCTCAGGCTTACAGGGAGCGCGCAATGGGATGACGCTCCTTGCACCAATGGACGAGGATAATAGCTGGTACTAAGGGATATGGGCGGCGATGCAGGAAAAGGTCGGATTATTCGTTTGGAGGGGGGAGGAGCGGGATTAACGTGGTCGGCCAAGAAGATCCAGATAGAATTCCTTTGTGCGAACCGCCATACGTCCCGCACCAAATTCAGCGGTCACCCGTGCCCGTCCCGCCTCACTGAATCTTGCCCGATTTAATGCGGAAACCTGCATAGTACCAATGGCATGAGCCAAGGCGCTTGGATCCTTAGCAGGTACCAGCATCCCGTCATCCCCATCCCGAATCACCTCGGGAATCCCTCCTACAGCGGAAGCGACAACGGGACAGCCAGCGCGCATTGCCTCAAGCAATGCCATGGGAATCCCCTCGTGGAGAGAGGGCATTGCGAAAACATCAAAAAGCCTCAGGAGACTCGGCACATCATGCCGTTCCCCCAGAAACCTGACATGCCCCGAAATGGCTAGATTCTGTGCGAGCGCTTCTAGAGATCGCTGCAGAGGACCTCCGCCAACAATGGCCGCCTGAATGGATTGCATTCCCCGCTCATGCACAAGCAGAGACACTGCCCGTAGTAAGTACTCGATCCCTTTTACCGGCGATAACCGCCCCACGCACCCAACGACGAAGGCAGGCTCAGCGATGCCAATCTGGTCTCTCGTTGTCCCCAGCATGTCATTTTGGGCTGAAAGGTCGTTCATGATCCCATTATGGATACATGTAACTTGCGTTTCGGGAAACCGTTTCCTGAGGCAGGACGCTATGTCATTCGACACGCCTATTAATCCGGAAGCGACCCTCTTTGTGACTTGGCTCGACATGAGGGAATAGCATTTCCATTTCACATGTTCCCATCCGCTAAGAGCCTCCTGGAGGCCATGAACTGTGTGTAGAATCACCGGAACGTCTGACCATGCGGCAGCCAGCCCCCCCAGGCAGTTTTCCTTAATTCGATGCGTATGCACTACATCCGGCCTCCAGCGCCTATTGAATTCATATAAGCGTTTCGAGATTTCAAAAGAGTTCAGCGCATTCTCGTCTATCAGATGAGTATTGATACCAGCGGTTATGAGTCGGTCGTAGAGCATGCCTTTATTCAGCACGATCGCTTCTACGTGAAGAGCAGGATCCTTCTGTAACTCCACCAGGAGCTGGGCGGTTTGCACTTCTGCTCCGGCCCATAAGTCTCCCGAAGCGACATGGCAAATGCGAAGGAGGCCGGGTCTGCTCACTCGCCCACTGTACACATCGCTCGATGGGTGCGCGGCGCACGATGCTATAGATGGTGAAACAGGCATCGACCTTTGCTAACACTCCCGTTAAAAGGCTAGCTTTAGCTTGTCCAAAATATACAGCCATTCAAGCTTAAAACGAGTCCAATCGCTCAATTCTCCGCCCCCCTGTTTGCTCCGGAGATAGTCCAGTAGCTCTGAGACAGGAACATACCATCCTGGCCTTCCGCTCAAGTACCGCAGAATCCTGTCCGTATCCTGGTCCAGCTTCCCGTCCGTCGCAAACCCCTTTCCCAAATGCGTCGACACGATGCAGACACCGCCATCCCGTTCAAGTTGATCGAGACGTGCCTGCGTGAGAAGTCCGTTGAATGCTCTTACGTCAGGCGCATCGGAGGTAGAGAACCAGAAGTTGACGTATTTTGTTCCGCGCAACCGGTAGGGCATATCGGGGTTCGCCTCAAGCATATTCAGTCGTCGAAAGGTAAAATTCCTGACATATTGAATATACGTAAGGGCACAATCCCCCCAAAAATAAGGCGAGTTCTCATCGTCGCCATAATAGGTGATCGACCGACTGCCCATGGCCCAGGAGAGGAATCCCCGAAAGAACGGGCTCTGGAAGCGCTTGTTTCCCCAATAGAGATTATCCTGATTAAACCCATGATTGCAGAATAGTCGCGGGTAGGATCCAAATTCATTTCTGAGAAATTCAAGCCCTCGTAGCGTCCTCTCGCGCAGACTCGACTCCATGGTCGCGCCGTGAAAGGCAATTTCGAATCCCTGAGCTGCAAGCTCGTGTACGAACTTCAAGTAGGCTTCATTCTCCAATGTTTCGCCCGCAAAAAATAGACGGCTTCCCTCCGGACAACCCATGGGCCATACGGTCTTTGTCGTCCGCATGCCGGCGTCACTGAGTGCGGCATAGACCGGCTTGACGTTCGCCAAGGTCGCATCATCTGTGTCGTCAAGTATTGAAAACGCAAACTTTTTTCCGCCAGGAAATTCCATGGTGCCGCCCTCCCGCGACCACAACGAGGCCTTTTTCTTACAGGCCGAGTTACGTCTTAAACCACGTTGGTCTTTGGTACAGCTTCATGGCTCTCCATCATCGGGGGTTCCAAGGCTGTTCTGCGCGCTCCGCTGCGAAATGAAGGCCTCCCAGCACCAGCCTTCCCTTCAATCATTCTTCGAGCAATAGTCGATGACAAGAGGGCCAGCATCATGATCGACCACATCCAATAATTGATGAACAGTTGCGGGTAGAAAACCGATGACACCATGAACCCAATCATGGCAGCTTCTAGACCTAGGGCAAGATTGCGCGGATCAATAAACCCTTCTGTTTGATTCATCCAGGCCTTTTGCACAACGTCCGAGCGGAGATACCTCACACATTTGAAAAAGTAGACGAAGACGGAGGCGAGCGCAAACAGCCCGACAAACCCCTGCTCGACCATCACCTGCACATAGTCATTGTGCAGCGCCATCATGTACATCTTGTCAGGAGTATCGAAGGTACTCCCCATGTTTGTCACACCTCGCTCCGTGAAGTACTCGGTCGCAGCAGGGCCAAAATTCCCCGGGCCCACTCCAAGGATAGGATTAGTCAAAAATAGTTCGCCCGCTGCTTGCCACATGACCCATCGCTGCAATCCAGTCCCTGCACTGGTCCCTTCCTCGCTGATCGTCGCCATTTCATCCCAGAACTCCCCGTTCGGAAACGCGACCATGATTACGACCAGCCCGGTCACAGCGAGCAACGCGCCGTAACCGAGAAAAGCCATTTTTTTTGGCGTACGGATTGCGAGCATGGCAAGCACCACACACAGCCCGATGATGGCTCCGCGGGCGAAAGATACGACGGTTCCCGCTACGCCTAAAAGGCAAATGAAGAAACCCAGGTAGCGATACTTCGTAATGGTGGTTCCCATGGCCACATAGTAGGCAAACCCAAGCCCGATCGTCATGAATGGACCGAACGAGTCGTCGTTCGAAAGGTTCTGGTGCCATGGCACTCCTGCCCAGGGAAGCCCCTGAATACCAAACCAGAGAAACTGCAACAGGAAGAGTTTCAATAACAGATTGACCTGTTGCGGTGTTTCCAGGACAGATATGGTCAGTGCAGTGAGAAGAGAATACTGCACTACCTTCCCGAAGCCATTAATCAAAAAACCACGATTCAATACAAAAGGCAGCCACACAAGAAAAATCCCGATCATCACCAAATAAGGCCAGAACAAGGCATCCCGCCGAAAACGAGTCCACAACAACGCACACACCGGAATAAACAGCGCGGCGTAGAGCTTCACGAGGACAGTGCCCCCTCCTACGGCCTCCAACAGCCAATCCGGTTCGTACCATACAAAGAACCACATGACGTAGACGAACATAATTCGAGCGGGAGTCCCCTCAAAGGGTGCAGCCTTGCTATCAGAAGCGGCCCTATTGAGCCCTTCAGCCCGGCCCATTCGTAGTCTTGCCGATACAGTTCCCATAGTTGATTGGTTCAAAAGTCCATTCCTCTCTCTCCCTCTCGCAGCAAACACCCGTCTTGCCCCTCACCAACCCAGGGCCTGTGGCACCTGTGCTTTTTCAAATAGCACGGAGAGTTGCCCAGGTTAGTATTTAGGCATTGGAAGCAGGCTTGGCGACCATAAGAGGCAGTATCTGCTCCCCGATTTTCTCCGCCAGCCTCTTATTTCCCATGGGTGTCAAATGGCAATAGTCCGTGTAGGCATCCCCGCCAAAACCACCGAATATATCTGTCATGTCGAGAAACACTGAACCAGTTCGGGTCGTACTTTTTTGAAGGTAATCAACAACCAGCGGCCGTGCTCGGTTCTTGAATTCCACAAAATTCTCCTGCCACTGCTGGTCCAACTCCGCATAAATCTGTTGCTCCAACGGCGACAACACTTTGCTTTGCTTAAACGCGAGCTCGGGCTGCAACACAAACACCGGCACGACTTTTTCATGCCGCAGAATGAGAGAATTCCGTTCAACCATCTTGAGGAAATTCGCCTTCGCATTGATCTCGAGATTGTGGAGCGCATCTTCCACATCGATGCGCGCACGTGTTCCCCCGATCGACCTGATGCTCACCCAAATCGGGCGCAGCGTCTTACTTGCCACATGGATGAAGTGGCTCTTCCTGAACAACCACCAACCCATGTACCCGGCCCAGGCTTCAATTGTCGGAGGTCCCAGATAGAGATGAGCCCGTTCCTGATATCCATAGTCACGGAACTGGTCAAATCCCTTCACGTACTGAAAGTAGTCGTTATATCCATCGATAAAGACCACCATGTCAGGATGGAATTTCAGAATGGTCTGGTTCAGGTAGATCAAATGGTGATGGCTATACTGGCTGGTAATCGCAGCATTGATCACTTCGACCTTCTTATTTCCTGCCCTACCACGGAGATATTCCTCCAGGTATGCGTCGATCGTTTCGCTGTTCCGGATAATGGAGTATTGGTCCTGCCCGAATTTTGACATTGACTGGAGGCCGTATGCGGTCGACCCACCCATAATAAAGATCCGATAGGTGTCCGCGTCCTTTTCGCGTGAGGTGTCGGAATCTTCCCGGAACCCCTGTGCATTGTGATGGACCCCTTTTGTATTATGGTAATTCGGAGTCGGCTGAATGTTCTTGTATTCGTCGAACTCGTAGGTCATGAGATGTTCGCCGTCGTATCCCTCGACCACCCGGAGATATGAATACGACGCGACCTCGAGCGCTGATATCCCGAACAGAACCATGAGACCGTACGCCACAAGCCTGGTCAGCTTTCGCGTAGCAGCCATGGGGCGATCCTTCAGGTCCTGTTTGTCCGGGGAGCTGGCCTCAGCCATAGCCCATGATTCCTTGGTAAACATATTCATGAACTCCCCTGTTGCTCCTTCAGCATCGGCAAGAGAACACGAGAAAGCTCCTCCGCTACAATGCGATACGCCCGCGGATTGGGATGACCGTCCCACTCGATAAACAGCGACCCAAATCCTTCGAACTCACGCTTGAACACCGGCTGCAGGTCGACAAACGGAATGTCGAGCTTTTCAGCAATACGCTTGAGTCTCGCTGGATATTGCGCCTGCGGATGTTCGTGCAAGAGTTGCTCCGCCATGGGAAAACCCATGATGACGAAACGAAAATCGTGCCTTCGCTGCAACTCCGCCATTTCCTTGAGGGAGGATTCCACCTCCTGCCAGCCCTGTTCGACAAACTCATCCGGCTGACCTTCCAGCAAGGCCCGTTGGTGGCGATACTCTAAGGATGGCTGGATAGAATTAATGAGCTTGCCGATCCGATCCTTCAAGAACAAGAGAAAGCGACTTCCTTTGAGGATGTGGACTACTTCGTCGGGGAACACCCCTCCGAATCCTTTTCGCTTTAGCGTCCCGTCACTTGATAGTGATGTCTTGACAACCTCCGGTCTCGGAACAATGTCATTTCCGTAGAAGCCCAACACCACGATGTGTGGCTCAAACTGTGCCCCTTTCGTCTTGAAAAACGTAATCTCCTGCCAGGTATCGTACGAAGGTACTCCCGTATTAATTACTTCAAACTTGTGCCCTCCGCTCTCCTGTAAGAGCGCCTCAAGCCGCTTCGGATAGGTGTCCTCAATCGCAACACCGTCTCCAAATGTCAACGAATCGCCGAGGCAGAGAATTCGAACCGTCCCGGAAGTGGGGACCAGTGGATATTCCCGATCTCGAAATCCATGAGAGTTCGTGCTGACAGGAAACGAGTGGGTAAAGGCATGTTGCCCAGGGGCAAGGACATGCCCGAGCAGTGGATCATGGTTGTAAAGTTCTTGGGGGTCACGCCATGTGATCGGCGGCGGGAGAAAAAGCGATGATGCCACCTCTGCCAATACGACAACCGTAAGGAAACTACCGACCGCCAATGCCAGGTTACCGAAAAGCGCCTTGCGTTTCCGCAACACGAACGCATGGCCGGACGGTGATGATACGCTTCTGGTTTGCACAGAGATGACCTGTTCTTTCCGTGAACTATCGAACTACTAGAATACACGAATGCAGCATGTTTCAAAGTTTTTGCTCATTCATGCCGCGCCACCTGCCCCTGGCGCTCGAAGTCAGCAGCAGAAGAGGGCGCAGGGTCGACGCAACTATCTTCCTGAATGGCCCCACTCATCGTGATGCGCCACGATCTGCCCTATCCTTGCCCTAGGTAGGAACGATAGAGCCTCTCATATCGTTCGATCATACCGTCCAGAGTAAATTCCTTGTAGAACTTGTCTTGAGCCTGTGCCCGAAGTTTTCCAGAATACTCTGGATCGCCGAGCAGCCGGGAGATGGCCTCGCTGAGAGCGCTGTGGTCAGAGGGAGGCACGAGCAATCCCGTACGTTCATGGTCAATAACTTCTGGAATACCCCCGCAGTTCGTCGATATGACCGGCGTTCCCGCCGCCATGGCTTCAAGGATTGCGAGGGGCATCCCTTCGCTTGTCGAAGCCAGTACGAAGACGTTCAGCTCCTTCAGAATCCGGCTGACGTCGGATCGAAACCCCAAAAATCTGAACTGGTTGCCGAGCGAGAGTTGCCCGCACATGCGCTTGATGGGGGCTGCCACTTCCTCGTCGACATGCCCCACAGCCAGGAACGTGACATCAGAATGCTTCTTACAAACCTCGGCGCACGCCCGGACGAACACGTCATACCCTTTGGACGGCCTGACATTGGCGATCATCCCGACTAGTTTTTGTCCTTGAGGCAACCCTAGTTCACGGCGCAGGGACGGTTGTTCGTGGGACGCATAGGGAGAGGAGTCAATTCCGTTATAGACACGAATAATGCGATCCTTCTCAAATCCGAGCCTCACAAGTAATCGCTTGACCAAGTCGCAGACAACAACGACACCATCGGCAGCTCTCCTGACAAACCACAGCCGAAGCCTACCTTTGAGATTCTGCGACCACTCGAGCTCAACGGGGCCATGGTAGGTCGCCAATGTCTTCGTACGGGTGATGCCACCGACAAGGCAGCTATAGAAATTTTGGGCCGGCAAATGGGAATGGATAAGGTCGACCTTGTGCTTGCGGACGACGTCGATCATTTTCCAGGGCCCGCGAAGATCCCACCAGACCTTCCACGACATCTCAATAACGGGAACACCCTGTTCTCTGAGCCGCGAGCTCAACCAGGAGTGGGGGGAAACCAGGACAATCGACCGAAACCGGGTTATGTCCAGCCGCGTGGCCAGATTGAACACGACGGTTTCGGCCCCCCCGGGCCCTTCACTGTCAATGGTATGGAGAATTGTGTAAGGCTCCACTGGTACGCCTCTATTGCCACAGGACGTTCGGGATGCGCAGCATGAGCGGAGCCTGGTCCCCGCTACCCCTTCGCATCACTACCATCACGCTGCTGTAATAAAATGATACACACGGGAGATTGTCCGATATGCCGACGAATCTGTTCGCAGAATGGCCATCACCGCATGCCGGCTGCCTGATTCCAGGACATGACGAAAATAGTCTACTGGCGCCCGTCGCCTATATGCCCTAAAGTACGCTTCCAGTTCTTCGTTGGTTCTCGCTTTCCCATTGTCTCCGTATTTGGCGACATAGGGAGTGAAATCAGGGTAGAGCCTCTCCTCACCGAACCGGCCGTGCAAGGTCGTTTTCATAAAGTTACCGATCAACAGATCGTCGAATACCTCATACTGGACCGCAGTCATTAGCGACGTCCTCGGGACTTCAAATGTGATACCCCGATCGAACTTTCTCACGGCAAGCTCGATCATGTTGTCACGACCACCAACTCTGATATTTAAAAAATCAAATTGTTCATGGAGATGTGCGACAGAGCTAAAGTAATTCCGTAATATTCTGACGTCATCGGCTGTGAGGAGATCTTTCCAATTATCTCCGAACTCCTCAGGCGCATGTACCTGAACCGCTTTTTCAGGAGGATTAATGACCTCGACGGAATCCTTGAGGCAGTCGTAACGAATAAACGCCGGCAACAATTCACTCGTCTTCGATTCAAACCCTGTCCGATAGTCGTCGGCGTCAGCCGTATAGGGGTTCGCCCATATGCTGTCCATCCGCTGATATTTATGCATGGAGCTAAACGGCACAACGAACCTGGCACCCCATAAATCCGCCTCTACGGCCATGACGGAACCGAGTTGTTCCCGCTCCCTGGAACGGGGAACAATCCTGGCCCCGTTCTCCTCGAATAAGTTGATCATGTCCGCATCACCAAACCCGCCCAGCTTCAGAAGAAACCTTATCGGATACTCGCGGGAAATGGCTTTGACGAAGGCTCCCCATCCCCGGTCTCCCGCATCATTGAAATTCAGAATAAGCCGCCCCCCGACATCGATGAGCAACACGGCGTCCTGATTATAATCTGCAATCGACATGACACGAATCCGGTCGGACAACTGATGCCAGACACGGCTCTTGAGAATTCGCACGTGCAGACCCAGGGCTTCGAGATCACGCTGAATGCGCCCCCCTTGATGGTCTGGCAGCAGAATCGATTCCGCCCCCAACTGCTTGAGCGAATCGACACACAAGTGGTCAGGATGGCCGTGAGAGACCCACGCATACTTGCAACGCAGAACAGCTTGTCGCTGTTCCTCCGGTATGTCGTGGGACATCGTCCAGCTTCCAAAATATGCGGTGTTAGACAGCCACGGGTCGGTAGCCAGGATGGGACCCTTGTCGTAACACACGACGGTTGCATTTCCGATTGTGTCAAAGCCCAGTTCCATGTTCCCCCTCCCAGGGCATCGTGGAATCCTGATGGATTCCTGCAGCATGCCTCCACCATTGCCCTCTCCGGTCACGAGGCACAATGCGATACTCTTCGACCGACGTTACGCAGGCGCCTCCACGTTCTTCCTCGGCCCGACTCGATATGACGGGTCTCAGGCTCTTCCTGTTCATCCGGCAGGTTCCGTACTCGACATCATCAACGCCTTGAGGATTGCCAGGCCACAACTCTATGCCCCTTGAAAAAGCGAACCCATGCCTCCAGAATCGACACATTGACCAGCACGAAGAACGCCGCGAGCTTCACAAGCGACCGACAGGCAATCGAAGAGATGTTCCCAACAACTGCGATGCCATAGAAGCAGAGTTGGAGGGCCAACATGACTGCATAAACCTTCGCCTGTGAAGCGAGCACAAGATTGCTCAGGAACGCGGCGATGAGTCCGAAGGGAACCAACCAGCGGCATAATTTATGGCTGAATAGTTGCCAGGAAAATACGCCGTGGCGGAACGGATTCAGCATTCCCCGTCTCCGTGCTATCACCGACAGACCTCTCAACACTGTTCTAACCTTTCTTTGATACTCTTGCTTCTCGTTGGCCAGATTCCGGTAATAGCCGATGCTCGACTGATCCAACACCCCTCGCATACCCGAAGCCACTGAATTGAGGAGCGTATTAAAATCACTCTGCAGATCGTCCGCCCACGGTTCACAGACCGTCCTCCTCGCAGCAAAAAATGACCCGCTCAGGCCGACGAGGGAATTTACGCGGGTTTCGAGCACGCGGAGGAACATCTCGTATCTGACATAGGCCCCTTCTCCGCTGATGCGCCCCTCTTCATCGATGAATCGATCCTGGCTACTCACACACCCGACCGTCGCATCAGAGAAATTGCCGACGATATTCCTGACGGCATTCTCCGGGAGAATGGTGGCGGCATCGGAGAACACTAAAATTTCCCCCCTTGCGGCCCGCACAGCGAGTTGTTGCGTTCCCTCCTTCCCTTTTCTGATAGGAGCCCGAATGAGCCTTACTCCTCGATCCTCATATGACCGCACAAGGTCGTCCGTCCTGTCGGACGAGCAGTCGGAGGCAACAATAATTTCAAGCAGTTCCTTCGGATACGACAGCTTGAGGCTATTGTCCAGTTTTTCCGTAATCCTCTCTTCTTCGTTATAGGCTGTGATCACGAACGTCACAGACGGCGTAATATCGGCCTTCACCACTTCGCGGGCCCTGAACAAGGACATCACGCCGAGCAGGAGCGGGTATCCGAAATATGCATAGCCCACCAACCCCAACGACAACCAAAAAATAATTTCATTGCCCATCGGTAGCACCCGCTTGTTTCGGCTGGTTCCCCGCCTGCATTCGATCGTGGCAGGGCTCCCGCATCACTTGGCTGAGACACACGTCTGCTTGTACCCTTGAGCGACGGCCTCCTTAGCTTCGCCGGAAAACCGGCTGACGGCCATAGCGATTCGATCGACATCGTCTTCCGTGACATAGCAGTGCAGCGGCAACGTCACCAGCCGGGCCGCCAAGGCCTCAGCCCCCGGGAAGCGCTGTGACTGATATGTGGACGCAACCTCAGGAATCATGGAGACCGGCGCAGGGTAAGAGGCACTCACACCCAGCCCGCAGTTTTTGGCGATGAGACACAGCGCTGCCTTTTGTTGCGCAGTTGGCAGCAGCAGGGGAAGGCGCAGGTAGGCCGATTGATCAGATGGGTCGGCGCCACATGTTTGAACGAACAAGGGAAGCCTCCTCCGGAACAGTTGACTTGTCTTGATTCGGCATCGGTTCGACTCTTCGAGCCGGCTCCTCCACGAAGAAAGCAATCCTGCTCGCATCCCGTCCATCCGGCAGACCGGATAATCCAGGGAGTACTTGGTTTCACCTAGACCCAGGAAAGGTAATCCCGCAGGCAGCCAATACAGCAGGGGGTGAAGGAGCATTTTGGTGGCGACAACTGTGAGGGCGTTCGCGAGCAAACCGGATACCGGTTCTACAGGCAACCCCTTATACACGATAGACAGCCCATCGGCCACACTATCCGAATTCGTGACGATTACTCCCCCGGACCCGGCCGAGACATTTTTCCCCCTGCCAAGGCTGAAAAACCCGACATCTCCCTGTGTGCCAAGCCATTGGCCGCGATCTCGACCTCCCATCGCCTGAGCCGCATCCTCGATGACAAATACGCCGGACGGCTTGGCGATCGCTGTGACGCTCTTGAGGTCCGCTGGTTGACCGAACAAATGAGGTGTGACAATGGCTAGAGTATTCTCCCCCACAGTAGCCTGCAGCTTGGCGAGGTCGAAATCGAGGCTGTGCGGGTTTACATCGCACAGGACAACCTCGAGCCCGGCTTTGTGGACAGCGGCGGGGACTGAGTAGCAGGTGTAGGCCGGTATGATGACCTGTCGCCGGGACGAGCGGGCCTTCATACTCTTCAGAACCGTGGCTAACGCTGCCTTACCAGAGGTCAGGAGAAAGACATGCCGAACCCCGAAGTAACTCTTGAGTTCCGACTCCAGCTTTGCGCATGCGCGAGCAGGACGCAGCAAGCCCACGACCCCCTTTACCAGATCAGGGAGACCTAACGGTGCTGCAGTTGGGGGCAGGTGTCGTTGGACTTTCACGGCAGATACTTTGAAATCCGAGGTCCTATCAAGGTAGTCAGTGGAAGTGGCAGTCGCTTCCATGTTTCGATCGCGAAGCTGTATTTAGGGTTCTGAGGATTCAGTTCCGGAAGAGGCTGACCATCGCGAAGCCAGTAGTTCCATTCAAGCTGAACAGGCCTGGCGCCCCACTGTTGTTTAAATCGATACGTTCCGCTATCCTTTGTTGAGCGCCCAAAGTCAAAAATCCGGTATCCCTGCTCACAGGCATATCTAAGCACAGAGCCATACAACAGCATGTTCGGAGCAAGACGCGCGTAGCGCCTGTCCGAGGATGCCCATGAAATTTCCAGGGTATTGCGAAACCCCATTACAAAGCCTGCCGCAACAGGCTTTTCCTCAAGATACACGACAGCAATCTTGGTCTCTTTGGGGAAAGATCGGAGAATCTCAGCAAAGAAGTTTTTCCCATACACCGGTGTTCCTAAATCACGCATGTTTCTCGAGAATACCGCGTAGAACTCATCGATCAGGTTCCCCTCCCCGACTGTGACCGTCATTCCCTCCTTTTCGCCACGCCGGATTTGACTCCGCAACTTTGGAGGAAATCCTTTCAACAGATCCTCGTACCGAGGTGGAAGATCCAACCGCATCGAGACTTTATGTTCTTTCTTAGGCCAGGCCAGCTCCATCCCGGACAGGTGGCGGAGTTCGATGTGGGAAGCCCCCAGTGCCCCCGCATCACGCACGGCTTCTGCTAAGAGCGCATCCCTCACTTCCTCACTTTCGGCAATCACACCGCCATAGTTGAAATAGGGAAGGGAAACGAGAAACCTCCCGAATACTCGGCTCTTGAGATACACCAGCGGAAGAATGCCTCTCACCTCTCCCTGCTCGTCTGTCGCCATGTAATACAGGGTAGGATGCCCGAAGATCTTGCCGATCACATGACGCCAGGCCGTTAGGTGGTATATTGTAGCCCCTTGATGGTCTCCAACATAACGATCCCAGACCGCTTCTTCGTTGGATTGCTCTATTCTGATTACATTGACTCTGGCCATGGCTTTCTAATGTCTCCTGCTATTCCCACTCTGCTCCTGTCTGCCCTATCAACTTCCGTTCAGATTGTCTCCGTCGCTCCCCTTCAATTACGAAGGGAGGCTGTCCCGTAACATGGTCTTCGTGAAGCTCTCAGGAATCTGAAGGGAAATGACTGACAGCAGCTACATGAACCGGCAATCGATTGATTCCGCAGGATTCACTTCACCGCCCACAGTCGCCTATTTTGAGCCTGCCGCTCCGGCCTTACAGGCGGAGGGGAGACAATCCGGTCGGTCCAGTTGGGATCCTGATCAACGAAGATCTTAAGCCACAGCTCGACGTTCACGAGCGCCCACGTGAGGTCACCATACTGACAAGCTCTTTTCAGAACATCCGGCGTAAAAATTCCCCGGCTGATGCTTTCCGGGGCAATCAAAATCTCCTCTGTGAGATCTTTCATGACTTTAGATCGCCAGAAGTTGTCCGGAACAGGGAAGTTACATTTATCCTTCCTCGCCCACACCTCGTTGGGGAGTAGCTTGGCTGCCACTTGCCGCAAGAGATGCTTCGGTTCGAGCCCTCTCACTTTCTGCTCCGGCGGAACCGTAGCAAGGAACTCTACGATCCGGTTATCGAGGAGCGGCACACGAGACTCAATCGACATCGCCATACTGACGCGGTCCTCTAGAAGAAGCAGACTGGGGAGATAGACCCGCTGATCGTGATAGAGGCACTGGTCCAGGACCTCATCGGTATCGACATCCAGGAATGGTTTGAGATAATCATCAACGGGGCTGTAGCCTCCGAGGCTCGTCGTAAAATCGGCGGTGAAAGCTCCTGGCCATTGACCACAGTGAAGCTCCACCCAAAGATCTTTGAAGGTCTTCTCCGGCTTGAATATCCGCTGCCGGAGGGACCGGGCCAGGCCTCTCACGCCACGGCTCAACAGTTTCTTGATCAGGGGCTGATCCAGCGGTGAGCTAGCCATGTGTTGAGTATATTTGAACTGGCCGAACATGTCCGTACGGCCAAAGCTGGCCTGAAATTGTGCCGGATAGCCTGCGAACAGTTCGTCACCACCGTGCCCCGTCAACGTAACTTTCACATGCTGCCGGGCCAGTTGGGAGGTCGTGAAATAGGCGAACCCGCCCTGCGTGGCCATCGGAACATCCATGTGCCAGAGTAAATAGGGAAGGCGACTGGCGAAATCCATGGAGTCCGGCTTGCCCTCACAGTATTCTGCTCCCACATGGCGGGCCACAATCCTGGCAAGCAAAGTCTCATCCACAAATCCATCTTCTGCAAACCCGATAGAGAAGGTCTTCAGGCCTGGGCGATGGCGCGAGGCCAGAGCCGTCACCGTACTGGAATCCAAACCACCACTCAGATGACACCCTAAGGACACGTCACTCCGGCAGTGCATCTTCACAGACTCGTCCAAGAGAGAAAATAGCTCATCCTTGACCGCCTCGTCGGACCGAGAACGATTGTAATTGTGTCGCAGCCCCCAGTATTTTTTGATCACAGAACGGCCCGATTCGAAATCCACACGGAGCATATGCCCCGGTTCAACTTCCCGGATATTCCGAAACATCGTCTTGCCCCCAAGCGCCCTGCCGCAGAACGCGTAATCAACCAGAGCCTGGGGATCGATGGCTCTCTCGACATCCGGATCTTCCAGAATCGCCTTGATCTCGGAGGCCAGGATCAGCTTCTTGGGAGTAAGATGATAATAGAGGGTCTTGATGCCCATCCGATCTCGGGCTGCAAGCAGGCGGCGCCGGCGCCGGTCCCACAGGACAAACGAAAACATTCCATTAAACCGGGTGACGCACTCCTCTCCTTCTTCCTCATACTGGTGGGGAATGACTTCAGTGTCCGAGGAGGAGGAAAACCGATGCCCCTTGGCTTTCAGGTCTTGCGCTAATTCAAGGTAGTTGTAAATCTCCCCGTTGAACACCACTTGGATCGATCCGTCCTCGTTGGACATGGGTTGCCTGCCGGTTTCCGATAAATCAATAATAGACAATCGGCGGTGGCCCAGGCCTATGGGGCCCTCGACGAACAGCCCCTCGTCATCCGGCCCTCGGTGGTGCAACATGTCCCGCATAGCCCTCAACTGTTGAGAGTCTACGGCTGCGCGGTCAAAATTGAGGACGGCTACAATTCCACACATGGTTGCAAGATCCTTCCCGTCGGCGGCTTTGTCAGAAGAGAATGGAGACAGACGCTGATATATGGAAAACCCATTAAGAGCTGCTTAGCTCGCTTGCGGCCCTGAGAAAGCGGCAATTCGCTTGAACATCGCGGACCGTTCCGAAACACAGAGCACATTGTGATGGCCAACAACCCCATTGGAGCTTTCGAGGTCTATGAGTTCTTCATAGTCGCCCCTGTCGACGGAAAAGAACCGGTAAGGCCCACACTCCCGAATCTTCCTCAACAAGTCGGCCGATGAATATCCCGCCATGGCGAAGATATGAGGGTTGAGTTCAATCAATATGCTCGGCTCGAATTGACTCAATGTCCGGCACGCACCCGTTATGAAAGCCATCTCTGCGCCTTCCGCATCGCATTTGATGAAATCACATCGGCTCACGTGCTGCTTCAGCACAAAGCCATCAAGCGTCGTGAGACCGCAGGTTGACTGAATGGATGAGGCGGTGGACATCCTGACCATCGAGGCGTTGCCGCATGCCTCATCGGGATAGTAATGCATCGTCACCCTGCCGTCTCTGTCGCCAAGTGCAATGTTGTTGAGCACCACATTCAGGCATGTGTTTAATCTACAGTTGCCCGTAAGGACTTGATAGGTGCTCGACAGCGGTTCAAAAGCGTGAACGGTTCCTTGAGGCCCTACGAGCCGGCTCAGAAGGGTGGTATACCACCCGATATTGGCCCCAACGTCGAACGCAACATCGCCTTCAGAAACACACGCCATCACGACCCGGGTCTCTACCGGCTCATAGACCCCTGTGCCGAGCAAGCCCATATGATATTGCTTTTCTTTTGGGTCCACACAAAATCGCCGTCCGTCGCGCGAGCGCACGACTACCCGATGCCCATTCGAAAGCCTGCCAGCCAGTTTGCTTGCCAGATCGTTTACCCGCCACAGATCGTTCCCGGACGGCGCCAGCCGGGAGCATCCTCTCAGCAGTCGAATCGCGAGCAACCAGAGGGCGTCGCCACTCGCAACTGATCCCGTTGTGGATGAGGAAACATCCACCCCCGCTGCCTGTTTTATGTGTTGGCGTACCATCGTGGAATCCTCCTCAACCCGGTTCTTCAAGCGCCTTTTGTTGTGCTTTTCGGATTGAATGTCATATCTTTCCCGATCACCCATCGCACAAGCTGGACTATTTCACCGACCAGTCGGCCCCCTTGCCAAAAGATACAGCCACTGTAGACAACCGCACCAAGGCCGATGCTCAGGACCAATCGAAGCATATGCGTCGCGGCATCCGTAGTATGCATCGCCGAATGCAACATGCTGACGGATATTGCCATCACTATGGTTCCCTTCACTATCGGCGCCACTTCGTCCCAAACCAACTTCCAATTGAGGTGTATTTCTCTGAGAGCCCGTTGTGCCATCCCCGCGATCATGACGGGATAGACCAGCGCCCAAACCAGTGCAACGCCTAACCCTCCTGACAACGCCGCCCCGGCCCAGAATGCGATCGGCATGACGAGCAGCAAACCGATCGTCCACCGGAACAAGACCGAGGCCCGATACCGGGCCAGTAAGAGCGGAGGAAACAGTACCTCACACGATCGGACAACAGAGCTGACGCACAAGACTTGAAGCACCGGCACAAGCGGCAACCACTTCTCTGTAAGCGCCACCCAGACAAGATCTTCCGTTACTAATGCAAGCCCGATGCAGAGGGGGAAAGTCAGGCATGCGACCATTCGTATCTGGCGCAGGAACACCGACCGCATCTGCTCCACATTGTCCTGCAATCCTGCCATGAGCGGAAAAGCAATCTGATTCACCACAACGGAGATCTTATGTACGGGCAACAACGCGATCTGTTTTGCCATCGAATATAAACCCACCCCCACCTCACCTGAAATCTTTCCTAGAACGAGACTGTCCGTTTGCTCATAGACCGCCCAGCTAATACTGCCGCCGAGCTTCGCTGAACCGAAGTTCAGAATGGCCCTTGCGCGAGCGCTCCCCATCCTTATGCCTGGCCTCCACGCAGAAAGCTTGAAAGTCACGACACTTTGCATCAATGGCATGAGCAGCGTTCCCGTCACCAATGCCCACACGCCAAACCCTGCAGAAGCCATTGCCACCTGCACCGGTAGCGCTACGCCAACTGCGAGGATTTCGGCTCGCGAAGTCTTGTCGAGCGCGAGCGCTTTCCGTAACAGACCATCCGGGATGATCCTTACAGCGGTCAGCGGCAGGGTAAGACTGACGACACGAAGAATCTCACAAAGCATCGGGACAGCAAACCAGTCTGCAATCGCGGGGGCCGCCGCGTACAGGATTCCATATCCGACACCCGCCATCCCCAGAGCACCCCAAAAACAGAGGTTCAGCTCCCGATCATCAAGATCCTTGAATTGAATGATGACCGCGCTTAACCCCATTTCCGTCACAATCGCCAACGCGCCTACCCATATGCCGGTCATGGCCATAAGGCCGTAATCGTTCGGGCTTAACAGCCTGGCAATATACAGCGTGCTCAAGAAGGAGAGGAATTGGACAAAACCCTTCGACCATCCCACCCAGAACACGGCTTTTCCGATACGATCTTTCATGAATATGCGTTCAACTTTCTGGAGAAAATAGTGGTGTTCCGTTTCCTTTAAGAGACCATCGAAAGTTTGACGGCCACGAACCGGCTACAACCGCCGGCGCCTCTGTGAGGGATTCAATGGCTGAGAAGGAGTAGAGGGTTACATCAGTGCGAATGGAGCTGCTGGAAACAGAAAACAGCGCTGGGCAGACAGCGTTTAGTTGGCAGAAGCAACGTCGCCCAGGCCATTAGACTGTAGCCTGATATCGCTTTTCTTCATCAGCGATAGTTCCAGCATCTGCGCATCCAGAAAAAACTTGACCGCCCAATTGAGGATCTCAAATCGGCCATACATGCCATGAATCGGCTCAGACCCGCTGATGCCTCCATACAGGCCCGGCTGATCGGTGCGCAAGAATTGAACTTTCCTGAGCGCGGCGTTGGTTCGCCGCAACCCCTTGAGGTAATCCGGTTGACCCGTTATCTGGTACAAGCGCCCCCAGATTCCTGCCATCTGCGCCTCTCCTGTCAGGCACCGCCAGGAAACAGCAGGTTCCCATCGCTCATTGAACCGGCCGGCAAGGCTGCCGTCCTGTCGTAGCCTCGCCAACACGGAATCGGCGGCTCTCCGAGCCCTCGCAATGTACTCTTGATTCTTCATGAGCGCACCGATTTCCATGATGCCCCTGATGCAGTACGCGATAGTATGAAGCAGCGGCTGTGACGGATCGTTCAGACAGTTTGACCTGAACCAGCCGTTCTCAAGCTGCTGCCCCAACGCAAACTCAACGTTTCGAATCGCCGCTTCTTCAAACTCTTCGTCTCCCGTTACACGCGCCAGTTCCATCAGGCCCCACGCAGTCCTCGTATTGTAGGTATAAGAGCTCATTCGAGAGTTCATGGTGAAGTCGGACAGCGATTTTCTCCACGCACCGTCTTCATCTTGTTGCGAAACCAGGAATTTTCCAGCCTTGATCGCAGATGCCAGATAGGCTGGTTCCCCGGTCTCGTGAAATGCCCGAATCCATCCAAAGATTACCTGGCCAGTGTTAAAGATTGCGGGAGAAGATGCCTGATCGATCATGCCGCCTTGCACCGCTCCACTTGGCATCTGTACCCTGCATTCCCAGTCGGCCATCCGAAGAGCCCGGTCCACGAGTTCCTGGCTGTTGACCAATCGAGCATAATCAATGAGGGTTGGAATGATGTATCCGGTCGTCTCAGGATAGGGGGCGAACCAGCCACTTTTTCTAAAATATGGCTGGTAGATCATTGAGTAGCTCCGGGCCACTCCTCCGCACTCGAACGCGTCCTGGGCCTGGCAGATCCACTGGACCCCGGCCTCGATATGTTCCATAGGGTCTCGCTCCTCGGACCGTGATCCCGCCAAATAGGCTTTGAGAAGTTCGGCGTCGACGAACGAGGAATAGTACTTAACTAATTCTGAAACAGCTGTGATCATCGCGGCACCTCTTGCCTTGTTACCTCGGAGACGACAAGTTTATATTTCCCCCCTCGGGTGAAAGGGATGCTTTCAAGATAATCTACCCTGATCGAGGTGTCTCGTCCGAACCGTTCGCGGATGGTCTGGAACATCGGGGCAAGATTGCCCTCGGCGAAGGAAGGAGTCCGGACGATCCGAATTGTAAATGCGTCGATTTTCTCCTGGACAACCTGATACTGCTTGACACCGTCGATCCAGTGGAATGTCGCAAACAGCTGGCCATTCACATGGCCGCCCAGTTGTGTCGGAAGCTGATCGATGATGCGGCCGCTGAGGTCCCCGATGCGGCATAATCCGCGGCCGCACCGGCAGGGCTCCTCGATCAGCCGGCCGGTGTCCCCGGTCTCATACCGAAGTAACGGCATACCCCTGTTGATCAGGTCTGTCACCACCAACTGCGTGTAGCCGAATGCATCCGGGACATGCTCCAGGTGCAGAATTTCCTGATTCAGATGGAGTCCCTCGCGCAGAGGGCACTCGATTGCTACAATGCCCGTCTCGCTGAGGCCATATCGATTGTAGACCCGGCATCCGAAGACTCTCTCCATCAACTCACGTTGATGCGGATAGAGAGTCTCGGAAGAAACGATGACGGAGCGGGGTGCAACCCCTCGTAGGTGATTGGCCTCCAGATACTGGGCGAACATATAGAGCGTACTCACATACGAGATGACGACGTGAGGATTAAATGATCGCAACCGCTCGTATACCCTGCCCATCTCCGGCTCAGTCATCAACGTGGGATCGACCCTCAAGGTTTGGTTCTCCACACCGAAGCGGGCATGCAGGGCCCCCTTCAATGATGCCATGGCAGAAGATGGCGACGCCTGGACATCTGACGCCAACCGGACCTGATCCCCATCGATGACAAAGGGACTATCACGCCAGAGATAGAATAGTCTCTGGCCAAGATCGTATCCTGCGATCCCGGTGAGCCGCTTTCCAGCCGCCGCCCTGATCCGGTTGCTGGCCTTTTCTTGGATATAAGAAGTCGGCTGCCCTGAAGAGCCGCTGGTGATCCCCTTTACCAATTCGCCTCGCGGAATATTTGAGGCAGTCAGGTCCGCAAGCCTTTCTTGAAGGATCCGTTTCGTCAGAGTAGGAAACTTGCCAAAATCTTCAAACGAACGGATATCCCGCGGCTCAGCCCCTATCTCCTTGAACTTTTCTTGGTAGTACGGGACATTTTCATAGGCATGTTCGAGCAGCCGGCTCAGCCGCTCCCATTGCATCGTCCGGAGACGCTCCTGGGAAAGCCATTGTGAGGCCTCGAATTTCCGGATGTTCCTCAACAAGTCGGACCCATGCCACCAGTGATACAGCGGCAGGCTGACATGCTTCACAAACTGTGCGTACATCTTACAAACCTCACCCTTCTGCTTTTGGCTCGATCGCCCTTGTATTTGCGCGATTCCAGAAATGCACAAAGATCTTCCAAGCTTCGTGAAAGCCGGGAGACCGATCGTCCCACGACCAAATGTCCCCTTTCACCCGCCAACGCAGGCCATCGAGAAGGAAATCAACACACTCTTTCCACCTCGACGGCAGCGGCACACTGCTGACGGGGAAATCGGTGCGGAGCACCAGCTCCAGCCGCTTGAGATCCGCATGCAGATACCGGCTGGCGATCTTGAGGCGATAGGGTTGATCGTGCGTAACGGGCCGCCCTAGCCGGCTTTCATACAGCCAGAATGGAAAGTCCATCCCCGCGTGCAGCGAGCCTGGAAGTGACGCCCAGAAACGGCCGTTCACCTCCATCAAGACCACATCCTGAGTGCCCGGCATGGCCTTCCACTCGACCTGTGCAACGCCTTCCCATCCCATCGCTTGAAGAAAGCGGATCGAATAGTCCTGTACTTTCGGCCAGATCGGCATGCTTTCGTACCGCACCGGTACCCCTCCCGTGGGCATAAACTCCCGGCCACGATGATACTGGTAGCAGGCCAACGCCTGGCCATGATGCATGAGAACGCCGAACCCGATCCCATGTCCCACACAAAGCTCCTGCACAATCGGCACGACCGAATGTCGGAAGTAGATGGCGAGGAGCTTCCGGAGCGAATCTTCGTCCGCCACGAATGTGACCTTGAAGTCGTACGATGATGCTGATGTACCATGAGGTTTTTGATTGGGTTTAACAACGACTGGAAAGTGAAGCCCCGCAATGCGCGCATCTACCTCCTGCATGGAGCTTGGAACCATCGTCTTGGGAATCGGAATCTCATGCTGCTGGGCCAGCAAATACTGGCTGCGTTTATCAAGAGCCAGCGACACCGCCTCGCGGGAGGCCATGGCAAGCGGGGCTATAGCCTCGATCGCGTCCCGGTGCTCGTTGAGAACCGCCACAGTGGATTCGACGACCGGAATCACGAGGCGAACATGAAACCGCCTGGCGGCCTCACAGATCGACTCCACGAACGCGTCCGGTTGCTCAAAAGGCGAAGGATAGACCCATTGGGCTGCCGCATACCGGGAGCAAAATCCCAGGCTGTCAGCAGCCGGTCCGGCCGCCACGACTGAGATGCCGCGCCGCCCGAGAGAGCGGATGACCGCGAGGCCTTGCCGCTGATCTGCCCCTGTGACTAAAGCGTCCATTTTCTTGTTCACAAGATCCCGCATTTCGTGACCACCAGAGCGTCGCTCGACCTACCCTCTCGTCGTTAACGGGAGACAGAGGTCTCTCATGTTCTTCGCCAGCGAATTGAAACTCGGACGAAGGTTCTCCAACATCCCGGTTACCCTCTGAACCTGACGCCCTCCGAAACCAGACTTGAACCGGTATAATCCATGTGCGAGCGATTCCGGATCAGCGGCAGAGGCTGGAACGCCTCCGAGGTTGAACTCCCGACATCCCAGTTCCACGCAGCGACCGAATACCTTCCAAAACAACAGCGCCGGCGCATCCAGCTCAAACCCTTTCGGTTCACTCCCGCCAAACACATACAACGCCCGTCCTGAATACATCGATATGAACGCGGCTGAAACAGCATGACCCTCGTGCCGCATGATGAACAGGCGCCCCAGATTTCTTTCAAAGTACCGCCGACCCATCTGTTCGTAATAGGCTTCGCCCTGCAGGCCGAAATACTCGCCCCGTACCGCCCTTCGGTCGCGCGAACCAATCTGGAGCCTTCTCAACTCCTGCATAGCCTCGGCTGTGCAGACCTCCTCCAGAACTAAACCATGCCGGCCGGCCTTTTTGATTTTCCTCTGATGATGTGTCGAGAGCTGTTTCCAGCGCTCCTCTTCAGACCTAGTCAGATCCACAATACATTCAACCCTTGGTATGACCATAAGACCCATCCGGTCAAGATCATCGACAGTCATGCCGGCATAATGAGACTGGATCGTCAGCCCACGATATCCTCCGGCCTTCGCAAACTCGACCAATCGCTTGATCATCCGGCTGGCCAGTCGGGCGTCATTCCCCTGAACCGCGGGGAAAGTCTCGAAATCCAGTCTCTTTGAAAAATGCCCGATCACAGGCCTCGAAGAGCGGCGCTCGATTCCAAGCGCGATCCCGACGCACCGGCCCTGTTCATCCAGTCCTCGGAAGAACAAGGGAAAGACATGGTTCGATCGACAAATCTCGGCCCAATCCGGGCTGTGATAGATATTGCCCTCGAACTGCTCAAGCCAGTGGATCCATTCCGGTCCGGCCGACCGTTCGACTTCAAGCCGCATTTCCTTGACCTCCTGCTCGTTCAACACCTTCCGCCGGACTGCTGAAACTGTCCAGATATCGCGCGAGACGTCGAGTCAGAGATTGAATCTCGTACTCGGAGACTGGGCCTTTGTTTTTGGACTGGATCGACAAGCAGTCATCCTTCACGGATCGAAGCAGATACTCCTTGATGCCAGCCGTATCGGAAGGGCCAAACGCAACTCCAACTCCGGTAGAGCGAACCAGGTCGCACGTCGCTCCGTTCTCGGCCAAAGCCAGGATCCTGGTTCCAATCCCCATATAATCGTAGGCCTTCGCCGGGATCTGATACGGCTGGTTCGGCGCTAGAAGAAGCGCGAGCTGGCTTTGCCTGACCATCTCAATCGCCCGGTTATATGAAACCGGTTCCAGCACCTCCACAATCCCGTCCAACTGATAGCTGTGCACGATCTCCCCTGTCGGCCTGCCGTTAATAACCTGACAATGCCCCACCAATCGAATCCGGATCGCTTGGGCATCAATCCGTCCCTCTTGGATCAGCTCGTGAACAGCCTGAAACAGAGGCTCCGGTGTCCTTCCGAAATACAGAGTTCCCGTATAGATGATCGTGAAGACCTTCTCTTTCTCCGCATGGTCGAAACCAGAGAAAAACTCTCCATCGAATCCGTTCGTGATACAGACAAACCGGTCAGGCAGCTGAGAGCCATACGCCTTTTTGAAGATCTCGCATAACATCTCGGTATTCGCCACGACCAAATCGGCTTTCTGAACTACCCTCCGTTCCAGCCATCGCTCGATTCTCAACGACGCCGCACAGGTCATGTACAACTTCTTGGAGCCACCAGTCATCCATGGATCTCTGAAATCGGCGATCCATCGCACGCCCGTAATAAGCTTGAGCAACCATCCGACCAGGTTGACCGAATAGGGTGGGCTCGAAGTGAGGATACAGTCGATCTGCTCCCGTTTGATAATACGAATGCCTTGAATCACGGCAGGCAATACCCAGTTCCGCTGCTCGTCAGGAAGCGATAAAAAAGACAGGATGTACCGACGAAGCCTCCGGGGCAGGGTCTCGGCCACACGACCCGACCGTGTGCCAGGTCGCGCAGGATTCTCTGCTAGGTTGTTTGGTTCATTCGATTTTCCGAACAGCCGCTGTGCTGTTCGTTTGATTCCCACATAGCCTGAGGAGAGTGTGGGCATCAGGCCGGCCTTGAAGATCTTGACAGAACCGACGTAATTCAGCTTCTCAGGATCCGCCCTATCAAGATATTCGTCTTTCAAGGTCAGGACATAGGGGATCCATCCGAACTGTGGCAGATGCCTGGAAAAATTGGCACAGCGCAGACCGCCTACCTCCACGCTGGGCGGATAATGATATGAAATGAGGAGTACTTTTTTGCCCATGAACCACTACCGCCTAAGCAGCGACTGGAGAATCCGGGGGGCAGGCTCTGGATAAGATTCCCGGGCCGCATCGTAGTGGTGATGCAATCCCGGTGTCGTATTAACTTCGTTGATCACCCCACCGCTTTTTTCCAGAGGAACCGTGGGATCCACCGTGATGAAATCCACACCGACCAGACGCGAGTTCAGAATCCTGGCGGCCGCCTCTGCATTGTGCCTCAACGAGTCGCATACGAGATGGGTCACGACATCGTTGTAGACGGTCCGAACCTCGATGCACTTCCTCCGGGGATCATTGACGCTTTTGACGAGGACAGCCTGTCCCTGGAAGGGCACCGATTCCAGCGAGAGCCCTTGATAATCGAGGGTGAAGAGACAGTCTCGATCGATATCAAGCCGCTGCTCACCCCGACTGCTCCGGAAATCACTCTCCACCTGCAGCAGCCTGGCTACCGTCGAAACTCCATCGCCGATCAGCCGTGGCCCGGTCCGACGGACGGCATGGATCAGTTTCCCATCTAAAACAAGGAGCCGGTAGCATTCTCCGGGAATCATCGGCTCAATCAAGAGTTCCGAGCAATAGAGGGATGCCAGAATGGAGGCTGCCTTCAGCTCATGTTCCGTCTGGATATGAGTCGTGACACCTTGGCCGGAAGAGGTTCCGTTCGCGGGCTTGACGACACACCCTTTTGAATGGCGTTTGAGAAATTCGGTGGTTCGCTCCCAGTCATCGAGCTGGTATGTCCGATACTCAGGCACCCGGAGTCCATGCTCGGCGAACAACTGATAGACCAACGGCTTCATTCCAGCAATTTCGAGTGTGACAGGATTATCGAACTCGAGCTTATCGTTGAGAATCCGTGTTGTCTTCCCGTCCAGCTCCAGTTCCCAAACCGAATCCGTCAAGACCGTAAATCGGGCTCCGAGCTTTATGGCCACGTTTCTCCAGATATCCTGATATTCTGAAACGCGGTGATGGACATAGGTTTGCCGGGCAGAATTCCGTTTTTCCTCCCAGATCTTCCGGATCCGAGCAATCAGCCGTTCTACCCTCAGCACGCGTCGCCCCATCGAACCCTCCTCAATCGCCCGAGCCCTGATCCTGACCAACCGGCGTATCAAGACATTGCAGGGAACCGCACGGATAGACCCGCACTTTCACGCTGCTCCCTGTCGCATAGCGTGCTTGGATCCTTTGAAGTACAGCGTCCCATGACCGCACGATCCGGACCCCGTCTAGATCCTGCATCGCAACACCGGCCCCTTCAGGCCGATACACCCACATGGGGTCGAGTTGCGGAGATGCGGAAGCGCTTGCATGAGACGGGGCCGGACGACGATTTCGGAAGAAAATGTTTTTGATGATCTTCTGGAGGATGACCCCGGGCGCCATCACAGAAATCCTGTTGTATAGCTCCCTATACTCTCGGATCCGTTCGCTCAGCCCCTGTTGAAATAATCCGTGATGGCCCAGCCCTTCATGCATCGACCCGATTACGACCTTCATGGCGCTACGGGGAGCACAACGGATCGGTTTCATCGCCTTCCGGACGAACGTATAAGACACGTCAGACGGATAGGAATTGACAATCACGACATCCGCATCTTCCGGCAGTGGGGCGGTGTAGCGTTTCTTTGAGAATTCGGCCGCCTGGGGGTAGTAGGCATAATGATCCCCGGCCAGAAGCTGCACCACTTCCATGCGATCGTTTATGTGAGCGGTATAGATCGTGTTCAATCCAGCCATACGCGCGATCTCGGTTACGTCCTTTCGAAAGTCATTATCGATGTTATAGGACCCCCCGACGCCTTTGTGCCGGAAATGCAATGTCCGAATCGACTTTCGACCCAGCACACCCAGCATCAGCTTTCCCCCGCCCCCAAACCCTGTTGTGTGTTGGGGATAGACACCGCCGATTCCCACAATCAGATCGGCCTTGCGCAGCTCGGCGTTGACATACACAGGTGTTCCGAAGGACGTCGTCCCGATGAATTTTGTGCCGCGCAGATCGCTGTGGACAATCACTTGGCAACGAGCGTACGCCGGCTGGCCGATCTTGCTTGCCAGGGCCGTAGCATCCTGATGGCCGTGGGTTCCTGTCGCGACGAGAATCCGGATGTCATGGGGCTGAATCCCCGCTGCTTCAAATTCCTTGAGCAAGAACGGCAGAATTTTGAAAACCGGTGTCGGTCTCGCCAAATCGTCCACCACTATGACCGGACGTTTCTTTCCTCTCGCCAGATCACTGAGCGGCGGCTGCCCGATCGGACGACGGATCTGCTCGGAAATCTCTTCGTCGGACAGTGGAGGGGGCGTATCCGGCCAGTAGGTCACAACATCCCATGAGTCTGGGAAGGTGAGTTGGATGGACCGATCGTTATACCAGGCACCCGTTCGTAGCTCGATTTCCTGCATCGCGTTACTCCCTGGTTCCCCTGGCAAATGCCGGTTGACAGACAGGCACGACTCCATTGACTCGATAAGGGAAATTTCGCTTGAGCCTGTTGAGGGGCCCTTCAAAGAGATACCACGAGAGGGAAGCGGCCAGGATTGCCAAGACCGTATAGAGGAAGAACCCGATTCCTGTCTGGATCTCGTCCGTGTCGATCCCACATGCCTGAAAAATCGATGGAATCGGCTTATGGAGCAGATATAATCCGTAGCTGATCCGGCCCAGATAGACCAGCGGAGCTGAGGCAAGCAATCGTCCGGTCAATCCTTGGAATCCCTGAGCTGCATGAAGCACCACCCACCCACAAAGAAGCGTCTCAGCGGACAACTCCAGGATCATCCAGTTCGTTGAACCGATACCGACGGCTCGGAGCCCTACCACCACACAGAAGAGAGGCAGCCCGGCCCAGATGAGCCAATCGGAAATACGGCTTTTTGCAATTGATAGCAGTCCATATTGATGAACGGCGTAGGCCAGCAGCGCCCCCAAAGCCAGTGTGTCCATACGAGACAGAGTGAAGAACCGGATCACCCGTTCCGACACTTCATTCATGCCAAGGATCACCTTCGTCGTGGGACCAATTGCGACCGACAGCAGGAGGACCGGCAGCAGAAACCGGCGAGGTGTCAATAAGATCACCCATGGCCAGACGAGATAAAACTGCTCTTCAACCGACAACGACCACAGATGGGAGATCGGCGCCTCCCAGTTATTATCGATCAAGACGCGAAACAGATTCAGGGTGTACGTCCACAACCACGGAGTCAACTCATTGACAAAACTCGGCGCTGTCAAGGCATAAACCAGAAGAAAGGCAAAATACAGGGGGAAAATCCTGAGGGCTCGACGCACATAGAACTGTCGCAGGGTGAGCAACAGGCCTTGCTCTCCACCCTCCATATATCGCCGACCGTTCAAGAGAATGTCGGTAATGAGAAATCCGCTCAGAACAAAAAACAAATCTACACCGAAATTGTTCCAGGGGAAACCGCCCTGATAGCTCCACGGAATCCAGTGACTGACGAACACCATGAACACTGCACAGGCTCGGACTCCGTCCAGTTGAGGCATGTAGGGACGGAGCCCTCCCGAACTGACATCGGATCCGGCCGCTCCCACCCTCACTCCTATCTCTTTCTCGGGCCTGACCGCTTCAGAGCCCAGGCGGCTAGCTGCTTCATGAGAGTCCCGACCATTTTCACAAACGGATAGGGGTCTCTCCAATTAAACCAAGCCGCTTCCTCTACCCCCTTGAATGAGCGGGCCCACTCCCCAAGGCGCAATGTCCCCTCTTGATAGTAGTCATGCGATGAAGTCAGATCATAATCTTCGATGAGCCAGCGGCGCCCTTCTCTCGGAATGATCATCGGTAGCGGCTGGCCAGTAAGGTCAAGGTAGAGGGTTTTGACGACATCCATGTCGCCTTCGGCGACGAAGAGCCGGAACGCCTGACCGACTCGTGGGTTGATATCAAGCACTTTATATTGGCCATCACGAGCATCGAATCGATACCCGATATCAAGCACGCCACGATAGCCAATCGCCTTCATGAACTGCGTGGTCAACTTGGCAACAGTCTCATTCCAGCGACACTCTCCGAGCGACGTACAGCCCACATGGATCGGAAACTGGCGGATTTTGTACCCGGTCAAACCGATCGGGCAGTCGGAAGTGCGATTGAAATAGCCGTTGAACATGAAGATCTGGTCGTCTCCACCGGGAATGTACTCCTGAAGCATCAGATTCGGAAAACCCGGCTCCTCCATGTCCTTGTACTGTTCCACCAGCTCCTTCGCAGAGTGGACCGTCACCATCTTCTTTTTGTTTCTCGCCTGAAGGCGGTTCCCATAAATCCCTTTCAGCATCAAGGGAAACTTCACTTTATGTAGGGACGATTCGACATCCTCAAGAGATTCCGGAAAGAGGGTAAACGGTGTCGGGACGTCATGCAGGCCCACCAGTTCATACATCCCTTTCTTGCTGATCAGCTCACGCAGCACGGCAGGCGAGTTCTCCGGGAACATGAACCATCGGCTCAACACTTCGGCATACTCCGCGACAAAGACAGCGGTCTCGTCCGACGTCGGAATTAAGATCGACGGCCGACCAATTTCTTTTCCCACCTTCAACAGTTGCTCGACAAACTGTTCCGGGCGACGTTCATCAAACCCGTAGAAGAACCTCTTCTTACAGTACCGCGAGAGGAAGCCGGGTGCTCGAGGATCTGCGTCTACCCCATAGATCGAGATGCCCTGCTCCCCCAGGCTACGCATAATAGCCAAGGCCCCGAGTTTGCAGTTCACCACGACGACTGGTGTGGTGATGTTCTGGATTCGCACCGTATCTTCCACCTTTGTGTTCAAGAACAGCGTTACGACACAGCGATTCTGCGCGTTTCCCGTCGATCTGCCGCAGGCATTAACCTTCCATTGATCAAGGCAGGAACCATGCCCAGGTCATCGAAGTGGCTGAGCACAAACTCCAAATCCACCTCCTGACCAGACTGCCTCAGATAGGCTGCGCTCCGTCCAGATCGCACTTCTTCTGGACTCTTCCCGCTCCAGCGGGAGATGTAGAGGCTGGTCATCTCGGTCTCCGGAACATAGCCCGACGCGACCAGTCCCTCCGCGATCCAGGCACAGGCCATCTGGTCCTCGCGGCGAAACTGGTTCCGGGTCCCCGCCCCCAGAACGGCAATCCGGCTATGCCGACCGGTCAGGTGACGGACAACGGCAGAGAGGTTTCTGAAGCAGGCGCTGTAAACAGCCTCCGCGCCGACTGCATTCAGTAAGAGCTGCGTTCCGGATGATGACACCAGCACCATAGGACGGTGCACGTCGGTTCGCGTCGCAATCTGTGCCGGGCTATTGGTGAGATCAAAGCCAACCGGCATGTTTCCACCCAGCTCCCCGACTAAGAGCGGCTCCTTGAGCGTTGACGCAATGCGAAACGCGTCATCGGTCGTCTGCGCCGGGAAGACCGCCCTTCCAAGGCTGACCGCGGTGGTCGCCGTAGTCGTCGCCCGGATTACATCGATCACCACAATGGCATACCCTTCCCGGTAACGTGCCGCGCTCTCCGGAAACGAGTCGATGATGACGGCGCCTTTCATTATCTCCTCCTTATGCATACAAGCCGTTCATGGCCGGTCCCTTGGGCCGCAAGATCTCCTGTTGAAACGCATCGGAATGCAAGCCTCTGCGATAGATCTCTACCCGGAGCAACTCTTCCAAGCGAACATTACTCAGATGCACTCGAGGCCCGAAGTGATTCAGCAACGCAAACTGGCTCGGCTTGTTCGGTGCTTCAAAGATCGTCCGATCCATGCCGTATGCCTCAACGAAGCGCTCTGCAAACCCCGCGTTCAACTTTCCTTTTCCGTCGAACAGCCCGACGTCTTGCGCGCTTTCCCTTCCCTCCACCACAATCTTTCCCGCCCCGGCGTCGAGCCATCGCTTCCCTTGATCCACCAGCTGTGTCACGACATCCTCGGTAAACGTCCCCCCATGTTTTTCACCAATCTCGAACTGCAAGGTAAGGCCGCGCTCAGACACGAGACGCGCGATCTCACGGGGATTCAGCACGTTCTCGATGAATCCCGCGCCGGCTTCTATGCCCGTCACTCCGATATCGGCGCACAGATCGAGATATTCCGGAAGCTTCTTGAAGTACACGGCGATTTCGAATGGCCCTCCCCCCGTGCAGACAGGAACATTGAGGCGCCGGGCAGCATCGACTTTTTTGCGTGTCGCAATTTCACTGGCGACCTGCCAGCATGCCATCGATATCTTTAAGGAGGAGATCAAATGCCGGCTTTGTTCCAGATGACTCTCCAGTGTCAGGGGGTCATAGCCAGGATCAAACGGGCTCGTCAGGGGCGGGAGATCGACCACCCCGATCTCGCAAAGATAATCGCGCGTATGTCGCATCTTTCCATTGGATCTCAATACCTCGGTGATCATAGGGAGCCTCCTTGTTAATTGACACTCATCTCGTCTCGCTACTTCTGTCTCTGGGCCATCCCGGTCAGGCGCACCGCACGTCCGCATCAAGCAGGTCGACACACCACACTCGGTGTGTTCCCCAGGGCGATGGGTTCAACACCGGCATCTATGGCAAATCGCAAGAACATTTTGATTCTCTCTATAAACTCCCGTGACTCAGACTCATTTCTCACAAAGGGGGTAAGTCCAGGCTGCAATGTTGGTGAATGAAAGAAAAGATTCAGAACCTGTGCCCCCCTCTGCATCATCGATCGCGCCAAGGTGATCATTTCATCGCCTGTGGAGTTTTCCGGAGAAAGCCAAATTTTTTGCAGAACGCCGCAACGGTGCAACACTCCGGCAGCCCTGAGCAGGCTGTAGGGGGCCCTGGTGAGCGTATGGTGGACTCTGTTGGCTGTCTCGAAACTCGAACTGGTCAGGCCTGCAAACCCGATGGTCGCAGGGACCTCAAGCATTGCTCCTGATGGATGGGCAGAGAGAATATCACCGTGGTGAAATCGATAGGGCGCAGGATCGGCATCGGAAAAGTTCGGTCCATACTGTCTCGACCAGTCGACAAAGGGCAGCACGGAAGTATCCACTTTGTAACCCAGCGAGTGAAGGCTTGCAGCGGCATGCTGTCCATATCCCCACCTTCCAGCGCGGAAGGTGATCGGCACGATTCCAAAGGACTCCATAATCGTTTTGTGCAGGTGCGCAAGCTTTGCTTCCTGCAACTCGGCGGGAAGATTGCAGAGCATACTGTTCCGCTCCGTCAGTTCCTCCCGATAGGGGGGGGTGTTCCAGGGGTGGCAGTGTGTCCCAATCTCACAGCGCCCCCCCTGAAGGATTCCGCTGAGAATCGAAACAGCTGTCTTATCGGTGGCAACAGGATAGGTAATAAGATAGGTGGGGATTACGCCAAATTCATCGAACAAGTCCTGAAGCCGTGGAATCTGGGAAATATTGTGCAGTGTGTGCCCGCCGGACACATATTTCCCCCACTGGTCTTCCTCAGTATCAATAGTGACAACTAACTTCATGTCGTCAACGTCCAGGCAAGTTCGGACAGAATCGTGGAACACACAACAGTGGTACGGAGCATGACTCTGGAAATGTTGAGGTCCGCCGAACAGGTTCGTATCAGGCGTTTGCCGAATTGGGTTGGGGTGGATGTCTGCGCGACAGCGAGCTAACCCTGAGAGTCACTATCGACAAGCGCGGTGCGAAGTGATTGCGTCACGAAATGCATCGCCCCACGTTGCGGCACAGTTCATTCAGCTTGCCTGCTCGTCCTGCCGCAAAGAAACATTGAAGTAGGCTTTGGCTGATTTGATCTATCTGCCGGACACGCTGATGACCGACCTGCGCTCAAGCTGCCCATCGCTCTCCTCACGGCTGTGAGGAGAGCGTCAGACCTGGCTAGACCTGGTTAAAACAGCGTATAAATGAATGGCGCCACCACGGAGCCTTGCGTCAGGACGATAAGGCTTCCCAGGAGCACCAGAACAGTGACGATGGGGAGAAGCCAAAACTTTTTGCGTTCCCGCATAAACGACCAGAGCTCTGACGTGAACTCGAACATAGAAGACCTCCTTTGTCTATCCGATTAAAATTGATACTTCATATGCGACCGGGGCCGAGGTTGCCTTATCACTCGGTATGTCGAGCTGTCTTGAGCAAATGCTTGCCTCATCGCGTCTTTCCCCATGAGGCGAAAGATGATGCCAATGGGCGTGACCAGACCATAAAACACGATGCTGAGTAGAATCCTGGTATTGATCCACCCCAGAATATGCCCGATCCACATCCACGCCTGATGAATCGGCGCCAAAACACGAGGGACAATGGTGCCCAATAGGATGAGGATTCCGCCGAGACAGATCGCCCACAACCGGAACGGCTCGCCGCGAAATACCAGTGGCCAGAGCCCGATCACGGCAAAGACCCCTCCGACCAACAATCCAAATTGGCGTAATTCTTTATGTGTGGCTGAATGACCCATCATCTCCCCCTATATTCCATTGGTCAGGCTAGTCGAGTTCGAATTCTTTCTTCCAATCAGAATCCCCTTCAAGGGGCTTCTGATCCTCTTTCCTCAGCACGTAATTTTCGATCACCAGGACATCCATTTCCGTCCGCATGAAGCAACGATAGGCATCTTCCGGGGTGCAGACAATGGGCTCGCCCCGCACATTGAACGACGTATTCACACAAGTGGCGTATCCAGTCTTTGCCTCAAACGCCTTGAGCAACTTGTAATACCGGGGATTCGTCTCCTCGTGAACGGTTTGAATTCTGGCCGAATAGTCGATGTGCGTAACGGATGGAATATCCGATCGCGGCACATTGAGCAAATCAATGCCCCAGAGCTCTTTCTGGCCGGGATCGAACGGAAGCCGCCGCTTTTCGAGGACCGGAGCCACCAGGAGCATGTATGGGCTGTCACAGTCCATTTTAAAATAGTCCGATACCCGCTCTCTCAGCACAGAAGGGGCAAATGGCCTGAACGATTCCCGATACTTGATCTTGAGGTTCATCACAGATTGCATCGTAGTGTTTCGCGCATCGCCCAGGATACTGCGGCCTCCCAGGGACCGTGGCCCGAATTCCATTCGGCCCTGAAGCCATCCCACCACTTTCCCAGCAGCCAGTTCATCGGCCACTCGACCATACAACTCCCTCTCTTCAAGCCGGCCATAGACAGCCCCCAGGGCCTTCAACCTTGCTTCGACTTCTTGGTTCGTGAATGCCGGCCCTAAATAGCTCCCCTTCATGTTGTCGTGAATATTGTCTGCGGTCCTGGGCTTGTTCTCATACTGGTGCCAGGCGCTCAATGCCGCACCTAATGCCCCGCCTGCATCGCCGGCGGCCGGCTGAATCCAAATTCCCTTAAACGGTCCCTCTCGCAGTATCCTCCCGTTCCCGACACAATTGAGTGCGACACCGCCTGCTAAGCAGAGATAGTCCACTCCGGTTTCACGATGCATCGTCCGCGACAGTCGCAACATGACTTCCTCGGTTACCTCCTGAATCGATCGAGCTAAATCCATTTCCCGCTGACCAAACTTCGACTCTGCTTGGCGAGGGGGGCCGCCGAATATGTCATCGAACTTGCGGCTCGTCATCGTCAGACCCGTGCAGTAATTGAAATACTCCATATTCATTCTGAATGTGCCGTCCGGCTTGAGATCCAGCAGATGTTCGTAGATGGCCTTGACATACTTAGGCTCTCCATAGGGAGCCAGCCCCATGACTTTGTATTCACCGGAGTTGACTTTGAAGCCCGTGTAATAGGTGAAGGCCGAATACAGGAGGCCAATCGAGTGAGGAAATGGAATGTCCCACAGCGGGGTCAGTGTCTGTCCTTCCCCCAGCCACGCCGAGGTGGTCGCCCACTCCCCGACTCCGTCCATGCACAGGACACCTGCCCGTTCATACGGTGAGGGATAGAAGGCGGAGGCCGCGTGGGACTCGTGATGTTCGCCGAAGAGAAACTCCGGCAATGCTGACTTGTCCAGGCCGTTCGAACAGGCCAGCACTTCCTTTTTCAGCAAGGTACGCAGAAAGAGCTTTTCCTTTAACCATACCGGCATCGCGGCCAGGAACGATTGAATTCCATTAGGAGCGAATCCGACATACGTTTCCAACAACCGTTCAAATTTGATGAGCGGCTTGTCATAGAACACGACATATTTCAGGTCTTTGATTCCGATGCCTGCTTGGGCCAGACAATACTCAACCGCTCGGCGTGGGAAGCTAGGGTCATGCTTCTTTCGCGTAAACCGCTCCTCTTGTGCCGCGGCGACAATCTCGCCATCCCGGATCAGACAAGCAGCGCTATCATGGTAAAAAGCAGAAATGCCAAGTATATACATCGGGGTTACCTCTTTCCTAACAAGCTGCCGCCATTCCGGCGTCAAACGCGGAAATTCATCTCACATTCCGAGGCACATTTCCGAACGGTTAACACTACCATTGGACATTACGACACACGGGCTCGGAACTCTGCTTATCCAGAAATGCCCTCTAACAAACCACTGCACACATCCCCAAAACCTTTACATGTTTGCGACGCACTGAGATTCAAGAATCACTCGGGCCTGAAAGGAAATGGTCTTCAGAAGCAGCACCGCCCTGCTGGTCCCGTCCAATTTCTTTTCAAATACGGCTTCCAAGCCGCACAAGGGCCCATTCTGTATTCGCACGACCTGTCCAGGTGAAAATCTATCCTCAGGGAGTGCAACGGCTCCATCTGTGAGCTGACTCCGAATTGCATCAATGATCGACTCATCAACCATCGAAGGTCCGCCGCCGAATGTGACGATACTCTTCACCCCTCGAGCATAAGTGACCGCCCGCAATTGGCTCGACACGTCGAACTTCGCAAAGAGATATCGTGGGAACAAAGGCGATGTCGTTAGACGGTGCTTTCCCTGAAGCAATTTGCGCTCCCTCAGCATCGGAAGAAACACCTCTACCCCATGGCTATCTAGGCTTGCGCACGCAGAGACTTCACAATGCGTTTTTGTGTGCACGGCATACCAGGACTTCATCGCTCTCCTTTTTCTGCAATCATCGTTGCTTCCACTCATTCACGCTGGCAAAAACACCGGCTCTCGCTTTGCTACGATTTGGCCCAACTGCTCTCCCTGTCTCGTATACATATCCCGAATAGGATCAACGACGTCATGAATCGGAGCGAAGTTGAAATCACGTAGCAACAGCCTCAATCGTTGTTCCGTTTTGTCAAGATTCATGTAGTGGCGAATCCTGGAGAGCACCGGTCCATCCATCCGAGGCTGTTGAGGGTCAAGTTCCCAAGGATGGAGATACATGACAAGCTGAGCTCCCTGTTTCTCAAGGCTCTTCAGAAACATTTTCGATGCCGCATAAGGGAAGAGGCGAAAATAGCCGCCACCCGCGACAGGCAACTGAAGGCCGCAGCCATTCATGGTTGATGGAGACACCTCCCATATCCTGCCGGCCTCAGTCTCAAGCTGATATGCGCCAGCGCCAGTGATGCTCCGCTCCTGTGCTCCTCGGAACCGGTTGTAGATGCTGGAATCATACCGGTACCCCTCCTCGACCAGCACGCACAGAGCCCATTTCGTTCGAGAAGTAATTGAGAAACTCGGCGCGCGGTATCCCATAACCTGCCTGCCAATGAGATTTTCTAAGATTTGTTTTGACCGCCTGACATCCTCGCGAAATTGCGCAGGAGTCTGTGTGTGCACAAGTTCGTGGCCATAACCATGCGACCCAATCTCATGACCGTGCTGCGCCAAATCTTTCACCAAGCCAGGATGGCGTTCTGCAACCCACCCAAGAACAAAAAATGTGGCCTTCGTCGAGTGCTCCGACAACAGATCGGCGATTTTCCTGGTATTGCGCTCGACTCGACTCGCCAGATGATCCCATTCACGCCTTCTCGCAACTGACCAGAACGCCGCAACCTGAAAATGTTCCTCGATGTCAAACGACAGAACATGCCTCGGTCTCCTCTCAACTCTCTCTCCCGAACAGATCACCGCGCCCCCTCTCCGAGCATGATCACTCGAATCGTGCGAATTAAAATCATCAAGTCGAAGGATAATGACAAATTTTTTACATAGAACAGGTCATATTGGAGTTTCATATGGGAATCCTCTTGCGAGGCTCCGTACCGAAACTTGACCTGCGCCCATCCTGTGATCCCGGGTCTTACCGTATGTCGAATATCGTAGTACGGGATCTGCGTGCGCAATGTCTCGACAAATACTGGTCGTTCTGGCCTTGGTCCCACGAGACTCATCTCGCCCTTGAGGACATTGATAAATTGAGGCAACTCATCAATCCGTGTTTTCCTGAGCCACCATCCGATCCGGGAAACTCTGGGATCGTTCATGTCAGCACAACGAGGACCATGCTTCTCCGCATCCTGATACATCGACCGAAACTTCCACATCAGATACGGTTGGCCGCGGAGGCCCACTCGAATTTGGCGATAAAATATAGGACCTGTGGTGTCAACCCGGATGAGAAGGGCGACGATGGCGAAAAGAGGGAGTAAAACCACCAGCCCCAAGCCAGATACCACCAGATCAAGGAACCTCTTGCTCACGCGTGATATGAAGCGGCGGCGAAACCCCTCCGAGAAAATCAGTGCGCT
>JACAFD010000101.1 GCA_013388555.1 Nitrospirota bacterium | reverse complement strand
AGGGGAAAAGGAGTGGGTTACCGGGGGTGCAGCGGATTTTTACCCAACCCCGGAGAGGATTGCAGGCCCGACTGACTCGTTGAGGAAGAGTCGCGGATGAAAAGAGCCGCAGCTTGAGCACGCCTGGTCACTTTCAGCTTTTGAAAGATGAACCGGATATAGTTCTTCACCGTCTTATCGCTCAGATCGAGCGAGGAGCCAATTTCCTTGTTCGTTTTCCCCTCCGCAACAAGCGCGAGAACACGTTGCTGCTGGGCGGAGAGAGTCATCCGCTGAGACTCGGATACCGTTTCTTTCTCTAACCGCATGCGGGTCAAGAGAGGTTGAGTAATGGCCGGGTCAAGGATCGACTGGCCCTGGGCAACGGTATGAATGGCTCGCAGCAACGCCTCGGCATTCACGTGTTTCAACAGGTAGCCGGCCGCCCCCCCGACAACCGCCGCGAGCACCGCCTCATCGTCCTGATAGGAGGTGAGAAAGAGCACCCGCACGGCGGGAGTGCAATCCCTGATGGCACGGCAGGCATCCACTCCACTCCCGTCGGACAACCGGACATCCATCAATACCACATCCGGTTGAAGGCGGCAGGCTTCATCTATGGCTTCCTTGACTCGAGTTGCTTCGCCGACAATCGTGATACTGTCCGCTCTACTGAGGAGAGTCCGCAATCCCATACGAGTGACCTCGTGATCGTCCACTATCAACACTCTGACCGGATTCATGCCAGACATAATCTCACCCTCCTGAAGGAAACTCTCAGGAATAGGTAGCCTTATTATTCGACTACCATCTCAATGCGCCGGAATTTTAGAAACATTTGCCACCAATGGCAACGGTGCTAATCGGCCCTAACATGAAGAGCACAATACTAAGATTTATCCGAATATCTCGATAAATACTGGCAACGAATGAACTACGTATATATACCAGGACATGCACATCCCCATCGAGAAGTGAGGCCATTCCTCAGGTCGCCGCATCAACCATCCAGGCCACAGGCATACATCTCGCCTGCACATACCAACCCTCCGAGGGATCCATGGATTAAAGTTCCAGACCACTTGCACCGACAAGAGATTGCGCAAAGCACAGTGTGCACGAACACATCTTAAGAACTATCTGGGGCATGAATACCGATATAGCTCAATCACAGAAGCTCAAAGTCCCGGAGCAGGTCGAACGGGCCTTGGTCGAACGGATCGACAAGGACCGACTCGACCTTCCCGTGCTCCCCCAAGTCGCCGGCAAGGTCATGGCTCTGGCGAGCGATCCATCGGCGGATGCAGCCCGTCTGTCAGCCCTCATTCATCAGGACCAGGCATTGGCAGCCCACGTGCTGAGAATTGCGAACTCCCCTGCCTATATGCCACGGACTCCGATTGTCTCGCTTCAACATGCCGTGGCCATGCTAGGCGTGAATCAACTATCGGAAATCGCCGTCGCAGTTTCTCTGAAGAGCGGGGCCGTCAAGATCCCGGGACACGAAGCGGACCTATTGCAGCTCTGGCGCCACGCCCTGGCCAGCGGAGCCTATTCCAAGGAAATCGCGCGCGCGCGCCGATACAACGTGGAAAGCGCCTATCTCTGTGGGCTCCTGCATGCGGTTGGGAAACCGGTCGTGCTCAAAACCGTCACGACCATTGCCGCAGAACTGCATCTCCCGCTCGAGTCCAGCCTGGTGGCCTCCCTCCTCGACGGCTATCATTCCCGCGTCGGCAGCTTGATCGCAACTGAATGGGCCTTACCACCACAGGTAACTGAGGCCATTACGTACTATGAGGCCTATGAGCAGGCTCCTTCCCACCGGCAGGAAGCGATGATGACCTGCCTGGCGGACCGGCTGGCAACCTATATCCTCATTCCCGATTCGTTCGATGACAGCACGCTTCGTGACCACCATGTCTTTGCCGATCTCAATCTCTATCCCGGCGATGTTGACGCCTTGCTCGGCACCAAAGACAAGATACTGCATCTCGTGGACACGATGGCGCAATGAGTACCGTGATTCACTATGACATTGTGGTGATCGGGAGCGGTCCAGCCGGTCAAAAGGCTGCCATCCAAGGGGCCAAGGCCGGCAAGCACGTGGCGATAATCGAACGCGAGCCGGGGGCCGGAGGCGGGTGCGTGTATCGCGGCACGATTCCGAGCAAAACGCTCCGCGAGAGTGCGCTGCAAGCTGACCGGATGAAACGGTTCTCGCCTACGCTGGACATGCAAGTCCCTTCGAATATCCTGGTCTCTACATTGATGCGCCGATTGGACGAAGTTGTCACATCGCACGGCGACTATATGATGAACCAGCTGACGCGAAACGGCATCACATTCTTTCACGGCCGAGCCCAATTTCGCTCCGACCACTTGATCGAAATGCTGACGGTCGACGGCCTGACACAATCACTCACCGCCGATACGATCGTCATCGCCACTGGGTCCAGGCCCCGTGCGCCGGCCGACATTCCAATCGACCACGAACATATTCTGGACAGCGACTCAATCCTCTCTATGATCTACCTCCCACGCTCCCTGACCGTACTGGGCGGAGGCATCATTGCATTGGAATATGCGTCGATCTTTGCCGCGCTTGGCGTACAGGTGGCCATCGTGGATCGGGCTGAGCGTCCGCTTCAGTTTTTCGACGAGGAACTTGTTCGTACGTTCATGGAAAGCTTTGAGCAAGAAGGCGGCCTCTATTGCGGAGCGCAGACCATAAAAACCGTCCAGTGGGATGGGATCTCTCAAGTGGTGACGACGCTCCAGGACGGGCAGGTCATCACCAGCGACAAGATGCTCGTGGCCCTCGGCCGACAGGCGAATCTAGAGGACCTCAACTTCGGCGCCACCGGCTTAACTCTCACAGAAAAGGGAACGCTGGCCGTCAATGAACATTGCCAGACCGTTATCCCCCACATTTACGGCGTCGGTGATCTCATCGGTTCCGGACTGGCTTCCTCCGCCATGGAACAGGGCCGGCGTGCCGTATGCCACGCCTTGGGCCTTCCGGAGGGGCAATCAGCCGGCACCATTCCGGTCGGGATTTACACAATCCCGGAGATGTCGAGTATCGGGCTGGATGAAGCGGCCGGCCGGACACGTTATCGAGATCTCATGATCGGGCGGGCGAGGTTTCACGAGATCGCCCGCGGTCAGATCTCAGGGATTCGCAACGGCTTACTGAAAATGGTCGCTGATCCGACAGGGGAACACCTTCTCGGCGTTCAGATTGTCGGGGAAGGTGCGACGGAACTGATTCATATGGGTCAGATGGCGCTCCAGCATGCGGCATCGATCGACTCATTTGTTGAGAACATCTTCAACTTCCCTACGCTGGCAGAATCCTATCGCGTGGCAGCGCTTGATATTGTAGGCCAACGTCAAAAACGTCTCGCCGCTGCCGCATAGCACCAGCGAGACTGGCGGGAAAGGCGCGACGCGCGCGACAAGTGAGACGGAGCCTTCAGGCTGCTTCACCTGTCAACAATCCAACAGCTAGAAAACGTTCGTCGATCACATCGAGAATGTGCTGCCGCAGCCCCTCACGAAATGGCGCAAGACTAGCATCTCGGAGATAGCGATCGACCGTGCGGGGCAGACGCCGTCTCCAGGCTTTGGCGGCCTGTCGTGTATCGTAAGCCGGAGGTCCGCCTTGAAGAAGAATGTTGCGGACTTCACGCTCGAAAAACCCCACATGCGCTTCTTCATCTTCCAAAATCGAGGCCAAACCAGGCCGCAAGCCGACTAACAAGCGAGCGAATTCCAACCCCAATGTTTCGTACCCGTAGAGCTGTACCGCAAGGATCCTCCATTGACTGGGCATTCGGGGAAGTGATGTCTTGCCATGCGAGCTCGTTCCCAGCAGCAGCTCAAATTGTTTGAGATGCTGCGCTTCCTCTTCCTCATGGCGGCGCAGAAACTGTAGCACCACAGGCGGAACGTCTTGAGCCTGTGCAGAACGCACGGCCCACAAGGCCATCGCCTCCGCCTTCAGAAACTGCTCCAGGATCGCCCGTTCACAGACGGAAGGAAGCGGATACGTCATGGGCTCAGTGTATCGAACTGTTCGGGCGGAACCAAGATCCTAGAATAGCTCAGGACGCTCAAAAAGACCGTCCGGCAAGGCCGCAGCGAGCGAAGAGGCGAGACGGTGCATCGGCCGCATGGCAGCAGGCTTTTCGCCAACTGCCGGGGGGATCACGACCTGGGGTTTCAGTCGGATGCGGATTCGATAAAGGATAAACTCAGCAGGCTTGATGGGAGCCACTCCAACCAAGCAGATCAGCATATCCTCACGGAGATCTTCAGGCGTCATGGTGGTCAGGTCACATTTCACAAAAAAGGCTTCTTCCGCCCTCGCTCCTTTCAAAGCCTCTCTCGCCCACAGCACGAAGAGAAACTCACGAATACTCTGAACGGCATGGCTCCATGTCCTTGGCACATTCTCCTCAAACGCCAGCCAGCGGAGTTCTTGCCTACACCCCTGCTCGATCGCACGCCGTGCGGTCACTCTGGTGAGAGCTGACATCATCGGGACACCGGGATCAACCTCCTCGATATACACACCGGGGGCCAGCATCGTCTGCATCGAGTTCCCTGAGGCGAGGACGACCAGCTCACTCCAGAGTTGTTGGAATTTCGCCTGGTCCTTCTGAGACCAGCTTACAAATTCGACGCCAACCCATTCCCTCTGGACCCATCGGATCTTCGCCAGGGCAATCTGCACCGCGGCGGCTCCATCGTACAAATAGAGCTTCACGGTAAGGTACTGGCTGAGGAAGTAGGATGCGATGAGTCGCAGCTCACACCCGGCCTCGGAGAGATTCGTCACCACACAATTGACGCGGCCACGCTTGTCGGAGACGGCTGCGGGAATGTGGACGACTCGTCGCACGCCCCGCCGGGGGTCGCGCACCTTCACGAGGAAGTCTTGTTGGGAACAAAACAATGTGGCAGCATCCATGGGATATCTCCTTCAGCGCCGCCTGTGTACGTAGGAGTACATAAGCAACCCTCATGCCGAGCGTGCGCAAATCATCAGGAGTTGGAAATTCATGCAGTTCGGCGAGTACGTCCTTGGAGTGTTGAATAAGCACGTGTAGGAAGACAGATACGATGAGGAGGAAAACCCTACAGGAAGCTCGTATGTGAGATTTTATGATCTCTACTACTTTCAGGTGACATCTCTAGGACTTGGGGTCATCGCGTGAGCCCCTCAACGGATTTTTCTTGCACTACGCTACTGACAGTGCGCAATAATACGTTCCGCTGAGACGTCGGGTGCCCACGTCCTCTGCCGGATGAACGCGACGGTGGGCCTGTGAGGGAGGCTTTAGAGCTGGATCATGGCAATCCAATCCACAATGGCCGAGCTGAATCGGCTGCGCGAAATCATCAAGGTCTTCAGCATTGCCGGCTTCGGAGATCTGTTCAAACACATGGGTCTTGAAGCCGCGGCTGAACGGACCGGCAAGATCATGGGGTGGAAGTACGTAGACGAGATCGCACACCTTGAACGTCCCCAGCGTGTACGCCGAGTGCTTGAAGTCCTCGGACCGACCTTTGTCAAGATTGGCCAGATTCTGGCGACTCGGCCCGACCTGTTTGGACCCGAGTGGATCACTGAATTCGAAAAACTCCAATGGCAAGCTCCCCCGCTGGATTTCGCAGAGCTTCGTCCTCAGGTCGAGGAAGATCTGGGAGCACCGCTCGAAGAGATCTTCCAGGAGGTTGAAACCACCCCACTCGCTGCCGCTTCCTTGGCGCAGGTCCATCGGGCGACCTTGAAGGACGGGACGAAAGTGGTGCTCAAGATTCAACGCCCCGGGATCCGACCAATAATTGAATCCGATATGCGTCTCTTAGCCCATCTGGCGTCGTTGGCCGAAAAACACGTGCCTGAGCTGGCTGCCTATCACCCTCAACAAGTCGTCCAGCACTTGGCGAAGTCGCTCCAGAATGAACTCAACTTTGTGACGGAAGGACACAATGCCGACCAGGTCGCGGCCAATTTTGAAGACAACGACCAGATCGTCATTCCCAAAGTCTATTGGGAATGGACAAAGCCGCGCATTAGTGTCCAGGAATTTGTCGACGGCATCCCTGGAGTGAACGTCCAAGCCATCGAGGCAGCCGGAATGGACCGGACACGCATTGCCCAAGCAGGGGCAAGTGCGGTGCTCAAAATGATCATGATAGACGGGCTGTTCCATGCCGATCCGCACCCGGGGAATATCTTCATCTTGCCCGGTGAACGCATTGCCTTCATCGACTTTGGCATGGTCGGACGAGTCTCTGACCTCAGACGGCGACAGATTATGAGGCTGCTACAGGCCTTGCAGGACAACGACGCCGAGGGGCTGTCCACGATTCTTTTGGAATGGTCTGGCAGAGAAGGAGACGACCCGGGGGAACTGTTAGAAGCCGTTGAGGAGTTCCTCAGCAAATATGCCGGCAAATCGATGGCCCTCATGGATTTGTCGGCCATGGTTGGGGACTTGTTGAGCCTGGTCCGAGACAACAAGCTCACCATGCCACCGGATCAAGCCATGCTGCTCAAAGTGTTTGTCTCGCTGGAAGGCGCGTTCAAGAAGCTTGACCCGGGCTTTGACATCATTCTCGCGATACAACCCATCCTTCATGAAGCTGTCACCGACAAATTATCTCTCCAAGCCTTAGGAAAACACGGGCTGAAAACTCTCACGCAATATCTGGAGTTATTCGCTGACCTGCCCAAGGAGATACGCCGCGGAATCTATACCGCGAAGACCGGCAATCTGAAAATTCGTGTGGAACTGAGCCACTCAGATGAACTGCAACATCTGGTCACGCGCGCCATCGTCCTACTGGCCGTGGCCGGTACTGCGTCAGCCTTGGTGATCGGAGGTTCTATTCTTATGGCTTTCACAAGAAAGTCGAGGCGGTGATGCGGGCCGCACGGGGGCCTTGTCCAGTATGCCCTCATCGGAGCGAGCCCAACCATTTCTTGCCCCTGAAAGCTTGGTCCGAGTCGGCAGGCTTGCCACGGCGATCCTATTGGGTTATATTAACGGCAACACATTGAGGAGGAGATCATGGCTCGCGCTAAAGAAAACCGTAACGAAATAGCGGAGGAACTTAGGCCAATCGCAATAAATCTCATTAAAGAGGCGCTCCGTGTATACGACACTGTGGAAGGAGTTCTGACCGAAGCGGGTGAGCAATTCGAAGACCTAGTGACTGAGGCCCGCGCCGAGGT
>JACAFD010000086.1 GCA_013388555.1 Nitrospirota bacterium | reverse complement strand
GTATCATGTGGCGAAGCTCTCAACCGGTGATCTGCTCCGTGAGGCGGTTCGCAACCAGACCGCGCTGGGTCTCGAAGCGAAGAGCTACATGGATCAGGGCAAGCTGGTTCCTGACGAAGTGGTGATCGGACTGGTGAGGGAGAGGTTAGCTGATCCTGGCTGCACGAATGGATTTGTGTTGGATGGATTTCCGAGGACTGTTCCGCAGGCGGAAGCATTGGGATCGGTGTTGCTCTCCAAAGGTATCGCCCTGGATCGTGTCGTGAATTTTCAGGTTTCGCGTGAAGACATCGTAAAGCGATTGAGCGGTCGACGAAGCTGTCCTAAGTGCCAATCGACGTTCCATGTAGACTTTGCGGTGCCCAAGGTAAGTGGAATTTGCGATCGTTGCGGAGAGTCGCTCGTGCAGCGCAGCGATGATCGTCGCGATGCGATCGAGATGCGACTGAAAGTCTATGACGAGCAAACAGCCCCGCTCGTGCGATATTATCAAGATACGGGGCTGTTGTTCCAGCTGGAAGCTTCTGGGACAGCAGATGCCGTCTTTCAGCATCTTTCTCAGGAGCTGGCACCGTACCGGGCGACATGATCATCCTCAAGACGCTGGAAGAGATTGCGTTGATGGCCCAGGCGTCGAGAGTAGTGGCAGAGACACTCAAGATTTTGCAGAAAGCGGTCCGGCCCGGCATTACGACAGATGAGCTGGACCGGTTAGCCGAAGAAGAGATCTTGTCACGAGGTGCGCGGCCGGCGTTTAAGGGGTATCGGAATTACCCAAAGACCCTTTGCGCCTCGGTGAATGACCAGGTCGTCCACGGGATTCCTTCCAAGCGAGTGCTGAAGGAAGGGGATATCATCGGGCTTGACCTGGGGGCAATCGTTGGAGGGTTCTATGGAGACTCGGCGATCACAGTCCCGGTAGGGCAGACGACCGAACCGAATGCTCACTTGGTGCAGGTGACTGAAGAAGCCATGTATCTTGGAATCGAGCAAGCCGTGGTCGGGCATCGGTTGTCCGACATTTCGCATGCCGTTCAACGGCATGTGGAGACAGCCGGCTACTCGGTCGTGACGGAATTTGTCGGCCATGGGATCGGCCGGCAATTGCATGAAGAGCCACAGGTGCCGAATTATGGAAAACCAGGGCAGGGACCCCGGTTGCAGGTTGGGATGGTCCTTGCGATTGAACCGATGGTCAACATGGGTGGCGCTGCCGTCAAGGTTCTTGAGGATCGATGGACGGCGGTAACGGTGGATGGGAGTCTTTCGGCGCATTTTGAACATACGATCGTGATTGAGGCGAGTGGACCGCCTCGCATTCTCAGTCGTCTCTGAGAGGCTGAAAACGTGGATATACGCTATGGAGAGAAGGGGTAGGTAGAGGTAGTGCCGAAAGAAGATGTCATTGAAATTCAAGGCACAGTAAACGAGACGTTACCGAATGCGATGTTTCGTGTGTCACTGGACAATGGCCATAAGATTCTTGCGCACATTTCCGGGAAAATGCGGATGCACTTCATCCGTATTCTCCCGGGCGATAAGGTCACAGTGGAACTGTCGCCGTACGATCTGACACGCGGGCGGATTACCTATCGGTTTAAGTAGGAGCGCGAAAGAGTTATGAAAGTGAGATCATCCGTCAAGCCGATCTGTGCAAAATGTAAGGTGGTTCGGCGCAAGGGTGTGGTGCGAATTCTCTGCGAGAATCCGCGGCACAAACAGCGCCAGGGGTAGGGATGTTTGAGAATGACCTCATCAGACTCCTGCTCGCGCAACGCGCGGCCTCAGAAGGCCCTCGTTGGGCGCGCGCATTAGAGTCTGACGAAGTCATCCTCAGATTGAAGGTCGAAGGGAAGTAAGGAGAGGAATTATGGCTCGTATTTCCGGAGTGGATTTGCCGAGAGAGAAGCGAGTGGACATCGGCCTGACATACGTCTATGGGATTGGGCGGGCGTCCGCACTCTCTATCTTGGAGAAGGCCGGGATCGACGGATCAATTCGCGTCAAAGATTTGAGCGAAGAGCACATCGTCAAGATTCGCGAGATTATTCAGGAAGGCTTTCAGGTCGAAGGCGATCTGAGAAAGACCTTCTCGATGAACATCAAACGATTGATCGATAGTGGCACGTACCGTGGTCTTCGCCATCGGAAAGGGTTGCCGGTCCGCGGTCAGCGGACCAAGACGAATGCGCGGACGCGAAAAGGTCGCCGCTCCGGTGTGGGAAGTAAACCGAAACCGCCTGCGCGTCCGGCGTAGGGCGTGACCGTTACTTGAGTAGGGAGCTGTAATGAGCATCAAAAAAGGGAAGAAGAAAGAGCGTCGGATTGTGCAGAGCGGGGTGGCCCATGTCCAAGCCTCCTTCAATAACACGATTGTCACGATCACCGACATGAGCGGTAACACGATCGTATGGGCAAGCTCAGGGAATCAAGGGTTCAAGGGCTCTCGCAAGAGCACGCCCTTTGCCGCTCAGCGGGCCGGCGAGGCTGCGGCGCGCAAAGCGATGGAGAGCGGAATGCGCTCAGTGGATGTCTATGTGAACGGGCCTGGGTCCGGTCGTGAATCGGCAATCCGGTCTCTTCAGTCCGCTGGATTGAGGATCCATATGATTCGTGATGTGACGCCGATTCCGCACAACGGATGCCGTCCCCCTAAGCGGCGTCGTGTCTAGTAATGTATGCCGAGTAAGTTGAATATAAGTAAGTTGAATTTGAGAGAACTATCCGGCGCACCCAGGTGGTGATGTCCGGTAACCGGAGGTAGAGCAGTGGCAAAGTATCGTGGTCCCGTCTGTCGGTTATGTCGGCGAGAGGGTGAGAAGTTGTTTCTGAAAGGCTCGCGCTGTATGACAGAAAAGTGCGCTATCGAACGACGGAGCTACCCTCCCGGGCAGCATGGCCAAAAGCGTCCGAGGAATTCCGAGTACAGCACGCAGCTGAGAGAGAAACAGAAGCTTCGCAGAATTTACGGTCTGATGGAGTGCCAGTTTCGCGGCGTGTTTGAGCGTGCGGAACGCCAGTCTGGTATTACCGGTGAGGCTCTCTTACGCTTGCTGGAATGTCGCTTGGACAATGTAGCCTACCGATTAGGGTTTGGTGCCTCGCGAAAAGAGGCCAGGCAACTGGTGAGCCACGGACACCTGACCATGAACGGGCGAAAAATCAATGTGCCCGGCGCACAGGTCAAAGCGGGAGATATCATCAGTGTTCGGGAGCGAAGCCGCACAATGATCTCGATCCAGACGGCCTTAGAGTCTGTCGATGGGCGAGGCATTCCCGAGTGGTTAGACCTCGACAAGACGGCCTTTAAGGGGACGGTACGAGCGCTGCCGTCGAAAGACCAGATTTCGTTGCCGGTGAATGAGCAGATGGTGGTGGAATTATATTCCAGGTAGATGTGGATTGTGGAAGGCGGTTTCTGCGGTGAACTGGTACTGCTCAGCTGCCGGCTACTCGATGAGATGAAGGGGGAGTCATGATTAAAGCAATGAAAGACTTTCAGATCCCAATGCGGGTGGAAGTCGACAAAGATACGCATTCTCAAACGTTCGGCAGGTTTACGACGGAGGCCTATGAGCGTGGATTTGGGACTACGGTCGGCAATGCATTACGGCGTGTGCTTTTGTCGTCGTTGACCGGTGCGGCCGTGACGACGGTAAAGATCGAAGGGGTCCTGCACGAGTTTTCCACGATCCCCGGTATCACGGAGGATGTGACTTCCATTATTTTGAACGTCAAAGGACTGCGGCTTGCCTTACATACCGATAAGCCGAAGACACTCCGTCTCAAGAAAAAAGGACCTGGTGAAGCGAAGGGGTCCGACATTATTCATGACGCGGACGTGACCATCTTAACCCCGAACCTCCATATTGCGACCTTGGACAAGGATGCCTCGTTCGATATGGAAATGACGGTGAAGCATGGACGGGGGTATGTGCCTGCCGAGCGAAATAAAGAAGAGGGATTGCCGATTGGTGTGATCGCGATCGACTCGGTTTTTTCACCGATCAAGCGCGTGAATTTTCATGTGGAGAATGCTCGTGTCGGTCGCATGACCGATTACGATAAGCTGACCTTGGAAGTCTGGACTGATGGGACCATCGCGCCGCGCGATGCCGTGTCTACGGCGGCAGGCATTTTGCGTGATCACATCGATATCTTTATCAACCCCGATGAGCGAATCGAAGGGCGTGCCGATCTTGGAGGGGATGAGGGGCAACGTGAAGTCAATAAGCATCTGTTCCGTAGCGTGAACGAGTTGGAGCTGTCAGTTCGTGCCGCGAACTGCTTAAAGAACGCGAACATCAAGACCATCGCAGACTTAGTTCAGAAAACAGAAGGGGAAATGTTGAGGACGAAGAATTTCGGCAAGAAATCGCTCAACGAGATTAAAGAAATCTTGACGGAGATGGGTTTGGGTCTGGGTGTGAAGCTGGAAGGCGCGCAACAGGGCAGCGGCAGCCAGAAGAGCGAATAACGAAACAAGAGGGACTCCGTGCGTCATAGAAAAAAAGGCAGACAGCTTGGGCGGCAGACCAAACATCGGTGGGCTCTGTTCAGAAGTTTGGTGACCTCGTTGCTCGAACATGAGCGTATTGAGACAACTGAGGCCAAGGCCAAGGAAATTCGAGGGTTTACGGATCGAATGATCACGCTTGGCAAGGCGGGAACACTGCCGGCTCGACGGCAAGCCCTCACATTTATCAGGAGTAAGGACGTCGTCTCAAAATTATTCAGCGACGTGGCGGTTCGATTCAAGGACCGCTCTGGTGGCTATACGAGAATGGTGAAGACGAGGCGACGGATCGGAGACGCTGCGAAGCTTGTGGCAATCGAACTCGTCACGCGACCGGAGACTTCACCTGCCAAAAAACAGGCATCTGCTGCATCAGTTCCCGCGAACCCCTCTGCCAGCTGACAGAATACTGAAAATTCTGCCAGGGATACAGGGAGGTAACGGGTGAGAGTAAGGTCGGGGAAATAGAAGTCACATCCTTGCTCACACGTGAGCTCAACATCAGCCTGCGTCAGAAGCTGCAGCCTTGTTATCCTTTCGGTGATCTCCCATTTCGTTCGCCCCATTTCTAAACTGAGTAGGC
>JACAFD010000319.1 GCA_013388555.1 Nitrospirota bacterium | reverse complement strand
CTACGCCCCTCCCGGCATAGAGATTTGCGCTCTTGTAGTCCTGAACTTTCCAGCCTACCTGTTCCAGCGCCTGGTCGATGTGTTCTCGCGCCTGATCTTCCGGAGTGGGCATGGGGCGAAGAATACGCTTTTTACCGTGCGAAAGCACGCCGACTTGGGAGCGAGTGGCCTTGGAAAGGGAACCCTTGGTCCCCGGCACTTACGTTCAAACCTGCCAGGATTGACACGTAGAGCGCGCTTGTTTTGCGCAATTTATCTATGTTGCGCGTTCGATAGCTAGCCAGACCCCTGCTCGCCCTTCTTACGTATCAGTAAGAATTTCTATCTGTGTACCCCTGAAGTTACATTCCCTTCGGCGCGCTTCGTGACCATTGTCCCTAGCAGGATGCTGAAAAAGTCCCCCAGCTTTGTTCTCGCGTCGCTCAGAGGCTCAACGTACGACAGAGAGTACGATTCGCCTCTTCGCTCGCTGCGGCCGCGCTGAATGGCCATTTTGAGCATCCTGCGAGCTGTTCTTTCACCAGCAACCTTCCTCAGATCACAGGGGTAATTGTCATAAGTAGGGTGCTTCTCCACACTTACTCATACCGGTATGGTCAGCGCTGTGCTGAGCCGTACCAGCAGAAAGGATTGGGCATGAAGAAGGATTTGCAAGTCGAGAAGCTTCAGCGACTGCCGCTGGGAGGCTGCAGGCTCAGCCGTCCGGCGGTCGCGTTGACGTGGCGTTTCATACTGTTCATCTTCCGAGCCAAGCAGCCCTATGCCGTCTTCTTGACCCGTTTGCTCGCGTGCAGCACTGTGAAGCCGATGACCTCTTCACCCTCATAGCGGATGATCACGTCGTCATCGGTCATCTCGCTATCCGTGGCATGACTAGGCTTCTTATAATTCACGTAGAGCGTGTCGGCTTCGGTGTCGTACGTCAGCCAGACTGCATGTTGTGGCGCCCGGTTGACCGCAGGAATCAGCTTCAAATATTCCTGAATGTCTGCTATGGCCATACCTGCCTCCTCTTTTCAAGTCATCGAACGCGCCGAGTGAGAAACGCTGTGATGATAAAGCCATCGTCGGCCTGTTCTCGATACACAACCACGAGATGTTTGCCCTCTCCCGGCTCGCGGATAGCCAGGCGCTCCCCGTCGCCGCCAAGCAAGATACGCTCCGGCTGCGAAACGGTCTCCACGACTTCTGAACGCAACCCGGCAAGTTCGCAATGCTCTTCAGCAATGTGCGCCCATCGCTCCTCCGTGAGTCGAATAGGAACACTGCTCTTGGAAACAACCCGATCGATCATTGCACGCTCATCAGCCGGACATGACGAGAGACTATCCCCACACTATGACACATTCATCCCACCTTCAAGCTAGCTCCAAATCTTGTTGCCCAGGTGGAATCGGAGCTTTTGGTAGAATCTCAATCTTCAGACTGTCATCGTCATGGCCCCACTCGCAGCGGGACAGCACCGTCTTAGGAATCTTCTTGATCGTCAGGTTTGAGTAGCGATCGGCCTTCGCCGACTTCATCGCCCGAAGCTTATCCCTTTCCTGATGAGAAATCACGCCAGAATTCAATGAATTGCGAGCCAATGGAATCAATTGGCTTCATCGACGGCCTTGAATGGTCTGGCTGCTCGCAAGGAGCGTTGTCCCGTCACCCATTCGCGTCTGTATGGTCAGCGCGGTGCTGAGCCGCACCGAACGAAAGGACGAGGCATGAAGAAGGAGTTGCTCACGGTGAAGGAATTGGCGGCGGAACTCCGTATGAGCGTGAAGTCCATACAACGGGGGTACCGTAAGGGGGAAATACCCGTGCGGTGGTGCGCGAGAAGCGCGCGATTGGCAGGACGAGCGAGACGGGGGGGAGGTCGGTCTGGTTGGTCTGTCAGGTTGATTTGGTTTGTTTTGTTTGGTTACTCTCGTTTTTCGGCCATCGAACCAAATGAACCAGAGCAACGGGCTTGCTCAGGGCATATGGGCGGAACAGCTCCGCCCCCGCTCAACTGGCCTTGGCTGTTACGCGGAGCTTCACGTGTGCCTTCTTTTGGAGGGCATTGACGATGCCAAAGAAGTTTTCGGTACTCGGGTTCCCGCGTGGGGCCAGCATGCGATGCAAGCTCTTGCTTGGCTTCTTGAGCGAGGTCGCGAGTTCTTCAAAGCCGACCGTGGCGTTGACCAAATCCCGTAGCATCGCCTTACCCGTGGTGGTCTCGCCGGACAGATAGGCATTGATCGCCTCGGTGAAGAGGGCTTCCAGAAAGCGCGCGTCTCGCTGCGCGCGTGCTGCGACCGTTGCCTTAAATTCGCGTGTAAGTGCCATGGTGTCTCCGTTCCTTTTATCCCCTTGCTGTCACCTTGCGACGCCGGTAGTCAGTCCATCGCGCTTGCGTCGCCTCAATCGCTTCCTGCTGGCGCTGCTTGCTACTTCCACCAAGCAGAATCACGAGCCGGTTTCCATCCTTGCCGAAATAGACCCGGTAACCTGGGCCGAAGTCGATTTTGCGCTCGTAGACGCCTCCCCCCACTCCTTTGACACTCGACCAATTGCCCCCTGCCAATTGATAGAGCGCCGCGGTCACCTTCGCAGCCGCTGTGGCATTGAGTCCTTCAAACCAGGCAGCAAACGGTGAGCGCGCGTGCGAGTCGAGATACTCGAGTACCTGAATTTCGGCCGGCATAGTGGTAACGCATACGTTACCACTACTCCTTTCTGATTGGCAATCGAGATCGGACGAGCCGGGGTAAGGGTAGAGCCGATTGCAAGGGGCGAGAAAGGTGGACGTGCGGGCGAAGAGGGCGAAGCTGGTGTGTCTGGTCTGTGCGGTGGAAAGCGAGGAATGCGCGAATGGCAGGACGAGCGAGACGGGGGGCTGGTCTATTTGGTCTGTCTGGTTCGCCGACCGGACCAACGAAAAGAACCAAACAAACCAAAGAAACCAGATGAACAAGCGAGACGAGCTCGCCGATGCTGCGGGAAAGGTCATGGAGCAAGAGGGATCCGACGGGTGGGATGGGGGAACGTTTAGCGACTTCCGGCCTTGATCTCGTATGTCGGAAGCGGCGTTCCAGTCACCCGAGCATAGAGTACAGAGGGATCCAGATCAGCCCCGTTCGGCCAATAGATGGTGCCGAGGTCCGGATGCACGCGAAGTTCTCGGAATCGATTGAGGTCTTTGAGGGGGGCAAAGACGCCCTCAAATCGCATGATGGCTGAGAGATCAAGTTCGCCCACCACTCCATCTTCAAATCGGAGGCGGACTTGGTAGCCTTCCAGCGATGTAGCTTCGACAATATCTTTCAGCATTCGCCCTACTCCAAAGGCTTGATCTTCTTAAGCGGTGCCCGTTGCTCAGCTTATGCCCAGTCGTCTCTCAACTCGTCCTGATGGAGTGCACCCCACTCGGCGACTAACCCCAATGCCCGTGGTGGCAGGTGGCCTTCCAGCAGCATCAGCGAGTCAATTGTCATTATAGCCTTGTGCTCCCCGTAGCGTACATGAAAATGTGGTGGGGCATGATCGTCGTAGAACATGGTGATGATGATACCGAAGAAACGACAAAGCTCAGGCATGCCTCATCTCTCCGAGCCGTTCATTGCCGCCAAAGAATACGCCTTTTGGTCTGGGAAAGCATCCCAAGTTGGGAGGGATTTGCCCTGAGAAGGGGGAGCCACTCTCATCACTGGCACAGCATGCTATAGCCCTGGCGTGAATGCATCCGAGAAGCGATCCAGCCATGGGACAGCGGTGTGCGACCGGCGGCGGTCGAAACAAAGGGCCCGTGAGTCTTTTCTGATTGCTCGATATGCTGAAATGCACGGCCCTCCCCGTTCGGGGCGTGTGGCGCTCATCATCCATATAGGTGATTGATCTGGCTACGCTTGCCCGTTCTCTCTCAGGTATCAGTGGTAATTGATCTTACCCACTGCGCATCGAGGGGCTGTGAGGCGACACGGGAGGATCTACTGGAGAGGTTTATCCGCCGCCAGCAATTACGATAAAGCAATGAAGAGGCGGCGGCACGCGCAAGCGAGGTTTGGTGGGCCGTGTAGGGGTCGAACCTACGGCCCGCTGATTAAGAGTCAGCTGCTCTACCAACTGAGCTAACGGCCCACCTATTTGAGAAGACGTAAGGGGTAGGAGTTAGGCGAGTTCCTCCATCTTCAAGTTCACGCCTCACGCCTGACGTTTAACACCTCACGTGTGCGTGGTGCGCCTGACAGGATTTGAACCTGTGGCCCTCAGCTCCGGAGGCTGATGCTCTATCCAGCTGAGCTACAGGCGCTCCCGCAACCAAGGGAGGTGACAGTAGCACAGGAATTTAACCTCTGTCCAGCAGCAGGATGCTGAAAAGCTCCGCCAGCATCGTTCTCGCATCGCTCAGATCCTCAACGTACCCCAGAGGGTACGCCTCCGGATCTTCGCTCGCTGCGGCCTTGCCGGACGAACCTTTTGAGCATCTTGCAGGCTCGCCGCTGGGACAGTCGGTAATGCCTGACTCAAGCGAGACTGGCGGGAAAAGCGCGACACGAAGTTCTAAACACTTCAGCTTTCAGTGTTCAGATCTCCTCACCCGTCCCGCTTTTCTCGCATGTCTCGCGAGTCTCGCGCGGTAAGAACCCGTACGGCAGGAATACTTCTTCGCCGGTAGATTCGGTGGCTCTATGGAGCTCGTTGAGTGAGGCGGCTTCTTCCTCTGCCAGGCGATCTTCTTCTTCTCGAAATATTCTAGGGAGCCGCACAATCGGGATAAAGGTTTGGACTTCGCAGGCGCCATGGGTCAGCCCACGATTTTCTGTCGGGATGCCCATCGATCGACAGGCCAGAGGGCGGTGACGGTACACGCTACAACGTCCATCTGCTTCTAGCGCTGGACAGGGGTAATGGTGAAACGCTGTGACGAAGCGGTCGATTTCTTCGTCGGACCAATTGTCGAGCAGATCAGTACCGGTCAGTTGTGGGAAGGCGGCCTCCATTGCAGCGGTCTGTTCGATGGCACGCTGTTCGATACGATGGCGGTGATCCGGCGAAAGATCGGCAAGGCCCTGTTGGAGGGTCTGGACATCGAGGAGAGTGATCGGAAAGGGGCCGATACAGCAACCGGTGCAGCCCAGCCGGCAGGGAACCTCACCGAGCAGGGCGGCGGAGGCCCGCTGAAACCAGTGGTCTGTTTTTTTATAGAGTGAAACAAGGCTGGGCGAAGCGGGATCTCGGAGCCTGTCTGACACGGCGGCTCATTCCCCTTTGAAGGAGAGGTCGACGATGAGATGGCCTTGAGGCGAATAGAAGCCCTGGTGATCGATCTGGACGATGCCGTTGCACTGATCCTGGTAGAACTCCAGGATCCATCCGTTGAAATCGTAGCCTTCATCGGTCATGTCATGCGGGGAGAACCGGGTGGTGAGCACAAACCTTGCGCGCTCCACGGACGCGCGTACCATTCCTGCTTCAATATCGTCATGTGCGGAGAGAAGTTCTATGAACAGCTTCTTCTCTGCGTCGAACACATCCTGGTAGGCGCCTCGATCCCTGGCACAAAACACCTGAATCGGTGTTCTGTTACGGTCATACCCGAGCGTCACCTGGACCCATGCCCATTCATCCAACAGGGTGTCGTCCATGTCCGGCGGAGTAATCGGAGTTTGCCCATGTGACTTGAGAAACTCCACAAGCAAACGGAGCGGGGGTGAGTTTTCTTTCTGACAAAACACGCGAGAGTACTGGAATTGCTCTGCCTGCGCTTCACCAACCGGTTGGGCCGTCGATGGCACGATAGGTAGCTCTTTTGCCATGCTATCACTCCGGAAAATGTCACCAGCGAGGCACGAATACGGAAGCGTTCCGTACTCTACGCCCGCTGGCCCCGAAACTGCAAGAAACCGGTGAAGGCTACTCCCTACACCGGGTTTGTATTTTTCTGGTTGACAGCCTCTGAGCGCTTGGATAGACTCCCGCTGGTTTTCGCCGCTTCCAGCGACACGACTATTCGTTCATGAACATTCAGCGAGTCTGAGCGGAGTCAAGCGGAGCGAGTTCATTACATTTCACCATCTTTGTTCTTTTTAAGGAGGTTGCTCGTATGGCTAAGTCAATGACCAAGTCGCAAATCGCCGATTACCTGGCCCAGAAGACCGGGTTAACGAAAAAAGCTTCCGTCCAGCTCATGGACGACTTTGCCGCCTTGGCCTACAAGGAGGCGAAAAACGTTTTCGTGATCCCCGGGATCGGGAAGCTCGTATTGGCGAACCGCAAGGCCCGCATGGGGCGGAACCCGCAGACCGGCGAGGCCATCAAGATTCCGGCTAAGCGTGTAGTCAAGTTCCGCGTGGCCAAAGCCGCCAAGGACGCCATCCTCGGAAAGAAGTAACCAAAGATCGCCCGGCGCTGATTACACATGACGCGCCTTCTTCAGGCCTCGTTCACGCCGCATGAAGAACCAAAGGGCCGGCTCCCCCAAAGGGGCGCCGGCCCTGTAATTTTGTGGCGCCATTACAGCGAGGGACCGAGCCCCGTTCCACCCATGCCGTCGTGCCCCACCAGCCTGATCGCATCACCGTTCTGAACCAGTGAGTCCTCACTGGCGATCTTCTTATTCACGGTCACCAGCACTTTCTTCTCACAAATGAGTTGGAGGAGATGGCGCAACTGAATGCCCTGCCGCTGGATCACCTGGCGGACGGACATGGGGGAGGGAACTTCACAGGCGAGGTCGCGTTCACCATCGGCGGTTTGCAGCTGACCCATTAAGGAAATCGTAACCATGATCGGATGCTCCTCGTCAAAGAAGACAGGTTGAGGTTGAGGTTAAGGTGTCGCAAGGGATCTGCCCGTTGACTCCATGCCGGTCGCTATCGATAATGCTCTGTCATGCCGTCATTAGATATCCAGAATCCCGGAATGCCGGATTTGCAATTTGTCCTGTTCGTGTCGGCCCTCTGCACAGCTGATCTCAAGTCGCTCAATGTCCCGTCGGAACTCCGCACCACGATTTTCGATCGCTGTTGGGCGCTCCTCCATACGGAGGCGCCACCGACCGATCCCAAGGCGCGCGTGCTCAATCTTCGCGAGGGTACGGAATTGACGCTGGAAGCCTGTCTGTCCACGATCCGCTCATTGCTGACAGACGCAGGCATTCATACTCTCACCTGGGACCACCCGGTGAGTGAACCGACCCGTGAGAGCACGCCGGCCGCGAAGCCCTTAATCGATCGGCTTGGGCAATTGTACCCCGATCCTTCCGACATCGTCGATCCCGAAAAGCCGGCGGAATGAGCGACAAAAAAGCAAGTAATTTTCCAATATACAAGGAGGAGCGTTGTGCAGGTCACTATAACCGAAATCCCGGGCGTCTTGCTGATCGAACCGGACATCTTTCGCGATCCACGGGGCCTCTTTCTCGAAACCTACCATGCACGCCGGTACGCCGACGCCGGTATTACAGACGCCTTTGTTCAGGATAACTATTCACAGTCACTGCGGGGCACGTTGCGCGGGCTCCACTATCAAGAGCCGCACGCCCAGGGAAAGCTCGTGATGGTGACTGACGGAGTGGTCTACGATGTCGTGGTCGATATTCGAAAGGGGTCGCCGACCTTTGGCCGGTGGTATGGAACCCAACTCTCGGCGGAGAATCAGCACCAAGTCTATGTACCGCCCGGTTGTGCGCATGGATTCTGCGTAACCAGCGACCGCGCTTCCTTCCTGTATAAGTGCACCGACTATTATGCGCCGAGTGCCGAGCGGGGCATCATCTGGAACGATCCGGCTCTCGCCATTACCTGGCCGGTTGCAACACCCATTTTGTCCGCCAAGGACCGCACCTACAAGCCCTTGGGCGAGATGGAATCGGAGTTGCCACTGTATAGACCGATCGGATGACGAGTTGAAATGACCCATTGATCTACGAGGATGGCTCTGTTAATCACCCAGGGTATAGTGATAAGATCCCGGCGGCGGTGACGGCGGAATTTCTAAGCATAGGGAGGAGGACACCATGGGGAAGAGTTTACAAGGGACCAAGAGCCACGACAATCTCAAGGGCGCATTTGCCGGGGAGTCCCAGGCCAATCGGCGCTATCTCTATTTCGCCCGGCGGGCGGACATTGAGGGTTTCCCGGATATCGGCGGCTTGTTCCGGGATACATCCGAGGCAGAAACAGGCCATGCCTTCGGACACATGGATTTCTTGAAGGAAGTCGGGGATCCGGCAACCGGGGTGGCAATCGGCAATACCGAAGCCAATCTGAAATCGGCGATTGAAGGCGAAACCTACGAATACACGCAGATGTACCCCGGGATGGCCAAGACGGCTCGGGATGAGGGATTTCCTGAACTCGCCGAATGGTTCGAAACCCTCGCTAAAGCGGAACGGTCCCATGCGAATCGCTTCACGAAGGGGCTCGACAGTCTGAAACAGTCCTAGAACTGATTTCTGTCTGACCGTACGAAGGGTGAGCCGGGATACCCCGCTCACCCTTCGTGCTTTGCGATCTTGTATTCGCAGGACTTCACAGGAGACAATGGGGATTGTGAATGGTCTGAACCTCATCACCTCCATCGATCCCGTACGGCTCCAGAAAGAGACGCAGCGCATCTATGAAGTCTGCGATGGCTGCCGGCGCTGTTTTAATCTATGTCCGTCATTCAACACGCTGCTCGACGGCATCGACCGTTATGAGGGCGACATCACCAAACTCACGCCCACCGACTACCATCGGGTCGTCGATGAGTGTTATTACTGTAAACTCTGCTACAACCACTGCCCTTATACGCCGCCGCATCAGTATGATCTCGATTTTCCCCGCTTGATGATTGCCTGGAAAAAGCACCTGGCGGCGACGCGCGGGGTGGGCTGGCGTGACCGGTGGTTGATCAAAACAGATCTGCTTGGTACCCTCGGCAGTCTGGTAGCACCGGTTGCGAATTGGGTAATGGGCAGCCGGTTCCTGCGGGGGCTGATGGAATCGTGGGGCGGCCTCCATCGGGATCGACAGGTCCTGCACTTCTCGCCAGAGAGGTTTACCCAATGGTGGGAGCGTCGAGGGACAGCACAGGTTCCTGCTTCCGCACAACGGAAGATCGCGCTTTTTGGAAGCTGCTTGATCAACTATCAATCGACCGATATCGGCAAAGCGACGGTTCAAGTCCTCGAAAAGAACGGTGTGCATGTCGTGATTCCCGAACAGCGTTGTTGCGGCATGCCGTCGTTCGATATCGGTGATACGGCAGCGATTCAGCAGGCTGCCTCGGCGAATATTGCGTCATTTTTGCCGTGGGTGGAGAAAGGGTATGAGATCGTCGTGCCGGTGCCCAGTTGCAGCTTGATGTGGAAGCGGGAGTACCCGGAGATCGTCGGCAGCTCTGAAGCACGGCGCGTGGCGGAACGAACGTTCGATGTTTCGGAATATCTCATGAAACTGAAGCGGGAGGGCGCCCTGGCCACAGACTTTCAGCGAAACCCGGGACGAGTGGCCTATCAGGTGCCCTGCCATCTGCGGGATCAGAACATAGGAT
>JACAFD010000005.1 GCA_013388555.1 Nitrospirota bacterium | reverse complement strand
TCGTCGTGGGCGGCTCCTTCGCCTCATCGGACGCATTGTCTCGCGCGAAAGAGGTGGGGGTGGCGGGTGTGGTGATCGGCGGCATTCACGATAAGGATTTGCGGGCGCTGCTGGGCTACGACCTTGGCGTAGCCATCACCGGCACGGAGCAGGTCGGTTTTACCCTGATTCTCACCGAAGGGTTTGGCTCCATTCCCATGGCAGGCAAGACCTTTGCGCTGCTCTCTGCTCACGCAGGACAACAAGCTTCGATTTCAGGCGCCACGCAAATTCGTGCCGGCGTCATTCGGCCGGAGATCATCATTCCCAAAAGCGCAGGCGCATCGGTCGCTCACGGAGCGGCCACCGTTCCGCAACGGGAAGGCATCAGGATCGGCGACCAGGTGCGTATCATTCGAGACCCGTTGTTCGGCAAGATCGGTGAAGTCACAGGCTTGCCGCCCGAGCTCCAGAAGATTCCGACCGAGAGTGAAGTGCGCGTGATGGAAGTCCGCTTTGCCGACGGCAGTACGGCTGTGATCCCGCGGACGAATATTGAATTGATTGAAGGATCTTAGCGGGATGCTGAAAACGTCCGCCAGCTTCGTTCTCGGCTCTTCGAAATCCTCAACGTACCCCAGAGGGTACGCCTCCGGTTTCGACTCGCCTGCGGCCTTGCTGGACAGCCGTTTTGAGCACCCCGCCTTGTGGAAGGCATTGGTCCTCCTGCTGGTGATTCTTCTGAGTCAATCGTGGTCGACGGTGTTTGCTCAAACTGACGAGACGAACAAGACCCTCGCTCCTCCGGAAGATGTTCGTGTGTTCGATACTCCGAGCGATGGAGGCGGCAGTCTGACTGTGCTCTGGTCGCCGGCTCCTTCCGATAATGCCGAAACCAAGTATCAGGTGTTGCTCAGCGAGGGGACAACAGTACCGGACCCTGCTGCGATGAAGGTCGTGGCGGAGTTTCCGGCGAACCAACGGTATGTCCGTGAATCCAAGTGGCCCTGGTGGACGAAGCTGGCGAATGGAGACCAGCATCAGTTCACGTTGAGGAATGGGCGGGGGGTCGAGCTCAAAGACGGAATTGCCTACCTTATCGCCGTGGCGAGGGTCTCGGGCGATAATCGCGTGATTGCCACGCCGGTTCCGGCGATGCCGGAACCGAATTGGATCAACTGGAATCAGATGAATAATCTCATACTGGCACTCCTGTTCGGCGGCATCGTGTTCTACGCGATTGGAACAGCCAGAAAGCGGGAGATATTTCTCCGGCGCATTCCCGGCCTCGATGCAGTGGATGAAGCCATCGGCCGCGCGACCGAGTTGGGCAAGCCGATCCTCTACCTCACCGGCGCGCACGACATGCATGATCCTTCGACCATTGCCGCAGCGATCATTCTGGGGCGCGTGGCGAAACGTGCGGCTGCCTATGAGACCGATTTACTCGTGCCGCACCGCGATCCGATCACCATGGCTGTCTGCCAGGAAATTACGAAACAAGCCTATCTGGAAGCCGGCAAACCCGATCTCTACAAGGACGATTCAAACTTCTTCATTACGTCGGATCAATTCAGCTATACCGCGGCGGTGGACGGTATCATGCTGCGGAAAAAGCCGGCGGCGAACTTCTTTATGGGATCGTACTTTGCCGAGGCGCTGCTGTTGACGGAAACAGGCGCGAGCACCGGCGCAATCCAAATCGCCGGGACGGACTCCGATCACCAGCTGCCGTTCTTCGTCACCACCTGCGATTACACCTTGATCGGGGAGGAACTCTACGCTGCCAGCGCCTATCTCTCCAGAGAACCCGTTCAGGTTGGCACGTTGCGTGGACAGGATATCGGCAAGGCCCTCATCCTCGGCGTCCTCGGCATCGGGACCGTCCTGGCGACCCTCGGGGTCATATTCGATGCGCAGTGGCCGCAGGTATTTCTGGATCTGTTCAAGGACGTGAAATGATCTTTCTCCGCCGACAGCTTCCGCTCTTGGTCACTCTCATCACGGGTATTGTCTTCGCCGCGCAATACTATGTGCCGCATCCGGCTTCGGAGCAGATGTTGACCTCCGCCACCAAGTGGCTCCAGATCATCGGCGGATTTGCACTGGTGCTGGGCGTGAGCAGCCTGTTCCACGTGCATGCCGTCAAGATCCGGCGCAAAGAAGCGGGATGGGGCTATAGTTTCGTGCTCTATGTGAGCATGCTGGGCACCATCGCGGTCGGCCTGTGGTCGAACGGCAAGGAAGCCGTCGACGGCGCCATGACGGCCTTCGGGTGGGTCTATAACTTCATGATGGTTCCGCTCCAGGGGACGATGTTCGCCATTCTTGCGTTCTTCATCGCCTCGGCCGCCTATCGGTCGTTCCGCGCGCGGAGCCGCGAGGCATCGGTCCTGCTCATTGCCGCGGTGATCGTCATGACCGGTCGCGTCCCGCTCGGAGAATATCTCATTCCCCTCAGTGGCGATTTGTCCCAGTGGATCCTGAACGTGCTGAACGCGTCGGTACGGCGTGCGATCCTGATCGGCGTGAGCCTCGGCACGGTCGCGCTCTCCATCAAAATTATCTTCGGCTTGGAACGGTCGTATCTTGGAGGGGGCAAGGAGTAGCGTGGCACGTGAGGCGTTAGGCGTAAGGGGTAAGGCGCAGGACGAGCACCTGACGAGAGCGTGGCAACCCAATGACGTTTGCTGAGCGTATGCTGAAAATCGACCGGCGGATCATCTTCCTGGTGATCGGCCTCTGCACGCTTTTGCCATTGCTCTATCCGGTCGGCTTGCCGATCAAAATTTCCAACGAAGTGCGCGGTGTGTATGAGCACATTGAGTCGCTCCCTGAGGGGTCCGTGTTTCTCCTCTCCCTGGACTTCGATCCGGCATCGAAGCCTGAACTCCAGCCTCAAGCGATTTCGTTGCTGCGTCACGCCTTCAAGAAGAATCTTCGCGTCATCGCGTTGACGCTCTGGGTCTCCGGCACCGGCCTGGCCGACCAGATTATTACGCAGGTTGCCCGCGAGACGGGCAAGGAAAGCGGGAAGGACTATGTGTTTCT
>JACAFD010000325.1 GCA_013388555.1 Nitrospirota bacterium | reverse complement strand
CCAAGAATCAACACCGTCGAGTCGGTCGCCGCCACCAGCTTGATCTTGTCCAGCACCGCTCGCATTTGGTTGTTCGAACCGAGAATGCCCTCGAAGCTGAACTTGTCCTCCAACGCCTCCTTGAGGTCCTGGTTCTCACGCCGCAACATGACCACACAGCCCACCCGCTCGACGATCAACAGCAATTCGTCCATCTGGAACGGTTTTGTAATGTAGTCGAAGGCGCCGGACTTCATCGCTCCGACCGCCGTTTCCACAGATCCATGGGCGGTAATCACAACGATCTCGGTAGAGGGCGACTGCTCCTTGGTGGCTCTGAGTACGGTAAGCCCGTCTGCCCCGGGCAACCGTAGATCGGTGATCACGAGATCGAATGGCCGTCGGCGTATGGCTTCGATGCCTTCCGTCCCGGATGCGGCTGCTTCGACATCATGGCCGATTGCCTCCAATGCGTCGACCATCGACAGCCGCATCAGCGGCTCGTCGTCGACCAATAGAATGCTGAGCCCCTTCATGACACTCTCTCCAACAACGAATGTTCACGGGACACAGGAAGACAAAGCGTAAAATTCGTTCCCTTCCCGACTTCGCTGTCGACCAAAATCTTTCCACCGTGGCGCTCGACAATGCCTAGACTGACCGACAAACCGAGTCCGGTTCCTTCACCTTCTCGATTGGTCGTAAAGAAGGGGTCGAAGATCCTCGGCAGGACTGCCGACGGAATGCCCGACCCCGTATCCTGCACCTCGATGAGGCAGATCCCTTCGGCCACGGATGTTCGAATCGTCAGTGTCCCTCCATCCGTCATCGCTTGCACCGCATTCAGTACCAGGTTCATCAGCACCTGCTCGATCATATGCCGATCGACCATGACATTCGGCAACCCCTGACTGAATCCCGTTTCCAACAGGATTCGCTTCGGAGCAAAGAGATGTGTCGTCAAAGCCAACACCCGATCAACGAGCTGGTTGATATCCGTCAGCGCGAATTCTGGGACATGCTGCTGGGAAAAATCGAGGAGCTGCCGAACGATCTTCTGCACACGCCTCACACCGTCTTCCATCGACAGCCGATATTCCTCTTGCCGGCTCGGCGACAGCGTCCCCTTCCGTAGGTTATAGAGGCAGTTAAGGATGCCCCCCAGGGGATTGTTGATTTCGTGAGCCACCCCCGCGGCGAGCTTTCCGATGGAGGCCAGCTTTTCAGAATTCCTGATCTGCTCTTCCAGTTTCTTGGTCTCGGTCATGTCACGAGCAATACCCATCAGGCCCAGGATCGCTCCCCCGGCCCCATACAACGGGGACACACTGACCATCACAGCCCTCGGCTCCCCGGTGCGAGTCACCACTTCAACCTCATAGACCTGCTTCGCACCGATGTCCAAAGTGTCCTTCAGACGTCTCCCCCGATGGCGTTTAGAGAGAAGGGCGAGGTACGGGCGCCCGAGCAGATCGTCTTTCCGGTAACCCCATGCTTCGATCTTGCTGTTGACATAGGTGAATTGCTGTTCGGTATCGAGTGTGTAAATGACATCGTTGGCATTCTCCAACAGACTTTCAAGATACTGTTTCGTATCTTCGATCTCGCGCGTGCGTTCTCGCACCTTATCCTCTAACTCTTCTCGGTAAGCCTCCAGCTGCCGTTCGAGCCGTTTCCTGTCGGTAATGTCCCGCAACTGCACCATCACCGACAGTTGGTCTGCCACTCCGACCCGGATCAAATCCATCTCGGCCGGAGTTTCCCGCCCGTCGGCATGGCGCACGACGATCTCCTGAGTGGGTACTTTCCGCTGCCCAGAAATAGTATCGCTCAACCACCCACGCAATGAATCGTGATAGCCGGGGAGGACGACTTCGAACAGATTACGGCCGACCACGTTCGCCTCTGCATAACCCAGCGCTTGTTCCTCCCGTTTGTTGACGGCGACGATGATACTGCTTGAATTCACCATAATGACGGAGTCTGCGACCAAGTCGAACAACGCCTTGTATCGCTCCTGCGACGCCACAAGCTGTTGCGTCCGCTCCGACACAGCCTGTTCGAGCTCTGTAGTATACTCTTGCACTCGCCGCTCGAGCCGGTGCCGATCGGTTACGTCCCGCACAAACGCGCGCGAGTGAACAAGTCCACCGCGCTCTTGATCGATCAGCGCCGTGGCATGGATCTCCACATCGATTGGATGGCCGTCTTTGGTCAGAAACACCGTCTCCATCGAACTGCGCCCTTGCGCCACCAATCGTTCCAGATATCGCGACACGAGTGGCTCCTGGCCACGCGGGACTATGTCCCAGAGCTTCATAGCCAACATCTCATTGAGGGAGTATTTGAGCTTCTCGAGCCCCGTCTTGTTCACATGGACGAATCGGCCGTTGCGGTTCAATTGATAGATCATCTCCGGAGAATGCTCGATCAAATCGCGGTACTTCTCTTCCAATCGCCGCACATCCACCACGCGCTGTTCAATCTGCCCGAACGATCGTTGGAGATTTGTCGCCATCTGATTGAAGGCATCGGCAAGCCCTTCAATTTCATCGCCGGTTTTCAGCTCCAACCGCTGCTCCAATCGCCCGCTTCCAATTTCACGCACCCCGTCGTGTAACAACTGAATGGGACGGGCGATCCGGCGTGCGACAACGAGCCCCGTCCCCCACAGCACAGCGAGCACAAGCAGCCCATAGAGCAGCACTTTCGCCACGAGCTCGGCGAGCGGGGCATAGGTTTCCCTGGGATCCTGCCGCACCACGGTGACCCACTGGTGTCCCCCGAGGCTTCCCGGAGCCAAGGTCTCCCCGAATCGGACGGGAGCGAATCCGATCAACGTATCCCTGCTCCCATGCGAATCGTCTACGGCAACGGTCCAGCCGGCTTGCGCCCCCACAAGGGCGCTGATCGTTTCGGGCCGTGCCGTATGCTCTTCCGGGGGCAGGACCGGACAGATCACCGGAACACCATCCGAACTGAACAACATCGCATGGCCGGTCGCCCCGATGGTGACCTCGCCGATAGCATGGAAGATCGTGTCTCGCCGTAACAGAATGGTGACCGCCCCGATCACCATTCCCTTTGTATCGTCCAGAATGGGCGCAGCCACCACGATCACGTGAGTCCCGAAACCAGGATCAAAGGTGATCTCGCCCACATAGCCCTTGAGACTTTCCCCCTTCACTACTGCCTGCCACCAGGGTGTCTTCCCGTAAAAGTACTCTACTTGTGGAATGGAACTGACGACCAGCGCCCCCTGCTGATCCGTCACCAGGATCCCGACGTAATCCGTTTTGCGGATATCGTGCCACCGGATGAGGTAGTTCGTGACGATGCGATTGATAAAGAGGGGAAACTCGCTTTGCTTATCCCGTTGACGCCACCGTTGCTGCCAATCCTTGATCATGCGCTGAATGCTGCGCGCATCCTTTCCCTCGTACGTGCGATTGGCCTCAGTGACAGCGGTATGGAGAAAGGGGGTGGTGGCGAGTTGTTGCGCCTCGTTCAGCCCACGGCTGACCTGCATTTCGATACGGCGGGCAGCTTCTACGGCGGCTTCCTTGAAGTTGATCCCGGTCATGTCGCGAAGCGCACGCCGTTCCTCGACGTAGGTAATGACAAGCAGAAGGCTGAGGGGCAGAAGTCCGACCAGCACGATCGCCGTGATGATCTTGTGCTGGAGACTGTGAGACCGGCTCCAGAAGTTCATGGGTGTGCCCATCTCGCTATTAGCGCGGGACTTGCGAGAAAAGCTGGACAGGCCGAAAGTTTAATCCTCACGAGTCGCGCCTGTCGCGCACGCCTCGCTTATCTCGCCCGTGATTCAGGATAACTCCGCTTCAACATTTTCCCGGACGCGCCGGGCCAGAGCAACAGCAACGGGCTCGCGACAAAGACAGACGAATAGGTCCCGAAGATGACCCCCCACAACAGGGCGAGAGAAAAATCGTGCAACACCTCTCCGCCGGCCAGCGCCAGCGGAATCAGCACCAAGACGACGGTCAAACTCGTGACAATCGTGCGGCTCAAGACTTGGTTGACCGCATTGTTGATGATCGTCTCTTCGCTCTCCCGCCGCCGCATCCTGAGATTTTCCCTGATTCGGTCGAACACGACGACCGTATCCGTCATCGAATAGCCGGCCAAGGTAAGCAGTGCCGTCACGACGAGCAATGTAATTTCCTTGTCCAGGATATAAAAGGCCCCCAGAACCGCCAACACGTCATGGAAGGTCGCCAGGGCTGCGGCAATGCCGAAGCGAAGTTCGAACCGGGCCGCCACATAGAGGATGATCCCGGCGAAGGAAATGACCACCGCAATGAGGGCATCTTCCTGAAGTTTCCTTCCGATGGTTGGTCCGATTTCCGTGCTGGAGTCGACCACGAAATGATTCGAGGGGAACTCCTTCGCAAAGACCGCCACGACCCGATCGGCGATCTTCTCTTCGATGGTCGTCGACGCTTTCAGGCGGATCAGGAGCTTGTTATCCTGACCGAATTCCTGCAGTTCGGCATTGTCCAGGCCGTTTGCTTCCAAAACCTTCCTCGCTTCGTCGATCCGGATTGCTTGGTCGAATTTCAACTGCACCGCAGTCCCGCCCGAGAAATCGATGCCGAGGTTTGCCGCTCCCCGCGAAATCTGAACTATCGCTACAATTCCCAACAGCACCATGATGCCGGAAAACGCAAAAGCCAAATAGCGCTTCCCCATAAAATCAAAATTCGTTTTTCCGAGAATTTCTAACATGCCTGCTCCTTCGAACTAGATGCTTAACCGTTCGACTTTCTGTCGTTGATTCAAGAGGTCGAAGATGACCTTGGTGCCGATCAGGGCCGTAAACAGATTGATCCCAATCCCGAGACACAGAGTCACGGCAAATCCTTTGATCGGCCCGGTGCCAAAGAGAAACAACGCTACCCCTGTAATCAAGGTGGTCACGTGTGAGTCGACGATCGTCAACAGCGCCTTGTCATAGCCTCCGTTCACCGCCAGCCTGACCCCTTTCCCCGATCGCAGCTCTTCCCGAATACGCTCGAAGATGAGAACGTTCGAATCGACGCCCATCCCAATCGTGAGCACAATTCCGGCGATTCCTGGCAGGGTCAGCGTCGCGTTCAGGGCGGACAGGGCTCCGATCAGACACAAGAGGTTGAGCACCAGCGCAAAGTCTGCAATGACGCCGGACATTCTGTAATACACGATCATGAACACCACCACCATGGCCCCGGCAAACAGGGTAGCCTGTACGCCCTTTTCAATTGAATCCTTCCCCAGCGACGGTCCGACCGTAAGATCCTGGATGATCTTGAGCGGAGCCGGCAAGGCGCCGGCCCGGAGGACGATGGCCAAGTCGTTCGCCTCCTGCATTGAGAAGGTCCCGGTGATTTGCGCGCGTCCCCCCGTTATGCGGTCCTGAATCACCGGCGCCGAGTAGATCGTATTGTCGAGCACGACCGCCATGCGCTTCTTGATGTTGTCGCCCGTAATCCGTTCGAATTCCTGTCCGCCTTTGGAGTCAAACGTCATCGACACATAGGGATCGTTGAATTGACCAATCGAGACCTGTGCATCGCTCAGGACATCGCCGGTCAACATCACCCGCTTTTTCACGAGGTAGGGAACGCGATATTCCCTGCCCGTGTCTTTATCGACTCCCCGTTCAAACAGGATCTGATCCCCTATCGGCAGCTTCGCCTCGAACTGTTTCAGAATCTCCGCCTCGCTGTCTTTCGGAATACGGGCCGGCAGATCGAGCTTTGGCTGGTTGTCCTCATCGAGCATTTTAAATTCGAGCAACGCGGTCTCCTTGATCAGATCCCTCGCGCGCTTCGGCTCTTTGACACCGGGTAACTGCACGACGATCTGCTTCAACCCCTGCCGCTGCACAATCGGTTCTGCTACGCCAAACTGGTCGATGCGGTTCCGGATCGTTTCCAGTGCCTGGTTGATTGTGGAGTCCTTAATCCGCTTGGCCTCGCTTTCTCGTAGTTCCCAGACCAGCCGGTTGGCGGACCCTGCAGACTCCGTCTCGCTGAAGATCGGGTAGTCGTTGATCAGCTTCTGGATCTGGGCCTTGAGCTCAGCATCTTGGAACTGGATTGTGACCTGAGTCGGTCCTGTCCGCGCGACAGACTCGACGGGAATCTTCTTATCGACCAGTACATCCTGGAGGGAAACGACCGCTCGATCGACGGCAATCTCAATAGCCCGATCTTCGTCCACCTCCATGACAAGGTGAATCCCGCCCTGAAGATCCAAACCTAGAGTAATGCCTTTACTCGGCAGCACCTGCTTCAGCCAGCCAGGCAATGCCTGATAGAACGGCGGATAGGAGGGGATAAAGAATATCAGCGACGCTATCACGACCAATACCAACAATGCTAACCGCCCACCCACTTTTTTCATGTCTTCTGTAACCCCTTTATCACTCGCAGCCTACGAATCCTTTTCTTTCTCTTCGTCTTCGCCGCCGCGCAACCGGGCAATCTGGTCCCGTTGTATCCGAATCTTCGCCGTATCGGCGATCTGCAGCGTCACCGTCTCCTTCCCAAGATTCGTCACGGTGCCCCAGATACCTGAGGCCGTGACCACCTTGTCTCCCTTCTTGAGGGCCTCTCGCAACTCCTTCTGCTGTTTCGCACGTGTTTGTTGCGGCCTAATCACCAAGAAATAGAAAACGACGAAGATCAACGCGAACGGAAGGAGGGACAGGATCGTACTGTAAGTCGAACTTGCATTCCCTCCGGCAGCAGCCCCCTGAGCCCATGCGACCGATTGCATGACCATACGAACTCCTCCTAGACCCGGTTAATTCCATCCGGTATGCGGCCGACGCCTGTCGTCCTCAGCCGCATCTGCAACTGAGTCATCCGATACAGCTTGGTCGCGGGCTCGGTAAAACTCCTCCCGAAACGACCGTAACCTCCCCTGAGCGATCGCTGACCGCACCTGGCCCATCAGATCGGCAAAATACCAGAGATTGTGAATCGTATTCAGTCTCGACGACAGCATTTCTTTCACCTGAAAGAGATGGTGCAGATAGGCCCGCGAATAGCGCGCGCAGACCGGGCATCCACAGCCTGGATCGATAGGCTGTTCATCCCGTACATACCGCGCCTGCTTGATCACCACACGCCCGAAGCTGGTAAAGAGTGAGCCGGTCCGTCCATGCCGCGAGGGCACTACGCAATCGAACAGGTCGATTCCGCGCGCTGCACCTTCGATCAAATCCTCGGGCATCCCCACGCCCATCAAATACCGTGGCTTCGAAGCCGGCAGCTCCGGCACAGTCACATCCAGCATGGCATACATTTCCGCCTTCGATTCTCCCACTGAAAGGCCCCCGATCGCATAGCCCTCGAAGCCAAGCCCGACCAGGTCACGCGCCGAAGCGACACGGAGATCCGCCTCCAAGCCTCCTTGCACAATCCCAAAAAGAGCCTGGTCCCTGCGACGCCGACTGGCTTGACAACGCTCTGCCCACAGGGTGGTACGTCGCACGGCATCCCGCACAACCTCTCGCTCAGCCGGCAACGCCACGCAGTGATCGAACGCCATCATGATGTCGGCCCCCAGGGCTTCTTCGATCTCGATGGCCGTCTCCGGCGTGATGAAATGCGTGGACCCATCGAGATGCGACTGAAAACTCACCCCCTCATCCGTCACCTTGCACAATTTGGCCAAGCTAAAAATCTGAAACCCGCCGCTGTCCGTCAGGATGGCTCCCGACCACCCTGTGAACCGATGCAATCCACCCATCTCCGCGACAATCTTGTGCCCAGGCCGAAGATAGAGGTGGTAGGCGTTGTTCAGCATGAGACGAAAGCCAAGCTGCTCCAAGTCGGCTGGATCGATCCCCTTCACTGGACCCAACGTCCCGACCGGCATAAACGCCGGCGTCTCGACCGTCCCATGCGCGGTGCTGAGTCTCCCCAACCGCGCACCCGTCTCACCCTTCCCCTGTAATACTGAATACTCCACAGTTTCTCTCGCCTACTACATCTGTTCCGGCGCGGAAATCCCGAGTACCGCGAGTCCATTCTTCAAGACCTGCCGGACTCCGCCCATCAGTGCCAGCCTCGCAGCCGTGCGTTCCGGAGTTACCACCTCTTTCTGCAACCCCTCACCAGGGGCTAACCCTTCCGGTGTGACAGCCGACAGATCTCGATCCGCAGCGGGAGGCAGAATTCGATGCTTGTTATAAAACGTGTGCAGCAGCCCGGCCAATTGCTGAAGATAATAGGTCATCCGGTGAGGCTCATAGGCCACCGCACTGGCTTGCAGGACTGAAGGATAGGCGGAGAGCTTTCGAATCAACCCCAATTCGTCCTGGTCCGTCAACAGCGTCAAATCCGTCTCTCTCGGCAGGGGACAGGCGATGCCTCGCCCAGCCGCGACGCGCCAGAGGCTGGCGATTCTGGCATGGGCGTACTGCACATAATACACGGGATTGTCGGATGACCGCTGCTTGGCCAGTTCCAAGTCGAAATCGAGATGGGAGTCGGAATCGCGCATCAGAAAGAAGAACTTGGCCGCATCGGCCCCGACTTCATCGATGACTTCCCGCATCGTAATAAACTCGCCGGCCCGCTTTGACATTTCAACTTTCTTCCCGCCACGCAACAGATTCACCATCTGGACCAGCACGACCTGAAGCCGGTCTTTAGAATACCCATAGGCCTGCACCACCGCCTGCATGCGAGGAATGTAGCCATGGTGATCCGCCCCCCAGACATCGATAAGGAGATCATATCCACGCCGCAGCTTATCCTGGTGGTAGGCGATATCGGAGGCCAGGTATGTGAACTCCCCGTCCTGTTTCTGCACGACACGATCCTTTTCATCGCCGAATGCCGAGGATCGGAACCACCAGGCACCTTCCTGCTCAAACAAGAAACCTTTCGTTTTCAATTCATCCAAGACCCGCTCAACAGCCCCTGAATTCACCAGAGAGGCCTCGCTGAACCACGACTCGAATTCGATCCCGAACGACTTCAGATCCTCCCGAATCAAGTTCAGCAGTTCCTGATAAGCGAAGGTTCGGCAGCGCTCCTCGACCTCTGGAGCCGCACGTCCAGCCAGCTCAGGCCCGAGCTGTTGCTTCACTCGCTCGGCCACTGCGGTGATATAAGCCCCGCGATACCCCTATGACGGAAACTCTCCCGGCCGGTTCGACAGTTCCTCGTAGCGCGCATAGACGGAAGATCCCAATAGTTTCATCTGTCGGCCGGCGTCGTTTATATAGTACTCGCTCACAACCTCATACCCGACCGCCTTCAGCATGTTCGCGACAGTCTGCCCAACCGCGGCACCGCGCCCATGGCCCACATGCAATGGGCCGGTCGGGTTCGCACTCACGTATTCCACCAACACACGATGTCGTTTCCCTATTTCGGCTCGCCCGTAGGCTGATCCTTGTGTCTCGATTTCTCTCAGCACGTCATGCCAAACCGTCGGCTTAACTGTGAGATTAAGGAAGCCCGGCCTGACAATCTCGACTCGGTCAAAAATCTGCTCGTGGTGAGCAAGATTGTCGATGATAATTTGGGCAATGTCGTGGGGAGCCCTCTGCTCGGTCGCTGCGAGAGACATAGCAACCGTCGAGGCTAGGTCCCCCCATTCCGGGCGTTTGGGAGCATCCAGACTCAGTTGAGGCCAGGCTTCTGTCTTCAGTTGGCCCTTTTTCTTAGCCCCATTGAGCGCTTCGAGGAGCGCGCTGGTGACCTTTTCCTGCACAACCCCGCTGGACAAGAAAGAACTCCTAAGTCCTTAGCAATGAAAGGAAAAAAGAACTGATCACTGTAGCATTACGGGATAGTCGGTGACAAGACATCGGGTGTGGATTCTCTACTGACCCTCGTCTCTTTAAGGTGGGCAAGGCAGACTGCCGCGACATGGTCTCGCGGTATCTCCAGGCATGGTTTCTCCCTGCACCGACTCACGTCAGCCCATGACTGGCAAAAGCAGGATGCGCCCTGCACCACAGTAATATGGGTGCCCTGGGGAGCCCAGCGATCGGGGTCAGTCGGCCCAAAGAGAGCAACCGTACGCACCCCCATCAGCCCTGCCAGATGCGTGACTCCCGAGTCCTGCCCGACAAAGAGTCTGGTTTGTGAAAGTACGCCGGCAACAGTAAGGATATCGCGGCTCCTCAGGACAATTGGCGGGTTCACACATAAATGGAGAAGACGCTCCACCGGTTCCCGGTCCGCCGGCCCTTCTAACACCACAGAAATCGCTCCAAAGGTCTGAACAACTCCTGCCACGTATGCAAGTGTTTCCGGTGACACACACTTATGGACACTCCCACTCCCGGGGTGAATCACAACAAGAGGCCCCCCGGTCATAACCCCATGTTCTTCAAGGCAGGCTCGCCCAAGCTGATAAACCGGTTCTGTCACAGCCAATAGGACGCCCTGCTCACCATCGGACGGTGCCTCATTGATCGCCTCAAGAAACCGGTCCCGTTGATGTGTCGCTTGAATCGCGGCTGAGAACGGGGACCTCACGATAACCTCTCGAGCGCCGATCGCCTTGAGGGTCTCGGATAGCTTGCCATCAAGGTCCCTCATCCAAGCAACGGCAAGGTCACAATGCTCAAGCCATCTCTGTACCTGGCCAGTGGACTGATCCGCACCGACGAACAAACCTGCGCAGACTAGCCCCTCCACCGAAGCCCACGCGTCAATGATGCCGCACGCGAGAAGCAGTTTTGCGGCCTGATCCTCTGCGCAAAGAACCAGATTATAGTTGGGGAAGCGGGCCCGTAGCCGGATCATGGCAGAGACCGCCAAGAACACATCGCCGAGACTACCGGGATGGATCATGACGATCGTTCTTGTCATAGCGCTATGGTTTGCCTGAGGACAGTATCTGAGCCAGCAGAGCCCGCGCCGCGACAAGCTCCGCCGGAGTATTCACGTTGTGAAAGGAACGCCAGGAGGGATCAATGGTGAGCAGATCCGCTTCAGTGATGTATTGTACCCGAAGGGAGCTGTGCGCCACCAGCTCTTGGATCTTCAGCTGTCGCGCCAGAATCATCTGACGCATAACCGTAAGACACCCCTTGCCATATAATGCATGCATCGGATGCAATCGGGCCGCGAGTCTTGCCATCACAATATCCGCGGTGGCCCTTCGACTGGTGATCTGGGTAATGACCGTCTGATCGAGGAATGGCATGTCGCACGCGACCACGAATATGTGTGGCGTTGTTGCCAGCGTAAGCCCCGTGTAGACACCTCCGAGACTGCCGCAGTCTGAGACCAGGTCCCGCAGGACTCGAGCATTGACGTCAAGAGGAGGACTGTCCTGGGCAATGACAACGAGTACTTCATGAAAGATTGAGCGGAGCACACCTAGTCCTCGTTCAAGGAGGGTCTGCTCCCCTACGACAAGACTCCTTTTGTCCTCTCCCATTCTCCTGCTTTTTCCCCCGGCGAGCAGGACACCCGTTACTTCCATCTCCATGATGTCCTCACTAAGGCGGCCAAAAAGAAAGAGGGGGTGGGTCACCCCACCCCCTCTTAATACTTCAGACTCTCTCCGTCCAGGCGAGCGTTAGAGGCCCTTTGCCTTCCGCTTGTTCGATCGTCTTGTGAGTACCCAGCCTTCCAGAAGAACCACACCAGCCGCGATCACAATCGGGTAGATGTAGGCCTCTTGCGGGGTTGGCGGCTCCAGGAATGTATAGTAGAAGGCCGAGACGGCCATCTTTCTCCCTGCATCGCCATTGTGGCCGTCCCATGCAAAGAACACAGTGGGAATGTATTGCCCCATTTCGAAGAAGGTATCCGAGTCGTAATCCTGCTCTTTCTTGTCGCCCAGCGGACGCTGAATAATCACCGTCCATCGGCCATTCTTCCACTCCGAATGCAGTAACTTGATATTCTCTTCATAGTCAAACCGCTCTTCAAAGTCTTTATCCCATCCGGTCCCCTTGAAGGCATGGAGCGAACCATTGGCTTCCCATTTCACAATGTCCATAGGAAACTGTTCGTTGCTGCCGAACAGATAGCGCGGCTTAATCGGTGCGGGAAGCTCTTTCCATTTTATGGCAGTCTCTATGGCAACCGCATCGTTATATACCGTGTAATTATTCTGACGCGCAGCAATAGAGCCCTCCTCCCCTGTCTTCGGATCCTGCTCCTTGACATCGACATTGACCTCGGTAGGAGCCCAGGGTAACTTCCCTTCGGCTACACTCTTGGTCCTATCATCCCACTGGAACATGAACACGACATACTTGTCGTTATAGAGAGACTTCACCCAGAGATCGTCGATCCGGTTGACGAAATTTCTTGGTTTGTGGGTAATCTGACCGCCCATCGCGACATACCGCCTAACCCGCTTCGTCCAGAGTTCATTTTCAGGATCTGCGGGAATTTCTCCATCGACCTTCCCTGAGGGAAGAACAAAGTTGATCTTGGGCTTGTCCGCCTGTGGATCAATTGGCAGAGGTTTCCCTTCCCCATCTCGCTCACAGAGCGAGTTCACAAAATTCGCAATATGCCAACGCTCCTCAACGGTCGTGTTGTCGGCAAATGAGGGCATCGGAGTCCCGTTGACCCCGGTCGAAAACGTCCTGAAGATGTTCTTGACGTTGTAGGGGTCCTGCCGACTGCCTCTGAAGTTCCAACATTTGTGCCAATTGGCAGGTTGGATTGAGAAGCCCCAGTCATCTTTCAGGTTGAAGGCATTGCCGTCACCACGGCCTTCCATGCCATGGCACTCAACACACTTCTTCTCGACAATAAGCTCGGCGCCTTTCTTCAAACTCTCCTCTGACGCGGCAATTGGTGCTAGATCTGCCAGCTGCAACACAGTCTGGCTCTCTGACTTCGTGTCTGTAAAGTTTCGATCTTTTACAAGCTGAGTCGTGACGAACGACAGGACTTGAAGCCGCTGTTCCTCGGTCAGAATACCTTCCCATGGCGGCATGGCGGAGCCGGGTAAACCGTGGGTCACAGTCGCAAACAGATCGTTCTGTGCTTCAACAGGCTTTTTCGCGTCAAATAAGGGCAATTCGCCGCTCGCTGTGTGTCTGATCTTGAACGTCCCCTGATTGAAGTTGCGGGGACGCGGCCAGAGACGATCAGCGCCTGGTCCATCACCAGCGCCATCGACACCATGACACCAGACACACTTGGTAAAGTAGACCCGCTTTCCTGCTTCGATCATGTCTGCAGACGGCGCTGGTGAAAGCGCTCCAGCCTTAAAACCGGCAGGAAGTGAATCTGCCGCGAAGGCCAATCCCCCGGCATTTCCAGAGAGCAGGATCATTCCAAAGGCAGCGAAGGGCAGGACACCCGCCTTTAGACTAAACGAATTCTTCATGGCTTCCCTCTTCCCTCATGTCGTCAATCAAAGGTGGCTGATCTTAATTCCTCGAAGGACTAGTCCCAAGTCCTGGGGTAATATCCCGTGTGCCAATATTCAAACAAGACGACTTTCCAGATTTCATCCACAGTCAAATGCTGTTCCCATGGCGGCATGACAGAGGCCCAGGGGAACCCTTCGTTCGGCAAGCCAATCCCACCCTTGGAAACACGCCAGAAAATGAAGGTTTCTTGCAATTGTGCAATTGTCCCTGGATCGGTGAAGTTTGCTGGAATCGGATTGAATGCAAACGCATGGAGACCACGACCGTTCAAATTATCGCCATGGCAGAAGTGGCAGTTCTGGAAGAAGATCTCCCCACCCTCGCGCACATATTTGAGGTACCCTTGCGCATCCTTATCCCAGGGGTTGGCATTCGGTTTCATTAGACGGCCCATGCCCTGTTCCACGATGTTGGCGTTGCTATACTCTTGATCGTACTTCCCTTCCGGATTGACACGGTACGGGTTCTGCGACGTTTGAAGTGTGTAGGTCTTACCATGCACCTTCGTGCTGGCTGGCGGGGCCGGATGCACCGTTCGCAACTCAATCGGCTCTTCTGATTTCGGGATCATGGCATTATAAGAGAACCCTCCGATCAAAATCGGCAGGATAATCAGATAGGCATACCTGAGCAACCGGTTTCCACCAGTCTTGGCATCCATGACGTTCATGATCGGCTGCTTGAACTTCTTCCAGTCTTCTTCGCTGGCAGAAACCCACATAAAGACAGCCACAAGTGAAACTGTCCCGTACATGGCGCGCACGCTGAAGGGAATCGGGGGATATACCCGGAACTTCAAATAGAGGAGGACGAAGGCCCAGCAGCTGATTCCTTGCCAAAATCTGGGGAACGCCATCCCCATGGCTGACATCATGTAGCTGATCCCGGTAAACCCCGCAACGAACAGCGTGAGCTCCGCGATCACCTGGACCGGCATGTATCCTTCTATCAGGCGCACAGTGTCTGACGGAACGATCCCCACAATCATTCCGGCAAGCAGGAGGAGTCCTACTACCCCTATGAGTGCCCCCAGTGACATTATTGCTTTCATCGGTGAACTCCCATTGCTCGACAAAAGAGATGAATTGCCACGGTCATGAAGTTTTCGGTGGCGGTGCACCGGCTTTGACCTGCGACAGATAGTCGACGATCTTTTTCAACGCCCCTGCGCTCAGCTTCGTCCCAAATTCCTTTGGCATCAGATTGTCAGGAAATCCCTTCACAACATAGGTGCTGGGCGATACGATGGACTCCATAATGTATTCTTGCGTGTTATGCGCGGTCCCTTTGTAGGTCGGATCCTTGATCCGGTTCGGCGCGTTGGTCCCCTCTTCAAGCACAGGACCTTGCTTGCCGACCGCGCCAGGGATACCGGGAATCGTATGGCACATGGCACAGGTAGCTTTGGAAAAAATCACATCGATCGGCTCGGTTCCATCAACTAATAGCGAGCCTCCCGCACCTGCCGGCTTGTCTTCTTGTGCTTTGGGCCTATCAGCTTCAGGAATAAACTTCTCATAGGACTTGATTATCTCGTCATATGACGGAGCATCAGCCCCTTCACGCAAATACAACCAGGTATCGACGGCAGCCAACTCTTGGAGCGTCAACGAGATCGGTGGTTTATGAATCGCCGGCATCGGGCTTGACTTATCGTTCGTTCCCTTGACGCCATAGCCTTCAACGACATAACAGCTCGGGCATGCGTGGGACTCGGCGATATACTCCTGTCCATTTTCTGCTGTTCCGGCACCTGGGAATGCCTCCTTATCGTCGTATACTCGCCCCTTCGGATTTCCCTTACTGTACTTTGGGTCTTCTATGCGCTCCTTGGCCGCTCGAGCCGGCAGGCCCTGCAGGTTGGGCGCACGCTCTCCCAGCATTCCGGCATGGAACGCGTGACAGAGAGGACATTGGCCTTTGCCGACCGCACCCTGTTCCTTGTTCTTTCCAATCCCACCGAAGATGATTTTTTCGCCTTCATCGGCAAGTTGCTGTGCGGTCATAGCTTCATACTGAAGCTTTTCTTCTTTCGGAGGGAAACCTCCTTCAACTTGCGGCAACCAATTTCCATAGCCTGACAGGCCGGCTGCCACAAGGAACATGAAGCCACCGATCTTGAGTAAGGCCGCGTGATTGGGAAAATAGATCCCCAACATAAAGCACATTGCGGTGATGAGGACTAAAGAGACTGGAAGCATCCGGTTCGCTTCATAGAAACTCCCCTTATAGTGTGCAATTGCCAGTAACAGCAGGCAAGCGCCAAGCGTACCGATAAAGAGCTTGAACATCGCGCTTTTCTTTGCCGCGGCGTCCTTGCCCGACACGATGGAATACACGAAAAGACCGGCGAGAAGTGCAAATAATGGCCAGCCTATTCTTAGAGCTTCTATGACCAGCTCTTTCACAGTAGTAACCTCCTGAGGTCTGGGTAGAAGCAGCCAGGCTTTTTATGCCGGCACTCCCCCAACCAAATTTCTATAGATGATTAGTGGCCTCCAGCCGGCTGCGGTGCGCCGCCTGGAACCCCTGCCTTCGCCTCAACAGGAGCCTTCTTCATCCCAAGGCTTCCCAACCAGAAGACGAACAGGATACTCACCCAGAAGAACAGCACATTGAATGAAATCATGTTCGCGGCAAACCCCACCGTATGTGTGTAGGCCCAAGGTGAGTTGTCACGCATGATCTCGTTCACATGCCAGAACAATCGGACCGAAGAACGTATATATCCCATCAACCCCATCATCCAGGTGAAGGCAGTTGCGAGCATGATCAAGGCATATTGCGATCGAACGGATATCTTG
>JACAFD010000049.1 GCA_013388555.1 Nitrospirota bacterium | reverse complement strand
CGTGAATCTCAAGCGGTAGCAGAATGCTGAAAAAGTCCGCCAGCGCTATCGAAGGTCAAGGTTGAGGCTAAGGTTGAGATAAAGATAATCAGATCTTTGCTCAACCTTAACCTCGACCTCAGCCTGTCTCTCGGCGCTCCGATCGCCGACTCTTTTCTTCTCCCACACCGCCGTCTGGTGTCATTATATTGACATCGTCAAGACTCTGGCTCGGGTGCCTGTCGCCTCTCCGGCCCACCATCCTTCGTATTCGCACGCCAGTGGCCCTGTTCAGGCTGATGCCTCATCCGCTTCCTCCTCTCTGTCGATGGCATAGCCATTGCAAAACTCCCATTCGTTCTCATCGTTCGATTAGTGGATCAAAAACCGTATGGCAAGCCACAGTTTCATTGGTCTGAATGTCTTGGGCAAGAGGGGCATCGCACGAAGGATGCTCAAAAAGGCCGTCCAGCAAGGCCGCAGTCGATGAAAGCACCGGAGGCGTAGCCTCTGGCTACGTTGAGGATGCTTTCGAGGCGAGAACGCTGCTGGCGGACTTTTTCAGCATCCGGATATCAGCATCCTGTTAGAGGAGGAGCATATGGCAGAGCCAGAAAGCGCGCCACCACCAGCGCCAAAGCCAGTTGCGGCGGGAATTCCGGTAAAAATGGTCATCATCATCGTTGCCGGGACACTCGCGCTTGGGCTTGGAGGGGCGTTCGTGATGTTTAAGTTCATGGCGGGAGAGCATGGAGGGGAAAGTCAGAAAGCCGAGGCGTCGGTCGCGAAGGCGGCGGGTCCTGGCGAAACGGAAGCCAAGCATGGCGGCGGCAAAGCCAGTAGCCCTGGCGCAATCTACGAGGTAGAGCCGTTTATCGTGAACCTCGCCGACACGCCGGAGGTACGTTATCTGAAACTCACGGTGAAGCTGGAACTCGAAAATCAGGACGCCTCGGCCGAACTTGCCAGCCGTGTCCCACAAGTACGCGACACGATCCTTGTCCTTCTGACAAGCAAGGATGCGGCATCGATCCGCACCCCTCAGGGTAAATTTCAGTTGCGCGACGAGATCACTCAACGCGTCAACAGTCTGCTTCCCAAGCCAGGGGTTCGGGCAGCCTACTTCACGGATTTCGTCGTGCAATAGCGGGAAGCACCTCGTCACGATGGAAAAAATACTTTCACAAGACGAAATCGATGCACTGTTGAAGGGAGTCGCCTCCGGGGAAGTTGAGACCCAGGCAGGTGAAGAGGGGCAACCAGCCGGCGGCATCAAATCGTACGACCTCTTCAATCAGGAACGCATCATTCGCGGGCGTATGCCCACGCTCGAACTGGTGACAGACCGGTTTACCAGGCACCAGTCTTTGTCCTGGAGCCTTTTGCTGAATACGAAGGTGGAGTTCAATATTATCGGAACGCAAATCATGAAGTTCGGCGCGTTCCTGAAGACCGTTCCGATTCCGTCTTCGCTGAACGTGTTTCGAATGGAACCGTTGCGGGGGAACGGTCTGTTCGTCATGAATGCGTTCTTAGTGTACCTCGTCGTGGACTATTTTTACGGGGGGAAGGCGCAAACGCATGTCAAGCCTGAAGGTCGCGATTTCACTCCGATTCAGTTGCGGATTATCAAGAAGCTTGTGCAATCGGCGTTTGAAGACATGGAGAAAGCCTGGCGCGCCGTGCTTGCTGTTAAGACCGAACTGGTCCGTTCAGAAGTCAATCCTCAGTTTGCCATGGTGGTGTCTTCATCGGAAATCGTCTTCGTCACCACCCTCCAGGTGCAATTCGGCGAAACCACCAGCGACTTCTTTCTTGTGTACCCCTATTCGATGCTCGAGCCCATTAAAGAGAAACTCTATTCGGGCATCGTCTCGGATCAGGTCGAGCAAGATGGCAGCTGGGCAAACAGATTTCATGAAAAACTGCAGGAATGTCCTGTCGCCGTGACGGTCCGGCTTGGCACCGTCTCGGTCAAGGTGCGGGACGTATTGGATTTTGCTCCGGGAGATCTCATCCTGTTAGATCAACGGCCCGGCGATCCGCTCGATTGTTTTGTCGAAGGGTACTTGAAGTTTCAAGGGAGCCCCGGCGTCTCGAAGGGGAACCACGCCTGCCGCATTGAAAAGGTGATCGCGTAAACGACGTATATGTCTGAGGAGAACCGTCCATGGCCGACAATGAAATAGCTACCTCCGGAGCAAAGACGAACGCTTCCGACACTGCTCAGTCTCCTCCACCGGCTCCTGCGTCATTTCCCTCGCTTGACGGGGGGGGCGCGGCCCCTGCGCCTAAGAACATAGACTTTATCCTCGACATCCCGATGCAAGTGACCGTGCAGGTCGGATCGACCAAGATGGTGATTCGAGAATTACTGCAGCTCGGGCAGGGGTCGGTAATCGAACTCGAAAAGCTCGCAGGAGAACCGATGGAAGTGCTCGTCAACAACAAGTTGGTAGCGAGGGGCGAAGTCGTCGTGGTGAACGAGAAATTTGGCATTCGCCTCACCGACGTGATCAGCGCGGCAGAACGTGTTCAGCAGCTCGCGTAAAGCAGCCGGTCTATCTAGTCTCTTTGGTCTATCTGGTCAGTTTCGTCCGACGACCAAAAAGACCAGACAGACCGAATAGACCAGATAGACGAGACTTAGGAGATCATGTGATCGATTTTTGGGACAGTTTCATACGAATGGTGTCAGCGCTGGCGCTTGTGCTCGCACTCATAGGCGGACTCGTCTATGTGATCCGTCGATTTACCGGCACCAGGTTGGGCGCACCTGTGTCGGGACAAGTGGTCCAGGTGCTCGCCAGCGGATACATCGGTCCACGCAAGACGATTTCTCTGGTGTCGGTCGCAGGGGAATTTTTCGCTGTCGGCATGACCCAAACAGAGTTGGTCTCCCTCGGCCATATCACAGACCGGGAACGAGTCGAACAGTTTCTTTCGGCCACGACATCCGGTCGGCCGGTCGTGCGCGACAGGACGGCAGAGAGCAGAGGTGGCCATGTCGACTGATGTCCGCGCATGCTCACCGCTGATCTCTCCTGCACGACGACACCGGGGCTATCGAGCCTGTCTTTTACCTGTCGCCCTGTTCTGCCTGTTTCTCGGCATGACGCAGGATGCAATCGGTGGGGCCAATCCTTCTGTCACGATTGATCTCGGTCAGACGGGCCCTAAACAGACGGCCGTCGTCTTCCAAATTCTTGCACTGTTGACGGTGCTCTCTCTCGCGCCGGCATTCTTCATCATGGTGACGTCTTTCACAAGAGTCGTGATCGTCCTTTCCTTCCTTCGCCAGGCGATCGGGACACAGGCGGTGCCGCCCAACCAGATCATCATCAGCCTGGCCCTGTTCATCACGGTCTTTGTGATGGCTCCGGTGGGGGAGGCCGTCTATAGCCAGGCCGTGCAGCCTCTGCTCGCGGAACAGATCTCGTACGAGGAAGCGTGGACAAAAGGCATCCAGCCGATTCGGGGCTTTATGCTGAAGCAAGTACGCGACAAAGATCTCGAACTCTTTATCGATCTCAGCAAGCTTCCTAAGCCTGAAACGGTCGATCAGGTTCCCATCCATGTGGTGATTCCCGCCTATATCTTGAGCGAATTACGCGTCGCTTTTCAGATCGGCTTTCTCATCTATATACCGTTCCTGATCGTCGACATGGTGGTGGCCAGCATCTTGATGTCTATGGGTATGATGTTGTTGCCTCCGGCCATGATTTCCCTCCCGTTCAAACTCATTCTCTTCGTGTTGGCCGATGGGTGGAACTTGGTCGTCGGATCGCTGGTGAAAAGCTTTCAATGAGTGAGACCGGAAAGGACGCAACGAGATGACACCAGAGATGGTCGCAGAATTAGGCCGCCAAGCCATTGAAACCACGCTGATCATCGCAACGCCTATCCTCGGGCTCTGCCTGATCGTGGGGCTTGCCGTCAGTGTTATTCAAGCCATGACCCAATTGAACGAAGCGACGCTCACGTTCGTGCCGAAAGTGCTGGCCGTGTTCGTCGCATTTATCTTCTTCTTACCCTGGATGTTGAGCGTGCTCACATCCTTTATGACGCAGGTGTTTCTGAATATCCCCCTCTATGGGCAGTGACGAGGCATCCAGGGGATCGATCACGAGAGCACTATGAATACGGCGCCCGCACTTCATCTTGTCTTGCCTGAATTCCAGGCGTTTCTCGTGTTGGTGTCCCGTATCGGGGGCATCGTCGCGGCATTTCCGATGATAGGCGGGCGGACGGTTCCGCACAAAATCAAGATCGCGCTTGTCGTGATGTTAGGCATCGCACTCTCGCCGCTCATCCGGCTTCCGCCGCTGTCTCAAGACGCCATCGAAATGACGGCTGGACTTGTGAGCGAGCTGCTCATCGGCCTGGTGATCGGACTCGCCGTTCGATTGGTGTTCGGAGCGCTGGAGGTAGCCGGCGATCTGCTTGGGGTCCAGATGGGTTTCGGCGCAGTACAGCTGTTGGATCCCATGACGGCGCAACACTCATCGGTGATCAGCGAATACTTTCGAATCATCGCCATGCTGGTCTTTCTGTCGCTGAATGCGCATATGGCCGTCGTGGGCGCGATCGTGTCGAGCTACGAGACTATCCCGCCATTCGGCGCGAGGCTGTCTCCGGCTATCGGTGAGGAAGTGCTCCAGCTGTCCCAGCACATGTTTGTGGTTGCCCTGCAACTGGCGGCGCCGGTACTGGTGGTGATGATCCTTATCAATGTCTTGCTGGCCATGTTGGGGCGAGCGGTCGTGCAGATCAACGTCTTTGTGTTGAGCTTTCCCATCACGATCTTGGGAGGGCTATTGGTGTTAGGCCTGGCATTGCCCTACACAGTCTCGCTGTTTGAACGAGAGTTTATCGGATTGCACGATACGATCGAGAGGTTAGTGAGGATCCTGGGACATGGCTGAAAGCGCCAACGACAAGACAGAACCGGCCAGTGAGAAACGGAAGGCGGACGCCCGCCGGGAAGGCAATATTGCGGTGAGCCGCGATGTGACGACCGCGGCCCTCCTACTTGCCGCCATCGGGCTTCTGGCTTTGTTGGCTGGCCCCGGCTTGCATAAGTTGACCGATGTGACCCGTTTGGGTCTCACGATGTCGTTCGATCCTGTGGTTCGTGCCAGCCTGACGATCGAACAGATTCACGGGCTGCTCATGCAGTACGGTCTCACAAGCCTGCTGCTCATGTTGCCGTTTCTCGCAGCATTGGCGCTCGTCGGCACCGGCGCCATTCTCGCTCAGACTGGGTTCCTTTGGAAAGAGTCCCTTCCCTTCGACATCGGCCGGTTGAACCCGATCAAGGGCTTCGGCCGTCTCTTTACTCTCCGATCAGTCTCAGAGCTGATCAAAGCGTTGGTTGAAATTGCGATCATCGGAGGCATCGGCGCATTCGTGATCGGGCAGGACCTGCGGCGTCTTCCGGAGCTTGTGCACTATGACATGTGGGGACTCCTGACGGTGATGGGATGGTTGACGTTGAAGATGGCGATCATGATCGCGGGTGCGATCGCCGTCGTTGCAGGGGCGGACTTTGTCTATCAACGGTATGAATGGGAGCGTTCACTTCGGATGACCCGTCAAGAGGTGAAGGAAGAACATCGAGACGCGGAAGGCGATCCGATGATAAAGAGCCGCGTGCGGACCGTTCAGCGGGACATGATGAGAAAACGCATGATGGCTGCCGTGCCGACTGCGGATGTCGTCGTGACGAATCCCACACACCTTGCCGTTGCGCTCAAATATGACCAGGCGAATATTTCCGCCCCCATCGTCGTCGCCAAGGGCGCCGGTCACCTCGCAGAACGGATTCGTGCAGTGGCGAGACAGCACGGGGTTGTCATCGTCGAGAACAAATTCGTGGCTCGGACACTCTATAAGCTCGTCGAGACCGGTAGGGAAATCCCTGCCGATCTCTACCGTGCGGTGGCTGAGATTCTCGCGTTCGTGTTTCGCGCGCGGGGGCTAGCATCTGAACGAGTCACCCGGTAACAGTCTGCGGAAAAATTATGTTGCACGCGAGAGTTTCTATGATCCGTATGTGTGGCGTAACAAAGAGGGCATTCCCGCAGGATGCTCAAAAAGGCCGTCCAGCAAGGCCGCAGCGAGTGAAGGACCGAGGCGTACCCTCTGGGGTACGTTGAGGGTCTGAACGATGCGAGAACGCTGCTGGCGGACTTTTTCAGCATCCTGCTAAGGGGCAAGGAGATCATGGCGACTGAAACCAAAACGTTGTCTCCCTCGGCATTCATCAAACATCCGGACATTCTTGTGTCGCTGGGCGTGGTGGGTGTCATTATGCTGATGATCCTGCCGCTGCCGCGGTTTTTCTTGGACCTGCTGCTGGCCTTCAATATTACGGTGTCGGTCATCATCCTGCTCGTGGGATTGCAAGTCAGGCGTCCCATCGAGTTCTCGGCCTTTCCCTCCATTCTCCTCATCGTGACATTGTTCCGTTTGTCTCTCAACATTGCGTCGACGCGATTGATCCTGCTGCACGGGAATGAAGGGGCGGCTGCAGCGGGTGAGGTCATTCGTGCATTCGGCAATTTCGTCGTGGGCGGGAACTACACGGTGGGCCTTGTCGTGTTCGCGATCCTGGTGGTCATCAATTTCGTGGTCGTGACGAAAGGCGCGGGACGGGTTGCTGAAGTGGCTGCGCGATTTACCTTGGACGCAATGCCCGGCAAACAGATGAGCATCGATGCCGATTTGAATGCCGGGCTGATCAACGAGACGGAAGCGAGGCGGCGGCGGCGGGAGATCTCGGAAGAAGCCGATTTCTACGGTTCCATGGACGGCGCCAGCAAGTTTGTTCGCGGGGATGCCATCGCGGCGATCATCATCGTGCTGGTCAACATCGTCGGCGGGCTCACGATCGGAGTCCTGCAACAGGGCATGAGCCCTGGATTGGCCGCGCAAACCTATACGCTCTTGACCGTCGGAGAAGGACTGGTCGCGCAGATTCCCGCATTGTTCATCTCAACTGCTGCCGGCATCGTGGTGACCCGCGCTGCGGCGGATGCCGATCTCGGAAACCAGATCACCGGACAGATGCTGCTGTCACCCAAAGCCGTCGGCACGGCTGCCGGGATCTTGCTGGCCCTCGGACTTGTCCCCGGTCTGCCCCATCTGGCGTTTCTCGGGTTGGGGGCGGGCGCGGCCTGGTTAGCCTATCGCTTGTCGCAGGAGGCAAAGACGCCCTCCGAGCCGGCATCTGTACCCGATGCTCCGCACGCTGAAAACTCCACGCCTCAACTGGCTCCGCTTGATTTGATGGAAGTCCAGGTCGGGTATGGACTCATCGGGTTAGTGGAAGGCAAACATGGAACCGCGTTACTCGATCGGATCAAGGGGCTCAGAAAACAGTTTGCGGATACGATGGGGTTTCTCCTGCCGCCCATTCATATTCGAGACAATCTTCAACTGCGTCCGAACGAGTATGCAGTTATGCTCAAAGGTGTTGAGCTCACGAAGGCCGATGTGTTGCCGTCGCACGTACTGGCCATTGATCCGGGAACAGCCCAACGCGGCCTCATTCATGGTGTGGCCACAAAGGAACCGGCGTTCGGGTTACCGGCACTGTGGGTGCCGGAATCCATGCGCGAACAAGCGCAACTGGCCGGCTATACCGTCGTGGATGCCAGTTCGGCTATCGCTACACACCTCTCGGAAATTATTAAGCGTCACGGGCATGAATTGTTGGGCCGACAGGAGGTGCAATCGCTCCTCGACGAACTGGCGAAGGTCCATCCCAAACTGGTGGAAGAACTGATTCCCACCCTGGTGCCGCTGGGAACGGTTGTTCGTGTTCTTGGCAATCTGCTGCACGAAGGGATTCCGATCCGCGACCTCCGTTCGATCATTGAAGCCCTGGCCGATCACGCGGGCACCACCAAAGACCCTGAACTGCTCACGGAGATGGCGCGACAGGCGCTGGGACGGACGATTACGCGTCAGTATCAGGCTCCGGACGGCACGCTGCCCGTGATTACGCTCGATCCACGGCTCGATCGGTCGTTGAGCGAGCAGGCTGCAGCGATTCCCCAAGGGGGCATGCTGAACTTGGATCCTGGCCTTTCCCATACATTGTTGGCGGCGATGAAACAGACCGTGGAACGTGTCGCCGCCCGTGGTCATCAGCCTGTCCTGCTCTGCTCGCCGGCACTCCGGCGGCATATCCGCCGATTGACCGATCGAATCCTCCATGCCGTCCCAGTGGTGGGATTCAATGAACTCGATTCGATGGTCCGGCTTCAGTCGGTGGATACCATCAGGCTGGACGGAGAAGCTCTTCTACCGTGAGGTGAATGATGAAGATGAAAGTGTTTCATGTCGACACCATGCATGACGCCATTCGAGCCATCAAGGAAGAGTTGGGGCCGGATGCCCTCATCCTCTCTACGAAGCGGGTGCGGCGAGGGAGCCTGCCGTTCTCGATTTTCGGGCGATCGCTCTTGGAGGTGACTGCTGCGACCGATTCGATTGCCGAGCAGGTTGTTGCCGGTCCTCAATCGGCTCCTCCTGTCACCCAGGAGGAGCCGCCTTCTGTCGAGCAGCAGCGAGAGCACTCTCCTGCATTTCAGGACACGCTGAGCGCCTTGCTTTACTCCAACAAACCAGCGGAGTCTGGGGCGGCGGACGTCCAGATCCCCCCGCCTACCACAAAGCAGGAGCCACGACCGGCCCCGCGGGGGCGCATTCGCCAGCTCAAGAACGAACTCCTTGACCTGCAGCAACGCCTCACATCCTCGTTGCCCGATGAATCGCAGACGGCAGGATTGAGCCTCCCTGCACCGTTGGCCCGAGCCTGCCGTCTTCTGGTTGCACAGGGATTGCGTCCTTCAACGGCCGAAAGTCTCTGTCTCTTGCTTCGCCGACATCTCTCCCAGGAGTCTCTCCAATTGGATCACGAAATTCAGGATGGTTTGCACCGTCTTTGCGTGGAGCAGATCCGGGTCAGTGGCCCCTTGCTGAATGCGGCGAACGATTGCAAGGTCGCCATGTTTGTCGGGCCGAGCGGGGTGGGCAAGACTACGGCAATCGTAAAGCTTGCGGCCCACTACCGGCTTCAAGAAAACAGATCGGTCGCCCTGATCACACTCGATACCTGCCGCGTGGCTGCCGTCGAGCATTTCCGCATGTATGCGAATGTTCTGGGAGTCCCTCTGGAGACGGCCCAGACCATGGCTGATGTGGTCGATGGCATACGCCGCTATCGTCAGGCCAGCCTGATCCTGATCGACACGCCCGGGTTTGGTTCTCATGAAACGGCGCAGCTCATGAATCTCGGTCGACTTAAAGATATGTGCGGTTCGATCGATACGCATCTCGTTTTGTCCGCCACCACGCGTATGCAGGACCTCCGTCGCACCGTGGCGCAGCACGTCGCCTGCGCTCCTTCCCGTCTGCTCTTTACCAAGCTGGACGAGACGGAGGAATACGGCAATCTCTTTGAACTGGCATACCAGACTACCTTGCCCCTGTCTTATTGGAGCAATGGCCCGCGGGTGCCGGATGATTTCGAGCTGGCGGATTCTGCGAGATTGGCAGATCTATTGCTCGACAGGGGATCAGCCCGATTTACACCATCAGGCCTCTCGTCATCCGTCGGACGCCACTTGGCTGGGTCCGTGGCCGGAACGATGCCGCAACAAGCGTAGTAGGGAGGTCTTGCATGAAGGACAGATTCAGCGAACAGGAGGCAGTAATGCCGCCAGCGGCTCAAGAAAGCCCATGCACCAAGGTCATTACCGTGACGAGTGGGAAGGGTGGGGTAGGGAAAACTAACGTGGTTGCCAACCTCGGAGTGGGATTGGCGCGAGCCGGAAAACGAGTGCTAGTGTTGGATGCAGACTTGGGACTGGGCAATATCGATGTGCTGTTGGGATTGGTGCCTCGGTATACGTTAGAGCATGTGCTGAGCGGATCCCACCACCTGTCCGACATCATCATTGAAGGGCCGGCGGGAATCCATGTGTTGCCGGCAGGCTCCGGCCTGCCGCGACTTACCTCCTTGACAGACTTACAGCAACTGATTCTTCAAAGCGAATTGGAGAATGTCGCCGACAGGGCAGAGGTGTTGTTGATCGATACGGGAGCCGGCGTGTCGCCCAATGTCACGTATTTCGCCTCCGCGGCCCAAGAGATCATCGTCATCATCTCACCGGAGCCGACGTCGCTGACTGACGCGTATGCGCTGATCAAGGTGTTATGCCGGGACCATCGTGAACGCCGGTTTCATGTGCTGGTCAATATGGTGAAAAGTCAACGTGAAGCGACTCAGACATTTCGCAAGCTCGATGTCGCCGCAGAGCGTTTTCTGAATGTCAGCCTTGAGTACCTGGGCTTCATCCCCCTCGACGATTATCTGCCGATGGCCGTCGTCGAGCAGAAGGCCGTGACCGAGCGTTTCCCCTGTTCACCTGCCGCTCGAGCCTTTGTCCAGTTGGCAAAAACGATCGCTGAGTGGCCCGAACCTCAGCTGCCGAAGAGTACCGTGCAATTTCTGTGGCAGCAATTGATACCCATGCCCTAGCAATCTGCGGAAAAACTCGGTTTATGCACAAAACACCGTGAGAACGCGTTCATGTGGAACTGACGCTCAAGTAGTACAGGATGCTCAAAAAGGCCGTCCCGCAAGGCCGCAGCGAATGAAGTAGGCTTAGGTCGAGGTTAAGGTTAAGCGTCGAACAGGTTCGTGTTTGCTCAGCCTTAGCCTTAGCCTCAACCTTGACCTTCGATAACGCTGGAGGTCTTTTTCAGCATACTGCTAGAGGAAACGCCATATCAATGTGGATACAGAAGGCGCACCGATTATGAGCAATGGAACGATGCAGCGAAACCGAGACATGGGCCATGCGTCCGACTCGCACCGCGAATCGATCATCAAAGAGTTCGCGCATGTCGTGAAGGCAATGGCCTATCGTCTGGCCTACCGTCTCCCGGCCTATATGGATGCGGAGGACCTTGTGTCGGTCGGTATTATGGGTTTGATGGATGCGATGGATAAGTACGATCCAGGCCGGGAAGCGAAGTTCAAGACCTATGCAGAGTTTCGTATTCGGGGCGCCATGTTGGACGAAATTCGCTCCATGGATTGGATTCCTCGGTCGGTTCACGAGCGCGTTACGTTGTTGCAGCGGACACATACCAAATTATTGAACAGACTGGGCCGCCCTCCGACAGATGAGGAGATTGCGGCGGAGATGAGCCTGTCTCCAGCCGAACTGGATGAATTCCTTGTACGGTCCCGGGGAGCCGTCCTGGTCAGCTTGGATGACATCAATCTGCATGAGCCGGACGGGCCCAAAATTCTCGACATGCTTGCGGATACGCATCATCCCGATCCCCTTGCGACCATCCTCAACGGTCAAGAGCGTGAACGGGTGGCCGATGCGATTCATCAATTGCCGGAAAAGGAACGGCTCGTGCTCACCATGTATTATTATGAAGAGTTGACGATGAAGGAAATCGGCGGAATTTTGAAGGTCACGGAATCTCGTGTCTGTCAGATCCATACAAAAGCGATCCTTCACCTAAAGGGAATGCTTGAAGTGCTGCAATGACGCGTGAAGCGTATCTCGTGAAGCGTGAAGCGCCAGGCAAGATGCGAAAGATGCGTAAAACGCCTCCGGCGAGTGAAGCCTCTGAGTCCGGAACGAAAAACGTTTCACGCTTCACGAACGATGTTTCACGCAGCGGAGTGCCGCCCCTGTTCGTTCTATTCCGCTGATATCGGTTTCTGTTCGTCCCACACTTCTCAAGTCTGCTCCGGAATCAACCGACACACTTGCATGGTTGATCTCCCCTTGATCAGGCAGTAGAACCCGTGGTTGCCACTACGATGCCAATGTCTTTATCCAGTGCTGCCTCTATAAGTTCCCAGAATGGCTTGATGCCCAGCGCGGACCTTTCTACCATCGTTATGTCTCCTCTTGTAGCGGCCATAGCTCTATGTATCGTCAGTCTCTTCGTGGTTGGAGGGCTGTGGCTGATGGGCCGCTATCCAAACTCCCGAGGCCCTCGAGAAAAATCCACGGAAAAATCCACCGATCTGTCATCGACCTATGATTATGTGACAGGCTTGCCCACCAGACGATTATTCGGGACGCTGCTGGAACAAGCTATAGGCCGTGCTGGCAAGACCGGACGCCCCCTTGCGTTGCTTGTGGTAGAACTGGATCACTTCCGGATGGTGGCAGAGAGTCAAGGTCAGGCGAATGGAAATGTGCTGGTGAGGGTTCAGGCAGCCAGGGTCAAGGGCGTCATACGTTCCACGGAAACCGTCGCTCGTCTGGCACAGGATCAACTCGCGATGATTCTCGACAACCTCACTTCCCCCGGGGAAGTCACAGCGATTGTAGAAAAACTGCAGGCTACTGTGGGGCTCCCTCTCACCCTGGAAGGGCAAGAGCTGTTTTTGACATGCCGCATTGGCGTCGCACTGTACCCTCAAGATGCCACGGAACCCGACGAATTGATCAAACAGGCTATGCGCGCGGTGAAGGCAGCAAAGTCTGAGGGGCAGGCTGTTCAGTTTGCTTCGCCTACCGTGGCCGTATCATCCTCTGAACCAGTGCCAGTGTCTTCTCCTTTTGCAGGACTCCTTCCGTAATCCGCAGAATTGTCCTTCGTCGAATACCTTATAGCTCGTGACTTTCTTCCCACTCCGGCAATCTTTTCCTAGCCCGGCCTATTCCTTCCCATGTTTCTCTCGATGAGCGCGGGGCTCACGTGAACGGTGGGACCAGCCGATCGCCCTGTTTTTACAGCGTCCTGACCGGCAGGCGGTTCGGACAACTTGTAGAACGACAGGCATGGATGGTTGGCATATATGTTGCGAAGTGACAGGGTCGAACGGTCCAACGTGAAAGGCCACAGATGAATCGAGCCATCTATCCCATCCTGTCCGGCGCCCTGGCGCAAGAACGCCAGATGCAGGTCTTCTCCAATAATATGGCGAATGTGAATACTGCCGGATTCAAGCAGGATGGTCAGGCGTTTAAGGCTGTGATGGGGCGAGTCCAGGTTGCCGCCCCGATCTTTGCGTATCCAGCAGGATTGGGTCAGCAGATCGGCGTCACTCCGTTCGGCCCCGCTGAGCGAGTTTTCACAGCACCCCACGCAGTTCGCACATCATTTGAGGCGGGCCGGATCAGAATCACCGGGAATCCTCTCGACGCGGCAATCCAGGGCAGTGGATTTTTCGAGATCAAGACTCCCCAGGGAATTCGCTATACCAGGAACGGCATGTTCTCGCTGGACTCTCAGCGCCGGTTGGTTACGAACCTGGGTTATCCGGTCATGGGCACAAAGGGGGAAATCAAGGTCCCGCCCGGCACGGTCCAAGTGAGTTCGCAAGGGGCGATCCATGTCGATGGGCAAACGGTGGCGACGCTCAAAGTGATGGATTTCCCTGTGGATCAGATGCCGGGAAAGCATCTCGAAGGACTCTTTGCATCCGATGCCGCCACACCGGCGAAGAATCCGCAAGTCCAGGGGGGACACATCGAGGAGTCGAACGTCAATGCAATCGGTGAGATGGTCAAAATGCTTCAGGGTACGCGGAACTACGAGTCGTCGCAGAAGCTGATTCAGACCCTGGATCATATGGCGGAACTTTCGATTCGAGACATCGGTCGAGTGCTGTAGGGCGTGAAACGTATCTCGTGAAGCGTCGTTCGTTTTCGGATTCTGACGCTTCACGCTTCACGAACGACGAGAGACGCAGGAGGACTCTATGATTCGAGCGATGTGGACGGCGGCCACCGGAATGACCGCCCAACAGATCAATGTCGATACGATTGCGCACAATCTGGCGAACGTCAATACGAACTCGTTCAAGCGTAGTCGCGCGGAGTTCGCCGATCTGCTGTATCAGGTCCAACGTATGCCGGGCACCAATGCATCAAATGTCGGTGTGTTTCCCGTCGGTATCCAGATCGGGGCAGGAGTCCGTCCCGTGACGGTGGCTAAGGAATGGATACAGGGAAATATGCGGCAGACAAACAACGAATTGGACATCGCGATCGATGGGGCGGGGTTCTTCCAGGTCTCGCGGCCGGATGGAACGGTCATGTACACCCGCAACGGTTCGTTCAAGCGTGACAATGTCGGGAATCTGGTGACCGGAGACGGTGATCTCCTCAATCCCGTCATTACGATTCCGTCAGGGGCATTGAAACTGGATATCGGCCAAGACGGCACCGTATCCGTATTGCTTCCCGGCGTCACCCAAGCGTCGCAAGTGGGGCAGATCCAACTGACCCGGTTCGACAATCCGTCCGGGCTTGTCGCGACGGGAAACAACCTCTTTCTCGACAGTTTTGCCTCCGGTCCTCCGTTGCAAGGCACCGGTGGCTTCTCGACAGGATTTGGGACGATCCAACAGGGCTTTCTGGAAAGCTCCAACGTGAACCTGGCAGAGGAAATGGTCAACATGATCATTGCGCAACGCAGCTATGAGATAAACTCAAAGACGATTCAAGCTTCTGATGAAATGATGTCGATCGCGAACAATCTGAAGCGGTAATTGTGATCCAGGGAGGGATCTTTCCTATGGCTGTACCTCGTGTATGTATTCAGTGCACCCTGCTGGCCGTACTGTGTCTCGGTCCGCTCATGACAGAAGCTGCTGCTCTGCAACAGTCTCAAGCAGTGTCCGTTCGGGAGGCCGGGTCGGAAGATCGCTCCGGCGTGAAGCGAAGCGAATCAAGGCTGGCCGTGCACCAATTGCATCCGGAGCAAATCCATCGAAGTATTCAGCGAGTGCTTGAGCAGGAGATGGCGGGGCGAGTCCGTGCCGTCCATATTGCCATGGTAGACCCGCTTGATCCGATGAAGGTCCCTTCGGGTGCCATCGACCTGAGGATCTCTTCGAACGGTTATGGAGAGGGTCTCGGGCGGCGGAACTTTCATGTGCAGGTCAACATCAATGGGAAGCCATGGCAGACGATTGACGCCATCGCGGATGTGTCGGCATCCATCGACGCCGTCGTTCCGACACGAGTCCTCCCGATCGACACGGTGCTCGAGGCAGAGGATGTCACGGTTCATCGCGTCAAACTCACGGATTTGGACCATCAGTTCATTGTCGATGTGAGGGATGTCATCGGGAGGAGCGTTGCGCGCCCATTGCAGACCAACAACCCAATTCGTCTCGGGATGGTGAAAAGGCCGTACGCTGTCCGCAAGGGGGATCGCGTGTCCATCGAAGCGAGGCGCGGAGGGCTCTCGATCCAAGCGGTCGGCGTGACCAGATCGAGCGGGGAAGTCGGGCAGACCGTCACAGTCGCCAATGCCGATTCAGGTAAAGAGCTGCGTGCGAAGATTGTCGGACCGGGAGCTGTTCGTGTTGAATTCTAAGGCTAAGTTCACATGCCTTGCGCCGATGACGCTGATTCTGCTGGGAGTCGCGGTTCTAAGTTATGGCTGCGCGTCATCGTCGCAACAAGCGGCCTCAAAGCTCATGGTTCCTCCCTTGCCTGCGCCGAAGACGCTGGGTTCTCTCTGGCAAGAAGAAAATGGCCGTGCCTACCTCTATGAAGATATGCGAGCGATGCGCGTCGGAGATATTCTGACGATTAAAATTGTTGAAAACCATAAGGGATCGAAGTCCGCCGACACTTCGGCCGAGCGGGATTCCACGATCCAAAACAGTCTGGCCGGCAGCGCAATTGGATATGTCGGTATTCCCGGCTTTCGCCTTGGGGGCGAAGCCAGACGGGGGCTAGGCATTGACGCGAGCGCCTCGAACAAGTTTGGAGGCAAGGGCGCCACGAACCGGGAAGGGACCTTGACGGGAACCATTTCCGTCGTCGTTATGGAAGTGCTACCTAACGGTGATCTTCGAGTAGAGGGCCGCCGGGAAGTTACGGTGAATAGCGAGAAGCAATTGATGTCGATCGCGGGCATTGTGCGGCGGGTTGATGTCAATACCAAGAATACCGTGCTGTCGTCCGCCATTGCCGATGCCAAGATCGAGTATTCGGGGCTGGGAGTTCTGGACGATGTCCAACGCCCTGGGTGGCTCGTCCGGATACTTGATTGGATCAGTCCATGGTGAGGGGTAAGGACACAGGCCCCATGAAACATGTCATGCGGCGCACAAAGGGCATCCGTTGGGATCTCTGGCACCGTGCGGTCGTGACACGATCATTGGAGTTGATGGTAATGAACAGAGTTCTGCGACATGCAGAGGTAGATCCCCTTCGACATTGTGACGATCCTGTGGGCATTAAAGCAGATTCGGAAGAATCGGCACCCAGATCTATGCCGGCCGTGATCACCGATGAACTGGGTTGGTTGAGCCGCTTTGTTCGTCGACGGGTCGGTTCACCTTTTACCCATGCGAGACACACGACATGATACGAGCAAGGATGAGCATCGGATTGTTGCTATTGGGAAGCCTCCTCTGGGCGATACCGGCGCATGCGGTTCGCATTAAGGACGTGGGATCATTCGAAGGAGTTCGGGACAACCAGTTGATCGGCTACGGCCTTGTCGTCGGATTGGATCGGACCGGTGATCAGGTGATCGGCGGTCAGTTCACGATTCAGGCCATGATGTCGATGTTGAACAAGATGGGTATCAATCTCGTGATCGATCCGATCCAGTTGCTGACGCGCAATATCGCCTCGGTGATGGTGACGGCCAAATTGCCCCCCTTCGCGAAGCCAGGCTTGACGGTCGATGTGCTCGTCTCGTCGATGGCTAATGCGAAGAGCCTGCAAGGCGGCACATTGTTGCTCACTCCGCTGAAGGCGGCGAATCAGCAGGTCTATGCCGTGGCGCAAGGGCCGGTATCAATCGGAGGATTCTTGGGTGGAACGGGCGGGGCCGGCGGATCCACCGTGACCAAGAACCATCAATCCGCGGGGATCGTACCAGGAGGTGCGATCATCGAAAAGGACGCAGGCATCGAGATTGAATCGTGGGAGACCGTGTCGCTGCTCTTGCGTCACCCGGATTTTACGACGGCGATCCGGACATCGGAAGCGATCGATGGGGTGTTCGGCAAAGGGAGCGCGACACCGGTCAATGCCGGACTTGTCCGGGCCGCGATTCCTGCGACATTCCGTGGCCGAGTCGTCGAGTACATCTCCACGATCGAAGGATTGGATGTCAATGTTGACCTGCCTGCCAAGGTCGTCGTAAATGAGCGGACCGGGACGGTGGTACTGGGAGAACATGTCCGTATCTCTACCTGCGCCGTCTCACATGGTAATCTCACGATCTCAGTAAAGAACACGCAAAACGTTTCCCAGCCTCCCGCTCCGTTAATCGGGTCCACCGGTGGACAGACCACGGTCACGACCGATGTTCAGACAGAGGTAAAGGAGCAGGAGTCCAGACTGATCGTCATGGATGAAACTGTGACGCTGGGAGATGTGGTAGCAGCGTTGAATGCGGTCGGGGTGACCCCCAGGGACCTGGTGGCGATTTTATCTGCCCTCAAAGCAGCCGGAGCACTTCAAGCTAATCTTGACGTAATTTAGCCAAGATACTGATTTGTAGCGTATTACTGACTTTATGGTGACATCTTGAATTACGCTGAGACGGCTCTCAGCTCCATCGGTAAGATAGCTGAGACTCAACATGGCCTGTTGATGACTCCAGAGATACGTATTAAGGATCGGAAGGATCAACTGGCGGACCTACAGGGGGCAGCCCATGAATTTGAAGCCTACTTTATCTCTAATCTGTTGAAAGTCATGAGAGAAACAGTCCCAAAGGGAGCACTGGAGAACAAGGGAGGGACCTACTTTTACTCATTCTATGACCAGGAAATCGGTCGATTGGCTTCCCAGGCAGGGGGGCTTGGCTTGGCAAAAATGATTCAGGAGTATACAGAAAATATGCTCCCTCCCTCAAGTTTTCAGAATCGGTAGCCGATACTGTAACCGACAAGGATCGCCTCCCACCCTCTCGAGAGTGCTGGAGTGCACCAATAGAGGAACGAATAGAGAGGAGCCACCGTTATGCAGATCTCCGGTCATGGTAAGCCAGATCATCTTGCCAAGCTCCTACTCGGGATCCAAGAAACCGAGGTGGTCAGTGCAAAGCAGCGGACCCAACAGGATGGACGCCAGGATCGTGTGCAGATTTCAGATCGGGCCAAAGAGATCCAGCGGATCAAAGCGCTGGCCGATCAGCCGGATGCCGCACGAGAGGAGCGGATCGAGAGGATTAGCCGGGCAGTGGATGCCGGCACCTATTCAGTGTCGGGGAAAGAGGTTGCCGACGCGCTCATACGTCAGACGCTCACCGACGCGGTTCTTTAATAGGTTGGAAAGGCTGAAGGGGTGCAGGCTGAAGGCTAGAGATCGGAGATCCGAACACTTCAGCCTTCAGTCTTCAGCCTTCACCCCGCCTCGCGAGTCTCGCGCGAAAACGAGATACGCTTCACGTTCTCACACTCCACGGATACCAAAGCCATGCAGGACATTGTGACGGCTCTCCAGCAACTCGATCACATCCTACGCCGTGAAGAGGCCCAGTGCGATGCGCTGGCGCACAATATTCAGCGAGAACGACAAGTCCTTCGCGCACTGAAATTAACGGATATGGCCGAGGTCAATCATCAGCGAGCCGAGCTGTTGAATGGTCTTCATCAGCTTGAAACGGAACGAACGGCGTGGGTGGCGCAGTTGGCTGGTCACTGGAATCTCGCTCCGTCGACCATTTCTCTGAGCGTTATTCTGGAACGGCTCGAGACAGGAGAGGCTCAGCGGTTGGAAACACTGTATACAAGGATGGCCGGGAAGATCCGCGCGCTTCGACACGAGATATCGATCAATGCCGGCATCCTGAACAGCCTTCAAATTTTCATCAGAAAAGGGCTGAACGTCGTGCGCCAGGCCACGGCTCCTCTGGGGCTTTACTCAAACTCCGGAGAACCTCGTGACTGTGGTATGGGTGCCATGATGTTTCGTCAAAAGGGGTAGCGGCGTGAGGGGAAGGTTGAGGCTGAGGTTAAGGTTGAGACAGAGAGTGAAACGATGAAGATCCGATCTTTGCTCAACCTTGACCTTACCCTCAACCTTCTTCAAGTGCGGCAACCCGGTGGAGTGCCACATGGCCATTAACAGACTGGTGGACATCGGCAAGTCCGCCTTGTTTACCGCCCAGCAAGCCATCACCGTCGCGGGCCACAACATTGCGAACGTCAATACGCCGGGATATTCCCGACAAGAGGTCACTCTGGCTGAGAACAGGCCGGAGAACGGATCTCCTGGCCAGATCGGCACCGGCGTGCATGCCGAGTCGATTCGACGTGCATTCGATTCTTTTGTCGATGCGCAGCTCCTCGCTTCGCGTGAACGGATGGGAGAGTTTACCGCTTCGAGCAACACCCTGGCGCGACTGGAGCCGCTGTTCGGGGATGCCAAGAATCAAGGTATCGGGGCGGGGCTCAATGAATTTTTTGCTGCTCTTCAGGATGTGGCGACCAGCCCGAGCGACTTGTCTGCGCGAACTGTGTTCCTCTCAAAAGCCACTGCGCTCGCCGCACGACTCAATCAGTCTGCCGCGGATTTGACTTCGGCACAGGAGTCGATTGATCGTCAAGTCGGCCAGGCCATCACGGATGCGAACCGGCTGGCCAATCAGATTGCGGACTTGAATACCAAGATTGCCGACGCTGAGTCCCGTGGACAACATGCCAATGACTTGCGCGATCAACGAGGAGTTGCCCTCGCAGGTTTGGGCGAGTTGATCGAGGTGTCATCGATCGAAGATGCCACCGGCCAATTGACGGTATTTGCCGGCCGTGGACAGGTTCTGGTGGACAAGGAACGGGTCTACCAACTGGTCGGGGTTCCGGATCTCGGCAACAATGGACTGCTGGATGTGCATTATGACGCAGGAGCTGGGCCCACCACGAATCTGTCGTCAGTGATTCAAAGCGGGAAACTCAAAGGGCTCCTGGACGTGCGCGATCACACCATTCCGTTGTTGCGGGTCTCTCTCGATACATTGGCCTCGGAAGTTGTTACGCAGGTCAATCAACAGCATCGATTGGGGTTCGGACTAGATGGCTCTACCAATCAGGACTTGTTCACGCCGACTGGAACAACCGCCGGTACGATGGCCGTCTCATTGACCAATGTCCGCCAGATCGCGGCGTCGTCGACTGCGATAGGAGTCCCGGGCAATAATGCCAATGCCCTGGCTTTGGCCGGTCTCAGGAATATGGACTTCGCCTCTTTCGGCAATGCGACCTTTCAAGAGTATTACAGCACGATCGCTGGAGGTTTCGGTTCGACCGTACAGGGAGTCGAAGCGAATCTGAAGTCGCAACAGATTCTTCATGACCAGTTGACGTCTCAACGTGCGTCCATCTCTGGAGTATCGATGGACGAAGAGCTCGCCAACCTTCTCCAGTATCAGCGGAGTTTTGAGGCGGCTTCGCGCATGATTGTCATGGCGGATGAGATGTTTCAAACCATCTTATCTATCAAGCGATGAACACGCGCAGGATAGCTGCGCGAGATAGGCTGAGGTCGAGGTTAAGGTTGAGCGAAACTCCGGAGCTTAGTCTCCGCCTGAGCTTTAACCTTATCCTGTCAAAAAAGGGAGCCTGACCATGAGAGTGGCGGATCAACAGCTGTTCGGTTCGACGACCGGGAGCTTACAGCGCATTAAGGAACATATTGTCCGGGTGCATGAACAGATCGCGTCCCAGCAACGTATCGCCAAACCTTCTGATGATCCCAGCGTGTTCGGGCAGGCCATCCTTGAGAAGTCCGCGCTGGCCGACAACGGTCAGTGGCTCAGAAATATAGAATTCGGGACCGCGCGTGTCGCAGTGGCCGATCAGACCCTGGGGCAGACTCAAAATCTGATCAGTCGCGTACGAGAACTTGCCGTGCAAGCGAGGAGCGACACGACGTCTGCGCAGGGACGGGTGACGATCGCTCAGGAGGTTCGTCAACTGCATCGGCAATTGGTCCAGCTTGCCAATACTGAAGTCAACGGCCAACCGGTATTTGCCGGAACGAAGATTGATGCCGCTCCATTCGTGTTAGGCGTCGGCGACGCTGTCTCCTATCAGGGCAATAGCGAGAGTCAGTCCATTGCGGTCGGCCCGAACCAAACCACACAGATCGTCCTTCCCGGCGATCAGGTGTTCACGGGTACCACCACGAACATCTTTGACGATCTCAGCAACCTACTTGCCGCCTTGGAGACGAACAATGGGGCCGGGATTGAAGTGGGCATCGGAGATCTCGACGAGGCAATCGGTCAAATCAGTCTTGCCCAAGGGCAGATCGGTGCCATTGCCAATCGTCTCGACCAGGCGTACGGGATCTCGCTGGTGGTGTCAGAGGCCATTCAGAAAGTACTCTCAGATCAAACCGACACAGATCTGGCGACGGCGCTGACTGAGCTGAAGCTTCAGGAAACGGCGTATGAAGCGACCAGCCAAACGTTCTCACGGCTGTTTGATCTCTCGCTTCTGAGGTTTCTCCGCTGACAGCCGTTCTGAGATAGGTTGAGGCTAAGGTTGAGGTTGAGCGAACAAGAATGTTGGAGGCTCGAGAACGTTCCGATTTTACAGTTTTGAATGCAAACGCCGACAGAGTCTGGTGGGTGATTCGGCGGAGATCGGACTGCACGGATGCTGGTCCTGACACGAAAACGTGGTGAAGGTGTGGCCATCGGTCCGGACATTCGGATCGTGGTGTTAGGGATTAAGAATGGGCAGGTTCGCCTGGGTGTTGAAGCGCCACGAACGATCGAAGTGCATCGTGATGAGGTCTGTGTCAGGATTCAGGAGGAAAACCAGCTCGCGGCACGGACGCCGGTGGTTCCGCTCGATGTCTTTCAACGATTGTTGCGCAGGAAAATCGCTTGAACGTAAGGAGCCGTCGTGATGATTGTTGCATCCACTCGCTTTGGTAAATTGAATGTCTCTGCTGAATCGTTGCTGATCTTTCCGTCAGGCCTGCTCGGGTTTCCAGAATGGACCCGCTATGTGATTCTCGATCATGATACCGATGCGCCGTTCAAATGGCTGCACTGTGCGGAAGAGGCGTCCCTTGCGTTCGTGGTCATCGATCCCGTGTTGTTCAATGAGAACTATCAAGTCACAATTTCGCCGGAGGCGCGTGGCGAGGTGGAGGGGAGTGAGACTGACGAGTTGGGCCTTGCGGTTATTCTGACCATTCCATCTGATGATCCGTCAGCAGTGACCGCCAACCTTCGTGGCCCGCTGCTCATGAATCCTCGCACACGCCTCTGCAAGCAACTTGTGCTTTCCGAGGACTATCCCACTCGATATCCAGTATTTTCCGCTTCAAGACATGCCGAGCGTGGCCGGATCCTTCCGCTTGCCGAGGCGATTCCGGCCTAGGAGCGTGAAACGTTAGGCGTGAAACGCTCGGCTCGATCGGCTATTAGGCTGCTCGCTTCCGAGACTTGGTCTGCGCCTGGCATTGCTCCTCCAGAATCTGAACGAGGCGTAGCACCGCTTTTTCAATCTGAACATAGAGGATCGGGCCTTCAACCAGCGTGCCGAGTCGCCCCAGCGCTTCCAATTGACCAGCAGATGATACCACCTCCGATGCGCAGAGGTTGCTGGCTGTCCCTTTGAGTAGATGCGCTGCCTGCTCCACAGCCTGCCGATCTCCGTCGGCCAGGGCGGCGCGGATTCCCTCCAACATGCCTTGATAGCGCTGCAAGAACAGGTCAACCAGCTCCTCCATTAATGCGCGGTCGCCTCCGATATTTCGTATCATCGCAGCCGCATCAAAGATGACAGGGAGAGACCTGCTATCGTGTCCTTCTGCATTCTCTTCTGCCTCCCGGGCATGGTAGACGTTCGATTGACTGGAGACTGGAAGCCAGCGGTCAAGGGCTCCCTTGAGATCTTCTTTCCGGAGAGGTTTGGTGAGGTAGTCGTCCATTCCGGCTGCGAGACAGCGCTCTCGATCTCCACGCATGGCATTGGCCGTCACCGCAATGATTGGAATATGGTATGTCTCGGGGGTATCGGCCGCAGCAGATTCCTGAAGCGCCGTTTCACGCTGGCGAATGAGTCTGGTTGCCTCGAAGCCATCGACGAGCGGCATCTGACAGTCCATGAGGACGATGGCATAGGAGCTTCGGGCTAAGGCTCTCAGCGCTTCCTGACCGTTCTCCACAACATCCGATTGAAGGCCGAGTTTCTCTAACATGCGAACAGTGAGTTTCTGATTGATCAGATTGTCCTCAGCCACCAAAATTCGCAGAGCCGACCCCGTCTCCGCTAGAGTGTGCCGCGTAATAAGTTGCGGCGCGGGCGTAGTAACCGGCGGCACTGTCCCTTGCCCCACAAGTGCCGGCAACCCCAGCACGGTTCTCAAACAGTTTGCAAGCTGGTCGTGGCGGACCGGTTTGGTGAGATAGGCGACAAACCCGGCTTGGCGTGCCAGTTCGGCATGCCCTCGTTGAATGAGCGAGGTCAGGACGACAAGACGGACGAGAGATCCAACCGGGTGCATTTTTAGTTCTTTGGCGAGTTGGAGCCCGTCCTTCCCAGGCATCAACATATCAACAACAGCGACATCGTACGATAGGCCTTTCTCTGCCTGCTGCTCGATCAATGCTATGGCTGAGGCTGCATCCTGGGCTTGATCATCAACCATCCCCCATCCTGTGGCCAGGTGATGGAGAATGATCCGGTTCGATTCATTGTCGTCTACGATAAGGATGCGGCGTCCGGTCAGCTCAGCCGACGGCATGATGGCCAGAGGGGAGGTCATTTGTTTGAGAAAGCGGGCGGTGGCCCAGAATGTACTGCCGCGCCCCGGTTGGCTGAGGATGCCGACGTTGCCGCCCATCTGCTCGACTAATTGCTTCGAAATCGCGAGCCCCAGACCGCTTCCCCCGTATTTGCGTGATGTAGAGCTATCAGCCTGGGTAAACGGTTGGAACAGTCGAGCCTGTACCTCCGGGGGGATACCGATTCCGCTGTCCGTGATTTCGAATCGGACGACCACCGCATCGGCGAGGTCCTTCTCAAGGAAGGCTTGAACCGTCACTTCACCCTGTTCGGTAAACTTGATCGCATTGCCGACGAAATTTGTCAGGATCTGACGAAGCCGCCCCGGATCGCCGCGGAGGCCTGTCGGAAGGGCCGCATGCACGAGGCCGGTGATTTCCAGCCCTTTCGTTTGCGCCCGCTCCGCGAATTGGCCTAAGACATCTTCCACCGTCGCGCGAAGGTTGAAGTCGATACACTCCATGTCGAGTTTGCCGGATTCGATTTTTCCATAGTCAAGAATATCGTTGATCAGGTTCAGTAATGCCTCGCCGCACTGACGGATGGTTTCAATATAGGTTTGTTGTTCCTCAGATGGCTCCGTGTCCATCAAGAGACCGGTCATTCCAATGACTCCGTTCATCGGCGTCCGTAACTCGTGGCTTACAGTCGCCAGGAACGAATCTTTCACTCGAGCAGCATTCTGCGCTGCCTGGAGCGCCTGATCCAACTGGCGATTGCTGGTGTGAAGATGCTCTGCTGCCCGGCGTAGCTCCTCTTGTGCTGCTTGGACGTCGGTCATATCGACCGCATAGCCACGGACCAACTGATGCGAGGGGACCGGGCAGAAAATCCACGAGAAGCTTGCCTGAGCTAACCGGACTTCTTCTCCCCGTATTTCCTGTCCTGACTCGAGACAGCGTTGGACGAGCTTCGACAGCCCGCCGGGACAGACGGCAGGAAATCCGCTCGCGCCATAACCAAACCGTTGCAGTAATTGCGCCATCGCTGGATTCGCATAGACGAGATTGGCATCGGAGTCCAACTCGATAATGGGGGAAGGACTTTCTTCTGCCACCTGTGCCAGGCGGTCGCAATCTTGCTGCAATTCCCTCTCACGAGTCAGATCGCGAATCGTCAGCACCCCGCCTGAATCAGCTTCATCTAATGGGACATAACTCCATTCAACCGGATGTGATTCATGCGTAGAACTTGCGAGCGTGGTCCTGGCTCCTTGTATTGGGGAACCATCGGAACGGGATGCTTGAATCCGTGTCGCGATGTTGTGGTTGAGTGTCCCAGATTGCTGCGGCAATACTGCCTGAAGCGGTTTGGATGGGCAGGAATCAGCCGAGTGCCCCAGGAGGCGGGCGGCCTCAGCATTCATAGAGATGATGCAAAGACGGCTGTCGAGCAGCAGCACTCCGATCGGGAGCGTGTCCAGCACAGCAGGGTTCAGATGGCTCTGGGCTATGGGTGATCGCAAAGAACGAGATGTCTTCACGCGATTGTTTGAGGCGTGTTTCATCAGGCCGCCTCTGCGTGGATACCGTCAAGAAACATGGCCACATTCACCCGTTCATGCAGGGGGTCCAGCACCTTCGTAATGGCCCGGGCTGATGTCCCTGACGCCTGCGCTCCAAGATCGATGCGGATCGGCACGATAAAAGCCCCTCCCTGCGGCCCTGTAATCACTTTGACGACCGGTTTGAGCCTCTGCGTGCGATTCATTCCCACAACCACAGCCCGTTCTCCCGTGTTCAGCAAAACCAGGCTGCCGATCGGATATACGCCCAGACTGCCGATCATAGTTTGGAGCAGATCCTTTGGATAGTGTCCTGTATCTCCCAGGCGAAACAACTGTCGGATGGCATCATGCGGCAGCATCGCCGGGCGCCCTCCACGGCGACTCACCATGCCGTCATAGATATCTACCAGGCCGACCAGCTGTGCCAAGATCGAGAGGGAGTCTCCCTTAAGCTTATGCGGAAATCCGCTCCCGTCGCAGCATTCATGATGTTCCATGACAATCCGGACGACCGCGCTCCTGTCCTCTTTCGCATCCCGTAAGATCGCCAGTCCCAGCGCAGGGTGTTGTTGCATGACTGTGCGCTCTTGATCGGTGAGGTCGTGGCTCCTACGGTACAGATTCCGCGGCAACCGGATGTAGCCGATGTCATGCAGCAACGCACCGGCGCCGAGCACTTCCAGCTCTGCCTCCACAATCCCATAGTCATGCGCCACAATGAGCGCGAGGGTACAGACATCGAGTGCGTGCGACGCCAATGTGCGATCGAACCGTTTCATCTTCTGAAGAGAGAGCATATTGAGCATGGTGGCATCATCATCCAGCACTCGTGTAAGTACATCCGAGACGACCAACTGCAACCTGTCCGGCCGGGGAACTCTTCCTGATTCTAATTCTTCAAACATCTGTTCCATCGACCGGACCGCCTGGTGATATGTCTGTTGGGCAGCTGCGGCCTGTTCCTTTGTGATCGATGTGGTCGGAGTGTCTTGCTGAGCGGCAGGCGCGTGCGGCTGAGCTGCACTCCGCTCGGTGTTGGAGGCGGGTTGTGAAAGTTTTCCTGGCGAGGCAGGCTGCGCTACAGGGTTTAGCTGGGGAGCGACGGCTGTTTTTTCTTGTGTATCTGGTGACGGGTCCGCGCCTACTGACGGTTCCGGCTCCACATCGAGGCCTTGGCAGGAGTCGATCTTCAGCTGTCTGACCCCAATCTGTCGGAGCAGGTCGATCTCTTTCGTATCGCGAATGAATCGTTTATGGATGAGGAAGGGAGTTCGATACCAAGGCTGGTCCATTCCAACAATGAACATGCCTGGCTTGAGTTGGTCAATCGTGATTGTTTTCACTCGTCTCATGTAAGCCGCCTAGGTCTGTTGGAGACTGGCGGCCTTCTTTTTGGCCCCTGTCCCTGTCTGAGGAGCAGTAGGACAGGCACTGCCGCAGTCGGCGGCGCCTGTCCCCGCACTATGCTATCGGGATAAAGCGAGCTGAACTTAACGGGCAAGGCTGGCGGGAAAAGCGCGACAGAAGAAGGAAAACGGGACAGACACTGCCTGCCTGCCGCCCACTCAAGATTCTCCCTTCGACACCGATAGAGTCCATCAGGACATGTTGGTGTTCGATGGTACCTAACAGGTAGATAGGCTGAGGGCTTTTAGGCTGAAGGCCGGAGCTCCGAATACTTCAGCCTGAACCCCTTCAGCCTATCTACCCGAGAAGTTACGATGCGCAAGCGAATCTCCATCGATCAGCTGAAAATCGGCATGACGGTCGAGAAACTTGACCGCTCCTGGCTGGCTACGCCCTTCTTGCGTCATCGGTTCAGGATTACGTCATCAATACAAATCGAGCAACTGTATGCCAGTGGTGTCCAACATCTCGATGTCGAGGCTGACGGCGTGGATCTGGAATCCGGCTCGGCCACGCCGGCGATGCTTGCGGAGGTTGAACCCTCCCAGCCGATCGCGCCACCCCTAAAGCCGGAACCGTCGACCATCCCGTTTGTCGAAGAGCTGCCGGCGGCAAGACGAGCCTACACAGCCGCAAAGCTGATCATCCAACAGGCGATGGAAGACGTCCGGATGGGCCGCGCGTTGAATATGGAGGCAGTCAGTGAAGTTGTCGAAAACATGTCCGATAGTATCCTGCGCAACCCTGATGCACTCACCAGCTTGACGCGCCTCAAGCAGTTTGACGAATACACGTTCTTCCATTCCGTCAACACGTCGGCTCTGGCACTGTCGGTCGGAAGACATCTTGGGTATGAGCGCGTGCTATTGCTTCAGCTCGGAACAGGCATGCTGTTGCACGACATCGGCAAAACACTCATCCCGGTGGAAATTCTGAATAAGCCGGGGCGCTACGAGGCCGGCGAGTTCGAGATCATGAAACAACATGTCCTGCGCGGGGCGGAGATCCTGTCGAATACCACCGGACTCAACGATATGTTTCTGAAGGCCACGCTGGAACACCATGAGCGCGTCGACGGGACGGGGTATCCCAACCGACGATCCAAAGCAGACCTCAGTCAGTTCGGTCTCATTGCCGCCATTGTTGATATTTACGATGCCGTGACGAGTGACCGTTGTTATCACAAAGGGAAAACACCGCACGATACACTTCAGATGCTCTATAAATTGGGAACTCAAGGCCATGTGGACGGAACATTGGTCCAGCAGTTCGTGCAGGTTGTAGGGGTCTACCCTGTCGGTTCCTGTGTCTCGCTCAATACCGGGGAGAGGGCGATTGTGAAGCAATACAATCACCAGGCTCCACTCCGACCCCTGATCGTACTGATCACGGATGAAGCCGGGCACCATCGATCCACTCCTCTCGATCTCGACCTTGCAGCCCGGTTTCACCATCCGAAGCAGGCGATCGCGTCGATCCTCGATCCGGCCACTTTGGGGATCGATCCCCGCGCCTATCTTGATAAGGAAGCGGCATAATGGAACCAGAGCATGCTCCCGCACAGTCCTCTATTCTCAAGGTTGGATTGCCACTTCAGCTGGTCATCGGATCCGGTCAAGACACAGTGAACTGCGGGTCCACGTTGCTGGGATGGAGAGAGCGGGCCTGGCTGATTTGCGAATGGCCGTTCCATTTCGGGCAAGCGGTTCCATGCGAAACGGGAACCCGCTGCCTCGTTCGTTCTATGGTGGCCGGCAAGCTCGTCGCGTATCAGAGCGAAGTCTGCATGACGCAGATGTCCCCGCTTCCCCTTCTGTACCTCGCATTTCCCCGGAGGACCGAGGAGATCCATCTGCGTAAGCACGCCCGTGTCGCCAGCAACGAACCGTTGCTCCTGAGTCAAACTACCCAAAGCGGTGCGATGCTTACCCTGGCGCATGGGCCGGCCCCCATCGGCGGCTTGTTGCAAGACCTCAGCCTGTCCGGTTGCCGGATTATGCTGAAGAGGGCACCCGACGAGCTGGTGTTAGGTGCCACGGTTTACTTAGAGTTCGAGCTGATCGGGATCGGGCATATCTCGAAACTTGCCGGCGCGATCAAGAATATTGCAGAACGAGACGGCACCCTCCTGCTTGGAATCGAGTTTCGCTATGACGGGAAAGAGTCCATCGAGTTCCGCGGATGGGGAGGGAACGTGCAAAAAGCCATTGAGTACTCTGTGATGCAGCGGCAAACCGATTGGGGATTTTTGACGCCGACGTCAGAACCATGACGGATTTGCCGATAGCTAGGTAATTCTTGCCCTGCAGGATCTCTCTCTCAGATGCTCGCCTCGCCCCAACCCGCCACCAGAGGCCTATTTTCCTTCCGTTCAATCTCGCAACAGGTGGCGTAGACCTTGCACCTGCTTGCCAATAGTTTGAGTCATGTCTGGAGTTCACAACAGGACTTGTCAATGCATCAAAGCCCAGCAAAACGTCTGCGCCACGTGATCATCACGGGAGGGGCCGGTTTCATTGGTTCACAGATCAGTGCCCGCCTCATGAAAGAGAAGACGCGTGTCACCATACTCACGCGGAATGTGTCGGCGCCACGGGCGGAGGCGCTTGCCAAGCAGGGGTGCAAGGTTGTCGCCTGCGATGTTGCCGATGCGCATCGCATCCCGCGCCCGGAGATGCTCGAACCGGCCGACGCGTTGCTCCACTTTGCGGCGGATGTCTCTGTCAGCAGCCCTATGCTCAGGGCCGCGAATGTCGATGGCACCAGCCGGGTCCTCGCTCTGGCGGATGCGCTGGCCATTCCCTACGTTGTGTATGCGAGCAGCATCGAGGCGCAGGGCCTCGCATCAGAATCCGAGATTCCTCTTCGGGAAGACATGGCCTGTCGCCCGATTTCCGATTATGGACAGTCGAAAGTTCAGGCGGAAGCCCTCATGACCGAGTGGGGATCGCTGCCGGGCCATCGGGCGCTCGTGCTTCGCATCGGCAACATCTATGGGCCGGGGAGCGCCTGGTTTCTTCACCCCTCCCTCCTGGCCTTGCTGGGGGCCACGCCGATTCGAACTATCTGGACCAGGCTCCGACATCGGATGTTTCAACCGTTGTTCATCGATGATCTCGTCGAAGGCCTGCGTCGAGCCCTCGATCGTGAGCTTGCCGGCACGTACAACATAACAGGGGAGGAGCAGGTTACGGTCGAGGGCTATCTCACCAAACTTGCAAGCCTTACGCAATTGACAGATCGCGTTCAGCTGATGCGCGTGCCCGTCGCACCGCCCGGACGGTCGCTTCCGATTGCGCCGGACTTTGCTTATGTCTTGATGGGCTCTCAGGACCAGTGCCACCGTTGCTATGACAACAGCAGGCTTCGCGCGGAGATCGGCCCCTACGCACGCTGGTCTCTGTCTCGTGGACTCGCGGCGACCCTGCAGTGGTATGACACAAGCGGCCAGCTGCCGGCTCTTCTGGCGGCCTTGCGCCGACAACCGGGAGCCATGGCATGCATGTGACCATGATTTTCCCAGGGATCGCACTGCCGGGGTTCGACAGTTTCCGGAAGAAGCCGACCATCGATGCCAACTTTATCGACCATGGTCTTGCGTCACTCAGCGCAGCAGCAAAGGCCTCCGGTCATACGGTCGATCTGATCGATCTCCGCACGTTGCGAGACTGGAGTCATTTCCGGGAAGAGGTTCGCCGGCGGGCGTCTAAAATCTGGGCCCTGACCTCCTGGAGTCTTCACTACCCTGACGTTGTTCGTGCGATCAGGATCCTGAAGGAAGAGCGGGAAGATGCCATCGTCGTGCTTGGCGGGGTCCATGCCACCATCAAGACATCACAAGTGATGGCGAATCGTCTCATCGACCATATCATTACGCAGGAGGGGGAGATCAGCTTCGTCAAATTGCTCAACGCACTTGCAGCGGGGAAGCCGGCAGACCGCCTCATCATCGGCGAAGGCCCGGTCCTGGATGAAATTCCCTGGGTAGACCGCGACCTGTTCGATATGAGCGGCGAACTGGCCACACCGATGATGCCGGGTATGCCAACACCGTTTGTGACGACCAATGCAGGCAGAGGCTGTCCGTTCAAATGTAATTTTTGTCAACCGGCCGAACGGGCCGTGTTCGGCAATCGGATCAAGATGCGGAGTCAGGAGAACGTCATCGGCGAGTTGAGGTATCTGAAAGAACGATTCAAATTCAACAGCTGGATGGCACACGATGATCTATTCTTCATCAACCACCGTTGGAGCCGTGAATTCTGTGTCCAATATAAAGCCGCCGGCTTCACGGAGCCCTATATCTGTCAGATGCGCGCCGATTTGATGTGCCGGTATCCTGACGTCGTCAAGCAGATGGCCGAGTCTGGACTGGCATGGGCCATGATCGGGTTCGAGAGCGGCAGCCAACGCATACTCGATATGTTCGAGAAGGAAACCACGGTCGAGGAAAACCTGAAGGCTGCCGCTATTTGCAAAGAGTATGGCATCAAAGTCTGGGCCAATATCATGTTCGGCGCCCCGACGGAAACCAGAGCGGAAGTCATGGACACAGTCCGTATGGTGTGGAAGATCAAACCGGACCACCTCAGCAGCAGCTACTTTACGCCGACACCAGGCAGCGGGATGGCGGAGGAGGTGGAGAAGAAGGGATTGACGATGGTGGACCCTTTCAATGGATCCAACCGAACGCCGAACGAAGCCAAGATGAAAGACACGGATTACGAATGGCTGACCAAAGCCATTGCCCTAGCGTATGCCGGTGGATCGGAAGAACGGCTGATCGCACTCGGCCGGCTACCCATGCGACCCCAGGAGAGCCTATGCGTATCGCACTAATCAACAGCCCCTCCCTCTCGGTCCGTCCGGTCAGTCGGAGTATGGCGGGCGGCCTCGGCTTTGACGGCAACGAGGACATGTTGCTGCCCCCGCTGGACCTGGCCGTCATGGCCGCCACTCTGCTCCGGACAGGCGAAACGGTCGATCTGATCGACGCCGACCCGTTGGGCTTGGATGCAGCAGCGGTCTATGCCCGATTGGAAGGCCATCAATGGGATGTTGTGGTGGGAACCGTATCGCTTCCCACCCTGGAACAAGATGCCGTGTTTCTCGCGGAGCTTCGCCGTCGACATCCAGGGGCAAGAATCGTTGGAAAGACCCTGGTCCGTGACCATGGTGTATTGAGGGCGCTGCTGGAGAGAAGCGAGGCCGATCTGGTGATTCATGGCGAAGCAGACCTCACGATCGCCGACATTGTCTACGGTCGGGGAACAGCCGGCACTGCCTGGCTCGAATCAGGCTCGGCTGATACCGCCCCCTCGCTCCACTTCGATGAGGGATCGCCGGTCGAGGACCTCAATCAGCTCCCGTTTCCTGCCCGCGATCTCCTTCCCAACGAGCGCTATCGCTATCCGCTGCTCGGCACTTCCGTCGCGACATTACAAACCAGCCGGGGCTGTCCCTATCCCTGCGGGTACTACTGTCCCTATCCGTTGGTCGAAGGGGTCAAATGGCGATCGCAAACGCCCGAGCGCATCTTTGCCGAGTTAAAAGACGTCGTCGAACGGCAGGGCATTACCAAGATCTATTTTCGCGATGCGACCTTCACGCTCAATCAGGAGCGGATCGCCAGGCTTTGTGACCTCATTATCGCCGCCGGTTGGGCGCTCGAGTGGGTGTGTGAAACGCGAGTTGATTGTCTCGGCGATACCTTGCTGGAGAAGATGCGCAAAGCCGGCTGCGTCGGTCTGCTGGTCGGGGTGGAGACGGGCGATGAACAGGTTATGAATCTGAGAGAGGGTAAAAAGGGCCTGACAATCCCGATGCTGGCCCATCTGCGCGAGAAGACCTGCCTGCTCGGGATCCGTCTTCATTTTCTTTTCATCGTCGGACTTCCACAAGAAACCCGCGAATCGCTCGTCGCCACCTACGACTTGATTCAGCGATACAAACCGGACACGATCGGCGTCACGATCATTACTCCCTACCCCGGCACACCGCTTCACAAGGAAGGCCTTCGCGAGGGTTGGATCGATTCAGAGCAATGGAAAGACTACGGCGGTCACCAGATTCCCATGCACACGCCCAATTTGACCAGGGGAGACATGGAGGCGGGCAAGCAGTTGTTAGAAGAAGGCTTCGCGCTTCTACAGAGGCGGCAAGTCGGTGGGCATTCCAAACCCTTGGAGGCGATGGCACAACAACATTATGAACGGTTGTTGCGGTGGGCCTATCGTCTCGACAGACCGGTTGCGCAACTTCGTGACCTACTTGCGGCGGCCCCGAAGTTGCCGCAAACCAGCCCACAGCCCACTGTGAACCATGCTGCACGGCAAGTTCCCTCTCCTGTGCGATTCGCTCTCACCGTCGTGATCCCGACATACAATCGACGAGCCATCTTACGGAAAACATTGCTGGCCTTGATGTCTCAGACCTTTGCGCCTGAACAGTTTGAAGTGATTGTCGTGGATGATGGATCCTCCGATGACACGGTCGCGATGCTCCGGCAGTTCAAGGCTCCTTTCGCCCTTCGCGTTCTGGCGGCAGAGCATGCCGGTGCCAATGCGGCCCGCAACCTCGGCATTCGAGGGGCTGAAGGCCGTGTGGTCGTCATCACGGGCGACGATATGATTCCGGAGCCGTCCTTCCTCGAGGCGCATGCGACATTTCACGAGCGTCATCCGAGTGAAATGGATGCCATGCTGGGCTTTATCGATTGGTCTCCCGAAATTTCAGTGACCCCCTTCATGAAATTTATCGTTTCCCCGGAAGGAGGCCAGCAGTTTGCGTTCCATGAGGTGCGGGAAGGAAAGGCCGACTTTCGACTCTTCTACACCAGCAATCTGTCGGTGAAGCGAGATCTATTGCTCAATCAGCCCGTTCTCTTCGATCAAGACTTCACCTATCCAGCCTATGACGATGTGGAGTTGGGATACCGTTTGAGTGCTCAAGGTCTGCAGCTGCATTACAACGCCATGGCTGTAACCTGTCACCACCATGAGATCACCTTAGCAGGATTCGTCCAACGACAGCGCAAGGCCGGCCACATGGCGGTCGTTCTGGCACGTAAACATCCTGGGTTGAGGCGTACCTATCTGAAAATCGACGATGCTCTCAACTCACGTCACGCACTCGGGGAGGCTCAGATCGCACGGATCATGCAAGTTGCACAAGAGCTGGAAAAGCCCAATCTGCAGCAATTGGCGCTGATCCGCTCCGGCGCGGAACGGTTTGACCGGACCTATCTCCAACGCGTGCTCTTTCCTGTCTATCAAACGCTTTTACAGTCCGCCTATGCATGGGGCATCTGCGAAGCTGTAGAACAGGGTGTGGGCTCCATCCCGTCCGCCACAGCATGCGCGTCGTCGAACGCTCGTTTCAAGACTTCGATCATCATCCCCGTATTCAATAAGATCGAGCTGACTCGCCAATGCCTCACCACGCTGGCTTCAGTGACCACGCTGGCGGAATATGAAGTCATCATCGTGGACAATGATTCAACCGATGGCACAGCGGAGTTTCTCACTGCGTTGGGCGGAGACGTGCAGGTCATCCGGAATCCTGAAAACTATGGCTTTGCCGTCGCCTGTAACCAGGGAGCCAAAGCGGCGCGGGGAGAATTTCTCGTTTTCTTGAACAATGACACCATCCCGACCGAGGGCTGGTTGAATGCTCTGGTGGATGAGGTTGAACATCACCCCGATGTCGCGGTAGTCGGCAGTAAGCTGCTGTACGAAGACGGCACCATTCAACATGCCGGCGTCGCATTCTCGCGGGTCGTGTTGCTGCCGTATCATATCTATCGTCAATTTCCAGCCGACTCGCCTATGGTCAATCGGCGGCGTGAATTCCAATCTGTTACCGGGGCCTGCATGCTGGTGCGACGAGACGTCTTTGAACAAGTCGGCCGGTTCGATGAAGGGTTCAAGAACGGATTCGAAGACGTCGATCTTTGTCTGAAAATTCGCGAACAGGGTTGGCACATCATCTATCGGCCCGACAGCGTCGTCTATCACCTGGAAAGTCAAACGCCCGGCCGGAAAGCGCACGAGAAAGACAATGCGCGTCGGTTGCTCGAGCGCTGGGCCCACAAGTGGTGGATCCCGGACGAAGACGTCTTGTACATGGGGGATGGGCTTTCCTGCCGTGTCTGCACCAGTAAGGATGGCTTGCTTCACACCCAACTCGAATCGCTGAACTCTCATGCCGATCGGGCCGCGTGGCAGTTCGTGGCAGATACCCAGTCTGCCGCACAGAGGAAGGACTTTGCGCGGGTCAAGATTCTCCTGAGTTGCATCGATCAATGGCCGAATGACGCATGGGTGCTTCGTTGGGGAGCCTTGGTGTGTCATTTTGTCAATGCGCCGGCTCTGCGGCTTTCGTTTTGGAAACGAGTTCTGGCGATCGAGCCGGATGTACATGGCTACACAGTGTTGGCCGAGGCTGCCCTTGAAGAAGGCCGGCTCGATGAGGCGGAGCGTCTCCTCGCTGAGCTACGGAGTTGTAGCCCGATGCATGGAGAGGGCCTGTTGTTGTCCGGCATCCTGTCGATGCAGCGGCAGCAGTTTGCCGAGGCCAAGACGGCCTTTGAACAGGCAGTAATCTGTGGGGCAGATCGCCGCAAAGCAAAATTGGGGCTTGGCATGGCTGCAATGGGGTTGGCCGAACCCCTCAGCGCATGGGAGATATTTTTTGATGTGGTGAGGGAATATCCTGACGATGCGGAAACATTTCACTGGCTGCTGCGAGCCGGTACAGCTTTGCAACGATGGGAGCAGTTGGAACCTCTGCTGAACCAGTATGTCACCAGGAATCCCGGTGACCTCAGTCTTCGCTTTGCTCTGGCAGGTGTCTTCCTCCGTCTCAATCGTTGGACTGATGCCCGGCACGAATATGATTCGATCCGGCTGCTGGATCCGGCTTTTGACGGTCTCAACGAATTGGCCAGCGCCGTCGAGGAAAACGAGCCGGTCCTTACACATCATCATGCGGCGTGATGAAGAAGCCAGAGCGCGTGCGCTGCTGATCCAACTGGCCCGGTTGGGAGATCTAGTCCAGAGCTTGCCGGTGATCGCGTCACTCGCGGCCCGGTATCCGCGCTGGTCGCTCGATCTGCTCTGTCCTGGGCCGTTGGCGGACCTCGCCCGTCTCTTTCCGCT